>CAYFRE010000187.1:0-1598 GCA_964345455.1 uncultured Syntrophomonadaceae bacterium | reverse complement strand
GTATCCCTCTTCTTGTAAAAGCGGTTTTAGCTGGCATTCAATTAAGGGCTCATCGCTGGTAAAGATAATCCCCCCTTCGACATGGGGCGTGGTCACCACCAGGAGCTCCTTCTCTGCTTTATCTGCCATTGCCGTCCCGGTGATCCGGAGGTAATGTTTTGTGGAAATGATCTGCAGCGAGAGCCCGCCCGGGGTGGACTGAAAAAGGCGCCCTTCGGCCAGGTCAAAGAAAAGGTCGTCATTCAAGCGCAGGTGGATCTCACGGGCCGCCTCTTCGCTGCGGCTGCCGATGGTCAGGCGGCGGTCATAGATAAACGGAATCACCCCCGGTGAAGCCAGGATGGCCTGGTATCCCGGCTGCAGGTCCGCCGCAGCGACAAAGTTGTTCAGGTTCTCTTCGATCGCCAACGGGTCCGGCTGAGCCGCAGAAACGTCATAAGGGAAAACACGGCGGTAGGAAGCGCAGAGCGGCGCGAGCAGGCTCAGCCCCCTGACCCGGTAATCCCCCATGGAGAAAGATACGGCAGGCCGCTCATTGATATCGTCAGAGTTATACAGCAGCAGGTAGTCGGGCGGCGGCTCAGATTGCTGCATGAAAGCAGCCAGCGCCTGATCGTCGGGGATGGTAGAAACCTGCCGGAAACGGGCCCACCCCGCGGCGCTCTCTTTACTTTCCGGCCCGAGCCGGATCAGGGGCAGCCCCTCCGGCAGCTGCGGCGATGCGGCCAGAATCTCCGCCGGCAAAAAATAGTAACCGAGGCGGACCGCAAGCACAGCAGCCTTAAGACAGAGGGAAGGATCTTTTTGCGAAGCGGTGACCATACCGTGGATGGGGCCGAAACGCTTCACCAGCAGCTCCGGATCGATTTCGGGAGGCGGGTTGAAATTTGTTAGCAAGGCCGCAAGCTCCGGGGCGCCGCGGAGGGCATCACCGAATGATAAATTTCCGGTGGCATCTACCAGAGACACCGGCAGCCTCCGGGTTAGAAGCTTTAGAGCGGTGATCTCTGCCGCGGCCCGGTCGGGGTTCACCCAGAATATCTCGCAGCCGGCCCGCGACAAGGCTGCGGCGGAGTAAACCAGGCCGCTGAGCCAGTGGTCTATGGATATAAGAATTACGTCCTGTTTTTGCTGCATGATAACCCCCTTTTCCCTCCAGGCCTGTAGGGGCGGCCCATGGGCCGCCCCAAACCCATTCCGGGTACCACAAAACCATACGCGTAAACATGGGCGAACGAAGTTCGCCCCTACAACATCCAGGTAATTATTGCTTTAACCAGGGGCGAGGCACTCGCCCCTACAAATAATGACCGTTTGATCTGACGTCCCTGTCGTCCCACTGGCCCCAAGTGGGACAAAAAGGTACGTCCCTACCCTGGTGTCCCACCTCAGGCGTTGAGGAGGTGGCAGGCGGCGAAATGGCCCGGCCGGACCTCCCGGTAGAGAGGCGCCACTTCTTTGCAGTGCGGTAACGCCTCGGGACAGCGGGGATGAAAGCGGCATCCCGCAGGGACATTTACCGGGTCGGGAGTTTCTCCTTTCAACAGCGATTGCTGCGTGATCACCTTGCGACGCGGCGTGGGAATCACCGAGACCAG
>CAYFRE010000186.1:0-1675 GCA_964345455.1 uncultured Syntrophomonadaceae bacterium | reverse complement strand
CGATGTGCCCAAGAATGCAGCCCGGCCGCTGCGCTACCTGGACCGGTATGTCACCGTGACCCAGGGCGAGGTTTTCTATGTAACCGAGGCGCTGGCCCAGGTGGAGGGCCTGGAAAGAGGGCCCGCCGGGAACACCTCCCTGGCTGCAGCCATCCCCCTGGCGCGGGAGCTTCCCGAGGACGAGATCCTTGTGGTCCAGGAGACCGAGTATACCGGGGCGGGCAAGCATCCCCAGGCCCAGCTCGATTTCGCCAGAAACAACGGGATCGTGGTGAAGCGGGGAGATCCGCGGGAAAACCTTCCCGGAAAAGCGATTGTCATACCGGAGCATTTCTCGCAGCTGAATGTGGTGGAGATGGATCTTGAAAGGATGCGCCGCTCCTATATCAGGAACACCTTGGAAAGGAACCGGGTTAAAGAGGTTACCGCCGAAGAGCTGCAGTTTCTGGCTGCAGAGACCAGGGAATCAGAGGCTTTTGTGGCCGAGATATTAAAAGAAATAGGAGGGGTCAGGATCAATGCAGCGGACTTCTGATTTTGAAAGCAGGCGCAAAAAGCTGGCCGGGTTATCCGACGAGCAGCTCAAGGAGAGGTTCTGGGAACTCGCCAAAGAGATCGTCGTACCTCTTGCTGAACTGGCCTCCAGCCATACTTCACCTTCCATCGAGCGCTCGGTACTCTTGAGGATGGGTTTCTCCAGCCTGGAAGCCCAGGCGATCGTCTCATCCGCCGAAAAGAGAGGCCTGCTCGGCAAAGGCGTCGGCCGGATCCTGCTTGAATATGCCCAAAGAAAGAAGAAAGAATACCGGCAGGCCGGCCGGGAGCTTGCCGCAGGAACAGGTTGGGATGAAGTTGACGGAATGTTTGGAGGTGAAAGCTGATGGGCGGTTGCCGAAAGTGTCTTGACAGCGGCGGTAATGCGCAACGGGGAAAGAGCTACCGGCTGAACCCCGGGCAGAAGATTGATGTCAAGGAAATCCTGAAGGACCTGGCCGGCTACCGGCCGCGCCGTTCCGGTTGGACCTGGCGGAAGCGGCAGCCGGGGCAGAAGGTCGGCCCGTTTACTTACAGCGAGACAGCGAAGTCATTGAAGCAGGCTATTCCCCTGCCGGCGGCCAAATATTTCGGCGGGATCGACCCCCAGCCCGATTACGTGATCACCACCGAGATTGCTTCGGGCCGGTTTGAAGACGATATCAGGCGCATGCGCATGGCCGCCTGGCACGGGGCCGATCACATGATGGTGATCCGGACCACCGGGCAGAGCCATATCGACGGGCTGCTCGAAGGCACCCCCGAGGGGATCGGGGGGATCCCCATCACCCGGAAGCAGCTGAGGGCTACGCGGAAAGCGCTTGACCTGATTGAAGATGAGGTCGGCCGGCCGATCAACTTCCACTCCTATGTTTCCGGCGTGGCCGGCCCCGAAATAGCGGTGCTCTTTGCCGAAGAAGGGGTCAACGGCGCCCACCAGGATCCCCAGTACAACGTGCTCTACCGGAATGTAAATACGCAGCGCTCCTTTGTCGACGCCGCCGTGGCCAAGAAAATCATGGCTTCCTGCGGTATGCT
This sequence comes from uncultured Syntrophomonadaceae bacterium, assembly GCA_964345455.1. Taxonomy (GTDB): domain Bacteria; phylum Bacillota; class Dethiobacteria; order DTU022; family DTU022; genus JAAZIN01. The sequence continues at coordinate 103 of CAYFRE010000186.1, read as the reverse complement.
GCAGATCGACGGCGCCCACAATGCCAATGCCACCGCCAGGGAAGCCTGGAAGGTTATGCCCGAGCTGCTGGTGCAGCACGCGATCAACTGCGCCTTCTCGGAG
>CAYFRE010000185.1:0-1759 GCA_964345455.1 uncultured Syntrophomonadaceae bacterium | reverse complement strand
AACCGCCTGCGGGAGGGGTGTCCGAGCGGTTTAAGGAGCCGGTCTTGAAAACCGGTGACCCGAAAGGGCCGTGGGTTCGAATCCCACCCCCTCCGCCATAACCAAAGCAGTCCGGAGAGATGGCCGAGAGGTTGAAGGCGGTCGCCTGCTAAGCGATTAAGTGGGTAAAAGCCTGCTTCGAGGGTTCGAATCCCTCTCTCTCCGCCACACGCGCCCGTAGCTCAGTCCGGATAGAGTAACTGACTACGAATCAGGAGGTCGCAGGTTCAAATCCTGCCGGGCGCACCAGAAAAACCCATAGCAAAGGGTTCCAAGACTATGGCCGCTCTCAAGCGGCCATAACTTTTAGGCGTGGCCTGGAACGGGTAGAGGATCGCACTTTTGTTTACTCTGATTACCTGAAGATACTTCAGAAAGGAACCGAGCCTCTGTACGAGGTGTTTTTCAGCTATGGTCAACCGCCATTAGGAGGGTGAAAATGGATATCTTTGAAGTTTTCAGGTCGGCGGCGAACCCTGAAAAAGCCGCCCCGATGAGCGCATATATGCGCGACCAGTTCTCCTTTCTCGGTATTTCTACACCGGAACGCAGAAAGCTGTCTCGCGGATTTTTTGAAAGCGTCGCTAAAACGGCTGTTGACTGGGACTTTGTTTTTAAATGCTGGGGGCAGCCTGAACGTGAGTTCCAGTATCTGGCAGTCGGTTATTTGACCAAACTCAAGGGTTTGCTGACAGCAGGCGATATTCCGAAACTGCGCAAGCTGGTGGTGCATAAATCGTGGTGGGATACCGTGGACGGTATTAACACCATCATCGGCGATATTGCATTGCGCTGCCCCGAGGTGAACGATACCCTTTTGAAATGGAGCACAGAAGAGAATTTCTGGCTGCGCAGAATCGCTATCATTCACCAGCTTATCCGGAAAGAAAAAACTGACACGGAATTGCTGGAGCGGATTATTGTTAACAACTTAGGGCAGAAGGAATTTTTCATTAACAAGGCCATCGGCTGGAGTTTGCGGGAATACAGCAAAACAAACCCCGCCTGGGTGCGTGGCTTTATCGAGAGGCATCGGAGCAAGATGGCTCCGCTCAGCATAAGGGAAGCCGGCAAGTACATTTAGTAGCTGTAAAGGGAGTGCCGGCCAAATCAGAAACGGACATAATTATTGCTTGGCAAAGAGAAAAGATGCAGCAATTAGAATTGAATGGGAGGCCTGGTTATAGGGTGCCCCTACTCTCGGTTAAACTTTTGTTCCTGGCCCGAAATGGTCTATAATAACAGCATGAGCATCAATCACGAAAACAATGATCTTATTTACATGGAGATGGCCCTGATGCAGGCCCGCGAAGCCTATTCCTGCGGCGAGGTGCCCGTGGGAGCGGTTCTGGTCAGCGGGGATAGGGTGGTTGCCGCCTGCCGGAATCGCTGCGAAGAGCTGCAGGATCCCACCGCCCATGCAGAAATTTTGGCCATTCGCGAAGGGGGGCGGCTCCTGGGCGGCTGGCGCTTGCCGGGAACGATCCTCTACGTGACCCTGGAGCCCTGCCCCATGTGCGCCGGCGCTCTGGTTCAGGCGCGGGTGGAGCGGCTGGTTTACGGGGCGGCGGATCCCAAGGGAGGGGCCTGCGGAACCCTCTACAACATCGTGCAAGATGAACGGTTGAACCACCGCCTTGCCGTAGCCGGCGGGGTCCTGGAAGGGGCATGCGCCGCGCTGCTGCAGGAATTCTTCCGCCGCCGGAGAACATGATTGCCC
>CAYFRE010000184.1:0-1869 GCA_964345455.1 uncultured Syntrophomonadaceae bacterium | reverse complement strand
AACTTAGCCCCTTATCTTGACAGGGATAGGGACAAGTCATATCATAAAGCTATCCAATTGCAGCAGGGAAGGAGGCGCACTTGTTGCCGCAGATCAAGGTTAAGTTAAAACAGGGGATAGAGCTCTCCTATCCTGCGGGAATCAGCTTGCTGGAAATCTGCCGCGAGCAGGAGGACTGCCGTGGCGGCACTGTCATTGCGGCGGAGGTCAATGGAAAGGAATGCGATCTGGATAGCCTTCTTGAATCCGAAAGCGAGATCGTCTTTTTGAATTTCTCCACGGAGCAGGGCGCCAGGATATACCGCCACAGCACCAGCCACGTTCTGGCCCAGGCCGTGAAGAGGCTCTACCCCGGAGCCAGGCTGGGGATCGGCCCGGCGATAGAGAACGGATTTTACTACGATTTTGAGTTTGCAGAGCCCATTTCGGCTGACGACCTCGGGAAAATAGAAGCGGAGATGAAACGGATCATGGCCGAGAGGCTTCCGTTCAAACGCCGGGAAATCAGCCGGGAAGAGGCGCTCGCTCTCTTCCGGCAAAGGGGCGAGACGTATAAATGCGAGTTGATCGCCGAACTGCCGGATGATGAACCCATCTCGATTTACGAACAGGGCGATTTTGTCGATCTCTGCGCCGGCCCCCACCTGCTTGATACCGGCAAGATCGGGGCGGTTAAACTTACCGGACTGGCCGGTGCTTACTGGCGGGGCGACGAGCGCAACCCGATGCTGCAGCGTATCTACGGCACCAGCTTTCCCACCCCGGAGCAGCTGGCGAAGCACCTGGAACTGCTGGATGAAGCCCGGAAGAGGGATCACCGCAAGCTGGGCCGCGAGCTCGATCTCTTCAGCCTGCATGAAGAGGGCCCCGGATTCCCCTTCTTTCACCACAACGGGATGATCGTCATCGAAGAGCTGCTCTCTTTCTGGCGCGACGAGCACCGCCGCGCCGGATACGAGGAAATCCGTACGCCGTTGATCTTGAACCGGGAACTCTGGGAGCAGTCCGGCCACTGGGATCATTTCCGCGAAAATATGTATTTCACCCGGATTGACGAACAGGACTATGCGGTCAAGCCGATGAACTGCCCCGGGGCGATGCTGGTCTACCGCTCGCGCATGAACAGCTACCGGGACCTGCCGCGGCGCATTGCCGAACTGGGCCTGGTCCACCGCCATGAACTCTCCGGAACCCTGCACGGACTGCTGCGCGTGCGCAGCTTCACCCAGGACGACGCTCACCTCTTCATGACCCCGGACCAGATCGAACCGGAGGTTGCCGGCGTGATCGAAATGGTCGATCGCTTCTACCGCATTTTCGGGTTTAGCTACCGCGTCGAACTGAGCACCAGGCCGGCCAAGGCCATGGGCAGCATCGAAATGTGGAACAGGGCCGAAGCGATTCTCGAGCGGGTCCTGCTGAATAAAGGGCTTTCCTACCGGATCAACGAAGGTGACGGCGCTTTTTACGGGCCGAAAATCGACTTTCACCTGGAAGACTGCCTCGGCCGGAGCTGGCAGTGCAGCACCATCCAGCTCGACTTCCAGATGCCCGAAAAATTTGATCTTACCTATATCGGTGCCGACGGTCGGAAACACCGTCCGGTGGTGATCCACCGGGTGATCTACGGGGCGATAGAGCGCTTTCTGGCGCTGCTGATCGAGCAGTATGCCGGCGCCTTCCCGGCCTGGCTGGCCCCGCAACAGGCTGTTGTAATCCCGATTACCGAAAGGCAGCACTCCTACGCCGCAGAAGTATGCTCCGCCCTGCGCGGCGTCTCGTTCAGGGTATACCTGGATGACCGCAACGAGAAGGTCGGCTACAAGATCAGGGAGGCGCAGTTGAAAAAGATCCCGTACATGCTGGTAG
>CAYFRE010000183.1:0-1966 GCA_964345455.1 uncultured Syntrophomonadaceae bacterium | reverse complement strand
GTACCCTCGGAGTCAGAGCCTTCTTCCTCGGAGTCGGTGCCCTCGGTGTCAGAGCCTTCACCCTCGGAACCCTCGGACTCGGTGCCCTCACCCTCGGTGTCAGTACCCTCTTCCTCAGTCCCGGACTCCGAATCCTCGACAGGAGACACACAACCAGCAATCTGATCGCCAGCCTTATAGACCAACTCTTCACCATTGTACACGTCGGTAGTGGCCTTCACAACCCACTCGCCAGTGTACTTATCCCAATCGGTAGGCAGAGGATCAACAATCGACCAGGAAGACGACTTGTAGGCCCGGTCTGCTGGAATTACCGAAGAGGTTAGTTCGTAGTTGAACTTAGTACCGATTTCGATCTTAGAGTGGTTAACAGACTCGCCACCAATCTCAATAACAACGTCCTTAACTGGCTTGAGCTCCTTCTGCGGGTTCTCCACAACCACGGTCAAAGCCAGCGGCCGCCTCTCCGGAAAATAAAGCAGCGCCATATCGCCGACGACGCCGTTGACGGTGCCGACCTTGTTGGCCACCACCACCCGGTCCCGGATGTAGCGGCCGATTCGCCCCTTGTCCGCGGTTGCCGCCATCATCCCTATCCCCTTGCGGGTGAGCGCCTCGCCGGCTATCTTCCGGTTTTGCAGGGCCAGCAGCATCTGTGTCAGTTCGTAAGCGGTGGCCACGTTTGAGGGAAGATCCGATTCGAGATCGTACATCTTTCGGGTGAAGGCGCTTTTTTTCAGGTCCAGTCTTTGCGCCGTGGCCGCGCAGCTCTTCGGCCCGAGCCGTTCAAAGATAATATTCGTGGCCACGTTGTCGCTGAGGCTGACCATCAGGGCGAGCAGCTCTTCCAGGGTATAGAGGCTTCCCGCATCGGCAAACTGTAAAATTCCCGTCCCCGTTACCGGGGTGTTGCCGTTATATTTATCACTTTCCTTGAGGCAATAGGAGCTATCCAGTGAAAGCCGGCCTTGATCGGCCTGCTCCAGCGCAGTCAGCAAAAGCAGCGTTTTGATCATGCTGGCCGGGTAAAACAGGCGGTGCGCCTCCAGTGAGATCCATTCATCCGTGGCGTAATCATAAAGGCAGAGTCTGACCTGCAGGCCGCCGGCCGTGATCTGGGTCCGGAGATCATCTTCCAGGGAGGCCAGGGCCCGTTCTCCCCGGGAAACCCGGATATTCCTCCGCCATTGCTTGAAAACCCAGGAGGGAACAGACGTAGATTCAATAATAATGTAATCTTCTTTTTCTGCCAAGAGAGATATCTCTCCATATCCAGGTTAATGAGAGCTGCAGCGCCAGGCAGTAGCGCCGGGATCATCGACGCGGTGATCCTGTTTAAATATATGCACGAGAGCCACTTCATCTAGCATCAAATATAAGGAAATTTCTGAGACATTATGTTAACCTTTGAACACCGGCATACATCTTCTTACCTCTGATTCTTGCTACCACCCGCTCTACCTGCTATAATTTGTTAAGGATTTGTCCCGTGGAAAAGAGGGTTGGCCGTGGCTGATTTACATCCTTACCTGCGAGAACTGCCGGCGGTTGACAGGCTGCTGAAGGAGCCGGTCATCGGAGAACTTCTTGAGCAGCTGCCGCGCCGGTTGGTTTTGGCGGCGGTTCAGGAAACCTTGCAGGGCTACCGGCAGAAAATATGTACAGCGAGAGGCAGCGGGCAGTTCGGGGCCGATCTCGACCTTTCCCCGGCCAGGCTGGCACAGGAGGCGGCTGCTCTGGCGCAAAGTCAGGTCCTGCCGCGCCTGCGCCCGGTAATCAATGCCACCGGGATCGTCCTTCATACCAACCTGGGGAGAGCCCCCCTGGCGGCGGCGGCGGCGGAAGCGGCGGCGGGAATCATGGAGCGATACTGTAATCTGGAGATCGACCTGGAAGAGGGCGTGCGCGGCTCGCGGCAGGCCCACCTGGAATGGCTCCTCTGCGATCTGACCGGTGCCAAGGCGGC
>CAYFRE010000182.1:0-1973 GCA_964345455.1 uncultured Syntrophomonadaceae bacterium | reverse complement strand
CCGTCAAGGATGGCAACCCGGAAGGCGAGTCCACGCGGACCCGGCGCTGGCCTACGACCTCCCCTACGCCGTCTGCCTGCGCTGGCTCTTTGCGGACTACAAGATCCGGGCCCAGCAGAACACCCGCTATATTGAATCCGATACCCGGGAGGCCACGGTGACGCACGTCCTGAACCTGCTGGTATCGAGGCTGACCTCGGCCGACGTGCAGAGCACGATCACCCCCGACGAGGGACGCAACGTGCCCTGGCATTACAACAACGTGGCCGCCGTGGAGACCGCCAAACAGGCTCTCCTGGGGCTGGACGGTTTGCAGGAGATGTTGGAGATTATAAAAGAGGGGCCGCTGCCCGCAAAGGTGAGGGAGCTTGCCGAGAGGGCCGTGCTCTTCCTGGAAGAGATCAAGGAGCAGGGCTACTTCAACGCCGTGGCCGAAGGCTTCTTTGTTGATTCCGGCGAATATCCCGAGAGAATCGGCGACGGGATCGCCCGCGACCCCAACGGGGGCGTTGCCGCGGGCAGCATCGTCAAGCGGGAGCCCGGTTATTATGCCCCGGTCTGCCACCATTTTGGGCTCAACAGCCTCCCCGGAAATCCGGAGCGGCCCTGCGACCTTGTTGACGGCTGCACCTTCTGCCGCCCCGGGAAGATCGTCTACATCGATGAGCTGGACCCCGAAGACAATGTCAACCGGAGGCTGGCTGAGATGGATGAGCGCTGCAGCGCGGATGCAATCAAGCCCGAGGTGGAGTGGGCCGGTGACGGCTACATTACCTGCACTCTGTTTATTCCCGAAAAGGATGATGTGGCCGAGTATGCCGCCCTGGAGATGGCCGCAAAAATGGGGCTGCAGGAACCCGAGGTCATCCACAAGCGGGTGATCCATCCATCGGAGGGAACCCTGGTGGAGCTAAAGGGGATCGTTCCCTACTCCATTAACCGGGCCACGCTCCGGATCCCGGAGAAGCCGCAGACCTTTACGGAGGAGGAGATCAGGGAGGAGATCGCGAAGCGCCCCCTGAAAGTGGTCTGCGGGACTGTCGGTGAGGATGAGCACTCGGTAGGCATGCGCGAGATCATCGATATCAAACACGGCGGAATCGAGGGCTTCGGGATCAAGGCCGTCTACCTGGGGACCTCGGTGCCGGTGGAGAAGATGATCGATGCGGCCATTGAAGAGGATGCCGGCGCCATCCTGATCTCGACGATTATCAGCCACGCGGATATCCACAGAAAGAACATGGAGCGGCTGGTCCGGCTGGCCGTGGAGAAGGGCGTCCGGGATAGATTCATCCTTGTGGGCGGGGGCACCCAGGTCAACAACCAGCTGGCGCTCGATGCGGGCATGGACGCCGGGTTCGGCCGGGGCACCAAGGGGATCGAGGTGGCCTCTTTCATGATCAAGAAGCGCCGTGAACTCGGCTCTTGACGGAAAACGAAGAAACTATAATCAAAAGAAGATCAAGATAAAAGGGAACAGCGATGAAAGTAGATCTGCTCGTAGCTGAAATAGGGAGCACCACCACCGTGGTCAACGCCATCGGCCTGGAGCCGCCGGCGCTGTTGGGCCAGGGGTTCGCGGCCACGCTGCAGGAAGGCGGCGATGTCACCGCGGCCCTGGAGCTGGCCGTGGCAGATCTAGCGGTCGGCCTTGGCGCGAAAGAGATTCACTGGAACCTGTTCATGGCCGCCTCCAGCGCTGCCGGGGGCCTCTCCATGAGTGTGCACGGGCTGGTTTACGAGATGACGGTGAAGGCGGCCCGGGAAGCGGCCCTGGGCGCGGGAGCCGTGGTCAAGATGATCACCGCGGGAAAGATGACCGCGGCCGACCTGGAGCGGCTGCGGCGGATCCAGCCGAAGATGATCCTGCTGACCGGCGGGGTGGACTACGGGGAAAAAGAAACCGCCATCCATAACGGAGCGCTCATCGCCGGGTTGAGGCCGGCCGTGCCGGTGGTCTATGCCGGCAACGT
>CAYFRE010000181.1:0-2070 GCA_964345455.1 uncultured Syntrophomonadaceae bacterium | reverse complement strand
CATGATCAGCCCCACTTCAGCCCCCCGCCCCTCCACGATTGCATTTGTGGCCAGCGTGGTGGAGAAAGAGACCATCTTTATCCGGGCCGGATCAACCTGTTTCGTTTGTCCGGTTATATTATCGCCGGGACGGGGGACCTGCCCCCCTGTCGCTCCGAGTATATTATCGAGGCATGAATCTATGGCCAGGGTTAGATCGTGCCTGGTCGTCAATACCTTGCTTTTAGCCAGAATCTCCTTCCGTTCCAGATCAAAAAGAACACCGTCGGTCAGGGTGCCGCCCGTATCTATACCCAGGGCCAGATTTGCCATAATAAACTTCCCCCTCATTTGCCAAATATATTGGTGTTTATGCTGCGCTCATCCAAACTTTAAAATCAATACCAGTATAAAGCTGCCAGACAAACAGGGTCAAGCCGTATTCCTGTTTTATATAATTACTAAAACGATAATTTTGAATATTGGCAGGAATATATGAAATTTAGAGGAATAAAAGTATGTAGTTCTATATTTGAATTTGTTCAATGGTCCGGTAAGTTTGTTTTGACAATCTTCCTGCAGACAAATTGATATGAGAGGTGAAAGAAAATGACTTTCTTTCCTTACCGGGATTATGACGCTACCGGCCTGGCCGAACTTGTCCAAAAAAAAGAGGTGACCGCCGGTGAAATTATCGAGGCCGCCATCGCCAGGTTGGAGCGGCTTAATCCGAAAATAAATGCGGTGATCCATAAAATGTACGAAAAAGCAAGGCTGGCGGCCGAAGAAATTACCGGCCGGGAGCCTTTTGCAGGTGTCCCGATCCTGCTGAAAGATATCGGCCAGGAGATCAAGGGTGAGCCAATCACCTCCGGGGCAAAAGCGCTCCAAAGCTACCGGTCAGAAGAAGATGCGTCATTTGTAAAGAGAGTGCGGGCTACCGGGGTTATTTTCCTGGGGCAGACCAACGTTCCCGAATTTGCGTTAATGGGGATCACCGAGCCTGAATATTACGGCCCCACCCGGAACCCCTGGAATACGGATTATACGCCCGGCGGCTCCAGCGGCGGATCGGCTGCCGCAGTCGCCTCCGGGATTGTCCCCGTTGCCGGGGCCAACGACGGCGGGGGCTCGATTCGCATACCGGCCGCTTATTGCGGACTGTTCGGGTTAAAGCCGAGCCGCGGCCGCACACCGGCGGGGCCCCTTTTCGGGCGGCACTGGCAGGGGGCCTCGGTTGACCACGTTCTGACACGCTCCGTAAGAGACAGCGCCTTCATGCTGGACCTGGTCAAGGGGTATGAAGCGGGGGCCGCTTTTGCGCCCCCCCCGTTTGACCATGATTACCTGGAATGCGCCTCCCAGGGGCCGGTTAAAAAATTGAAGATCGCTTTTTCCACAAGCTCGCCCATTGGCACGGAGGTCCATCCGGAATGCCGGGAAGCGGTGATCGGAGCGGCGCGGCACCTGGAATCACTGGGCCATTTTCTCGAGGAAACAAAAGTCCCGGTTGACGGAAACAAAATTGCTCAAAGCTACATGACCCTCTATTTTGGGGAGGTGGCCGCCGCCATAGCCTCGCTGGAAGAGGTTCTCGGCAGAAAAGCCCGGTTGGATGACGTGGAACCGGCCACCTGGATGCTGGGGCTGCTCGGGAAAGTGACTTCAAGTAAAGAATGGGTCCTGGGCATTCGGGAATGGGATAGCGCCGCCTTTAAGATGGAGGCCTTCTTCGAGGACTACGATCTGTATATGACTCCGACCACCGCCGATCCTCCATCCAGAATCGGCGAACAGGATATGGCGAAAAATGAAATTGCTCTGATGAGATGGATCTCCCGCCTGAATCTCATCGGCACCTTGAAAAAGAGCGGTTTTGTTGACGACCTGATCAAGAGAAGTTTAAAGCGGACCCCCTTTACGCAACTGGCCAACCTGACCGGGCAGCCGGCCATGTCCGTACCGCTTCATATGACCTCCGGCGGGCTGCCCGTGGGTGTCCAGTTCATCGCCGCTAAGGGGCGTGAAGATATTCTCTACCGCCTGGCCGGCCAGCTTGAGCAGACCGAACATTCGATCAAGGTTGAGCAG
>CAYFRE010000180.1:0-2165 GCA_964345455.1 uncultured Syntrophomonadaceae bacterium | reverse complement strand
ACGCGCACGACTGGCTGGTTGCTTATGCCGGCCGGGGGATCAAGCATATTTTTCACATTCCCCTGATCGCCTCGGTTCATGCAACCGAGTTTGGCCGCAACCACGGGCTGCATAACGACGAGCAGCGCTATATCGGCGAGGTGGAGTGGTCCCTGACCTATGAGGCCTGGCGGGTGATCTGCAACAGCCGCTACATGCGTGAAGAAATTGAAAGCGTTTTCAACCTGCCGCCGGATAAAATATCAATCATCTCCAACGGGATCCGCCCGGCGGCCTTTCAGGTTTCCGCTCCCGACCCGGCGGTGCGGCAGAAGTTTGCCGCGCCGGAGGAGAAGATCATTTTCTTCATCGGCAGGCTGGTGCGGGAGAAAGGGGTCCAGCTGCTGCTCGAGGCGCTGCCCCTGATCCGGGATCGTTTTCCCAGTGTGCGTGCCGTAATTGCCGGGCAGGGGCCTTATGCCGAGGAACTGCACCGTATCTCCCTGCACTTCGGTCTTGATCGCCAGGTCACTTTTGCCGGCTACATCGACGAGGAGACGCGGAATCAGCTTTACGCCCATGCAGACGTCGCTGTTTTTCCCAGTCTTTACGAGCCCTTCGGACTGGTGGCGCTGGAAGCGATGGCCACGGGGACACCGGTGGTGGTGGGTGATACCGGGGGCTTTGCCGAAACGGTGAACCACGGTGTCAACGGGATCAAGGCCGCCGCCGGCAGCGCGGCTGACCTTGCCGGGCAGATCTGCGCCCTGCTCGGCGATCCCGGGCTGGCCCGGCGTCTGGCCCGGCAAGCCCTGCAGGATGTTGAGGATAAATACTCCTGGGCTTCGATCGCCCGTCAATACGAATCGAGCTACCAGCAAATCGTATTCTCACCTGAAGCCAGGCGCTGGAGCCGAGAAACCGGCCGGCTGGAGCCGCCCTTATCACAACAAGGCCCGGTTATCCCAGTAGGGCCTCCCCCCTCCCGTTACAGTTAGTTAATTTGGTGCCAGGCACCTGGTTAACTAACTCTGTTTTGGTGGGGGATACTGTAATATATAGCCTTGCGGAAATATATTTACTTGACGAGGTGAACATTCTTGAAAGCAGTAATCATGGCGGGGGGCGAGGGATCACGCCTGCGCCCGCTTACTTGCGACAGGCCCAAGCCGATGGTTCCGGTGATGAACCGGCCGCTGATGGAGTACAGCGTGGAGCTGCTGCAGAGACACGGTTTTCGCGAAATTGCAGTAACCCTGCAGTATCTGCCGGAGCAGATCAGGGATCATTTCGGAGACGGCAGCCGGTCTGGGGTTAATCTGCAATATTTTGTGGAGGAGGAGCCTCTTGGAACGGCGGGAAGCGTTAAAAATGCAGCCTCCATGCTCGATGAGACCTTCATCGTAATCAGCGGGGATGCGCTTACCGATTTCGATCTTACCGAAGCGGTGCATTTTCACCGTGCCCGCGGTGCCGCCGCCACCCTGGTATTGAAGTCGGTGGAGAATCCCCTCGAGTACGGTGTGGTGATGATCGATCCGGACGGACGGATCAACCGCTTCCTGGAGAAACCGGGATGGGGTGAAGTCTTCAGCGATACGGTAAATACGGGGATCTATATCCTGGAGCCCGAGGTGCTCTCCCTGGTTGAACCGGGACGAATGTTCGATTTCAGCAAAGATCTGTTCCCCCGCCTGCTGGAAATGAAGGAGCCGCTTTTCGGGTGTGTTTTGGATGGATTCTGGTGTGATATCGGGAACTTGAAAGAATATTTGAGGGCACACCGGGAGATCCTCGCCGGGCGAGTCAGGGTAAAGTTGAAAGGTTTCGAGGGCGAAAAAGGGATCTGGATGGAGGAAGATGCGGCTATCCACCCGCGTGCGCTGCTCCAGGGGCCGCTCTACATCGGAGCGGGTTGTCACATCGGAGCGGGGGCCCGAATCAGCGACGGTACGGTCCTGGGCTCACATACTCGGGTGGAAGAGAGAGCCTCGGTAAAGAGAGGGCTGACCTGGGAAGGGGCCTATATCGGCAGGGGCGCCGCCCTGCGAGGGGGAATTCTCTGCAGCGCGGTCCAGCTGGGCAGCCGTGCCGCCATTTATGAAGAGGCGGTTGTCGGTGACGGCAGCATCGTTCACGAAGGCGTGGTGATCAAACCCGGGGTAAAGGTATGGCCGGCCAAGGTG
>CAYFRE010000179.1:501-2194 GCA_964345455.1 uncultured Syntrophomonadaceae bacterium | reverse complement strand
CGCCCTGCTCCTCCCGGCTTATCCCTTACTTGTCAGCCAGGCGCTCCGCCGTCTCACCCATCATGATCTTATGTACCTGATCCATCAGCATTTCCCAGAGCGAATCGGTCATCTCACCGTGCTGGAGCCGCTGTCCCCAGCGAGCTCCCTTCAGGAGATAGGGAGCCGTGCTCATCGACTCCACCCCTCCGGCAACGACGATTTCCGCATCACCGAGGATGATCTCCTGGTAAGCCGAAACAATGGCTTGCATCCCGGAGCTGCACTGTCGCTGGATGGTAAAACCGGTTGTCTCCACCGGCATCCCTGCTGTCAGGGCGATGCAGCGGGCGATATTCGGCTCATCACTGCGCTGGTTGCAATTGCCGAAGATAACCTCGTCGATCTGCCTTTTATCCAGGCCGCTCTCACGCACAACCTCTTCCACCGCCACCCGGCTCAGCTCCAGCGAAGGCAGATTCCTGAAATAGCCCCCGAAATCGCCGATAGCCGTGCGTCGGGCACTGACAATAACGACATCCTCTCGCTGCATGATTCACCTCCTTTCAATTGTTTAAAAAAAATAACAGGCAGGGGACGCCTGTTATTTAATAATATCATTGATCTGCACTGTAGACCAATGCCCTCGACTCTTACTGCAACCCTTACTTCTTATAGGCTACAACCTTGCTGGTCCCTTTTAATTTTACTATAGCTTCGGTCGGGGGTAGAGACCGGCCCGTTCAACAATCTCCGGAACGATTTCCTCCCAAGCGATGGCCATGACATGGACCCCGGCCACCCCTTCGATCTCTTTGAGCTGCTGGATCGTCTCGATGGCGATTTTAAGCCCTTCCTCTTTTTTCTTCTCGGCGCCCCGGAGCCGCTCGATCAGTTCATCAGGAATGATGATCCCGGAAACATTGTTTTTCATATACCTGGCCGCTCCGAGAGACTTGATCGGGGTAACCCCGCCGAGAATGGCCACCTTCTTGTGCAGGCCGCGCTCGCGGACCAGCTCCATCCACCGCTTGAAGCGATCAATATCAAAGATGCACTGGGTCTGGATAAAACTGGCTCCCGCGGCGATCTTCTTCTCGAGCCGGTCGACGCGGTATTCAAAGGGATCGGCAAAGGGGTTGGCCACCGCGCCGAGATAAACCGAAAGCGGCGCTTCCAGCTTATCCCCGCCGACAAACCTGCCTTCGTCGCGGATATCCTTAAACGCCTTTAGCAGTTGCATCGAATCAATATCGTAAACCCCTTTGGAGCCCGCTTCATTGCCAAATTTCTGGTGGTCGCCGGAGAGACAGAGGACGTTTTTCACTCCCAAGGCCACCGCTCCGAGGAGATCGCCCTGCAGGGCGATGCGGTTGCGGTCGCGCACGGTCATCTGCACCACCGGTTCCAGCCCCATCTGGAGCAGGACTCCGGCTACGCCGATGCTGGAGGTGCGCACAATTGCGGTCTGGTTGTCGGTTATATTGAAGGCATCCACGTAGTTGCGCAGCGCTTCGCCGTGCTCCTTGAGCAGGCCGAGATCCGCACTTTTCGGAGGTCCCAACTCTCCCGTAACTGCAAATTGTCCGCTGCTGATTACTTTTTCAAGATTACTTCCCGCTATCAAGTCTGACATCCTCCCTTACTATAGTCCTTGGGCCTCCGTGCTGAGAGGAAGACCAGTCTTTCGGCGGCTGAATCTCGTCCAGCACAT
>CAYFRE010000179.1:0-491 GCA_964345455.1 uncultured Syntrophomonadaceae bacterium | reverse complement strand
ATCCAACCGGCCAAGCTTCGCCAGCCGGTCGTGGATCAGGTGCCAGGCACAGTCGGTATCCTTGCTGATCTCGCACTTGCCTTCGGCAGAGCCGCCGCAAGGACCGTTAAGCAGGCTCTTGGCACAACGGGTGATGGGGCAGATCCCCCCGGTCAGGTGCAAGACGCAGTTGCCGCAGCCGAGGCAGCGCTCGACCCAAACTCCCTGCTCCGTGGGATAGCCCATCGACTTGGTATTCAGCCCGGGCATAACGATCAGCTCCGGAAGATGCTCCACCAGGGTTTGCACCCCCACGCCGCAGGCCAGCGAGAGAATTACGTCAAAGCTCTTTAACCGTTCCGCCACCTGGTCTATAAATTCATACTCGCACTGGCGCTCGATGGTGAAGGCCTCTACAGTGACGTCTTCTTTCTCTTTCTTGCAGTGAATGGAGATGGCCGCCGCCAGCTCCTCCGCCTCACGAATGACGCTAATCGGATGAATGAGGTTGT
>CAYFRE010000178.1:0-2200 GCA_964345455.1 uncultured Syntrophomonadaceae bacterium | reverse complement strand
ACCCTTTCCTGCCGTCCTGGACCTTTCCTGTCATCCCGGACCTTTCCTGTCATCCTGAGCGAAGCGAAGGATCTCCAGCCGGGAACCGGCTGAGCATAACGGCGACAATCCATTCATATCCGGTCGGCCCGCGGATAATCTCATAAAAAAAAGGCGGCAGGAAACGTCCCCGGGTCACATGTTCATAATCCGGCCGGCGGCCGCATAATCTCTTAAAGTAACAGGTCTGGACAAAACTACCCGAAGGAGGTTGTCTATTGAACAGACGAGGCATACCGGTTATGTTCATTCTCCTCTTGATTGCCGGGCTGCTGTTCGGCAGTGGATTTGTCTCCGGTGAAAACGGGGTGCCCCGCGATGAGATTATCGTTGTGGCCCCGGCAGAAGAGCGCTTTGACCCTGACGCAGAAAACTGGCGGATTCCCTTTGCCCTGGTTAGCACTGCTCCCCGGGGCGGCGCTCCGCCGGTCAGGCTCACAGCGGTTATGGTTGACGGGGCAGCGCTTGACCTGAAACAGGTGGCTTTTCTTGAAGGAAACAGCCGCCGCCTGCCGGTAATCATGGCCGGGCGCCATCTCCCCGCTGATGAGCTGATTGAATGGAACCGCATTCGCAGCCGGGCCGGCCAGCGGGCGCAGGTTACCGCCGGACAGGCGTCCCGCTTTGCCGCGCTTACCGGGAAGATCAGCTCGACTGCCCGGAAGAAACCGGAACTGGCCCGTCCCTCCAATGAAATAGTGATCCCGGCAGGGCTGTTCCCGGTCAGGGAGAACAATATTCATGAAGTGACCGTGGCCTTCCAAACCGCGAACAGGAAGGAAGAGATCAGCTTTACCACTGCAGTCACGGTAACCGCGCTGCCCGGCTATCCCGGAAACAGCCAGTGGGTCGGCGGCGATCTGCATATTCATTCCACTTATTCCGACGGACAGCGCACCGTAGCCCAGCTCAAAACAACGATGAAAGACCGCGGCTACCATTTTGTCTACCTGACCGATCATATCAACCAGTTTTTAAGCCGGTGGGCGGAATACCGGCAGGCCGTTTACGGGGTCTCGGACGCCCAGTTTTCCATGTTTCCCGGAACCGAATCAAAGGCTTCGGACGGCGGGCATCTTGTTGTTCACGGGATTAAGAATTTGCTCAACCTGGAAGAGTCGCTCTATACGCCACAGCAGCTGATCAACAACGCCGCGGCCAACGATCCTGCAGCTCCGTCTTCAAGCGCCATCGCCCATCCGGTGGCCACGCTCAGATGGAAAGATTACACTGTATCCAACCACAGCGGCATAGAGATCATGTCCGGGCCGGTGCAGCTCTTCTATGATCTCAACTCCGGCCCCGCCAAACTCTGGCGCCAGGAGATCATGCGCCTGCATGACCTTGCCGCTTCGGGAGGGCGCTTCCCCTCGCCACGCACTGCCACCGACTGGCACGGTTTCTGGTTTGAACCTCTGCGCCACTGCGTCACCTGGGTCTACCTGCCGGATTACTGGAGCATCCTTGATTACGAGGGCCGCAAATCGCTGGTCGACGCCGGGCTGGCCCGGGGCGAGGTTGTGGCCAGCCGGCGCGGTTCCCTGGGGATATTCACACTGGCCGGCAGCCGGATCGGCTCTGTAAAGCGCAATGTCCCCGCGGGTACTTCCCTACCCCTGGAAGTGGAATTCCGCTCCACCCGGAAGGGGACGATCACCGTCTCTATCTTCCGCAACAATCTTGCCGAAACGGTATTCCAGCGCAGTGCCTCTTGCAACGTGGGGGACACGTTGCGCTGGCAGAGCACGGTGAACTTTCCCGGCGGAAGGCAGATTTACTGGCTCTATGCTGAAGGCCCGGATTATGTCTACAGCAGCCCGATCTATGTATGTGAAGATTGATCACGGTTCGGACAGATCGTAAAAACTGAATCGTATAACCCGGCTCCTTGAGGGCGCCTTCCCGCAACGATGGAAGGCGCCCCTGCCACATACGGGATAAAAATATTCCTTTGGAAAAAAATAAAGTTAAATAGGAAGGCAAAAGGAGTCTGGGATAATGAAGCGCTACGGTTATCTTTTCTGGGGTATTCTGGCCGGCCTGATTGGAGCCCTGGCGGGTTCGCTGATCCTGTGGGGAGCATGGCAGCTGCCCTCGCTGGGCCTTCTTCTGACCAGGGTCAGCCTTATTCATGGCTTTGCCGCGCTGCTGATCCTGGTCG
>CAYFRE010000177.1:0-2211 GCA_964345455.1 uncultured Syntrophomonadaceae bacterium | reverse complement strand
CCCGTGGTTGCGGCCAAACTCGGTTGCATGAACCGAGGCGCTCAGGGGAATGTGAACAATTTGCTTGATCCCCCGGCCGGCATAAGCAACCGGCCAGTCGTGCGCGTGCACCAGATCGAACCGGCATCGCCGGGCAAGGATAGCCCCCTTCTCCAGCATGGCCAGGTTCAGCTGGTGAATCCAGGCAAAAAAGTTTAGCGGACGCCCGTGATAGGGGGCCACCCGGTGAATAGTCACCCCTTCATCTTTCTCTGTCTCCGGTAAATTTTCATCCAGGGTGGTGATCACTTCAACTTCATTACCCTCATGCGCCAGGGCGCGTGAGAGCTCGTAAACGACGTGGGCAATCCCGCCGACCACCCGGGGTGGATATTCCCACGTAAGCATTAGAATACGCATCTGCTCCACTCCTGCTGCGATTATTGTTCAGGCTGCCCGGCGGCAGAGATCCGCCAATCAGGTTGTCTTTACCTATTATCCCCGGAATTCAAGCAAACTTGCCCTGTTTTCAAAAGCCCGGATGGATTAAAAAATAGAGCGAGGTACAGGTATTTGCATGATGGGAATGTTTTGCTTAAACCGGTACCTGATTGGTTTGCCGGCCAGATTCGGGCAGCCCGGTGAAGGAGGAACTCAAAAAACGAGACAGAGATCCTTCGGGCTTCGCCCTCAGGATGACAACAATGGCGGGCCTTTCATAGCAAAGCCGGGAAAGAGGCATTACCAGGTTGGCGCCGGTTTCTGCATGGTTTCCACCCGGAGCAGGCGGCCGTCCGTCCGGAAGATGACACTGCCGTGCAGATCGGTACGCAGGACGGTAACGCCGGCCTCTGCCAGGGCGGCCAGGGTTTCAGGCCGGGGATGCCCAAATGAATTAGTCCCTACTGAAATGACGGCATACTGCGGCCGCACCATCCGGAGCAATTCGGGCATCAAGGCCATGAAACCGCCGTGATGGGGAATCAAGAGCACCTCCGCCCCGAGATCAGCCTTTTGCCTGAGCAATTCCCGGGCTCCGTCATCCTCAATATCGCCGCAGAACAGAAAGCGTACCGCGCCGTAGCCAAGCTTGAGGACCAGCGAGTTATTGTTCAGATCGCTGCCGGTTCCCTCGAAAAGTTCCTTTGGAGGCCCCAGAGTATCAATGCACAACCCGGAGGATGAGATCCAGATGCGCCCCGCGGCGGCTTTTTCAACAGAAATATCTCTTGATACGGCCCTCTCCAGAAGCTCGTCGTAATACGGCGATTCGCCGGCTGCTGGAGAAAGCAGGAGAGTTTTTACGGGAATCTCTTCGACCAGGGGGAGCAGGCCGCCGAAATGGTCCTCGTGGGGGTGGCTGACCACGGCCAGGTCAACCCGGCGGATCCCCTGCCCCCGCAGAAATGGAAGCAGCGTCAACTCACCTATTCTGCCCGGATCGCCCCTGTAAGGGGGATCCCCTCCCGCGTCGATAATAATATTGGTCCCGCAGGGCGCCTCTACCAGCGCCGCCGCCCCCTGCCCGACATCGAGAAAGGTAATTACCAGCCCGGACGGATGGGACGGGAGCAGGATGTGGCTCCATAACAGCAGGACGACCAGCCCCAGAACGGTAAACAGGAGCAGCTTGCGGATAAGGCCCGCGTTTTGATTGATAAATGATGAGTGTTTTTGCAGCGGCATATCCGGACTTACCGGGTGAGGCGGCTGAAGCTCTTTTTCCTGCTGCCGGCGCCGGCGATAGCGGTTGTAAAGAAGAGCGGCTGCCGCAAACAACCCGTAAATCAGCACCAGTCCCGCCGCTCCCGGGGGATAAACCGGCCGGTAGAACAGCGGGTACCGGGCCAGCCCGGTAATCGCGAGGATTAGTTCAAGGATCGGGCGGCAGATTGACAGGAAAACCGAAGCGGCGGCGGGCCAGAAAAGCCCCAGCAGGGCGCCGCCCAACCCCAGTCCCACCACCGGTGAGATCAGCGGCAGCAAAATCAGGTTAAACAACAGCGCCCCCACCGGGATATGCTGAAAATAGTAGGCGCAGAGCGGCAGAACCCCGATCTGCGCCGCCAGCGTTACCGCCAGGATAGGCCTGATAAATTTGGGCAGCCCCAGCTTTAACGCCGCTTCTGCAAGGGGCGGCTGCAGGTAAATAATGGAAAGGGTGGCGGCATAAGAGAGCTGAAAGCCGATCGAGAAAAGATAAAGGGGATTAAAGAGCAGGGTAACCAGGGC
>CAYFRE010000176.1:0-2298 GCA_964345455.1 uncultured Syntrophomonadaceae bacterium | reverse complement strand
ACTTCGGGAATGCCATCCTGCCGTGGATTGCCGCTTCCGGGGTAACCGTATCGGGGAAATAGGGGGCGGGGGATCGTCTCCTCGTCCCCTGTTCTTTCTGTTTCTAAAAACTGTCTCCTTTCAACTTCAAGCCGCGGGTGTCATTTCATTAAACCGGCCGGCGTATTGGCAGCAGAAAGCGCAGGTCCGCCAATGACGGGATATATGCGTTAAGTTGCTGAGGGAGCACGAAACCGGCGGGACATGAATCATCACGGCAGCCGGGCCGAGCCATGCAGTTAAGGAGATGAATCCCTCTGCAGAATAATGCCGCTACCGTCCATGGCGGATTCATCGGCGAGGCCTCCGCTGACAATCTTCCTGCCGTTGATGTAGAGATACTCTATACCCTTGGGCCGAACCGGTTCGTCGCCATTATTGGCCACTGTGGCGGCGTTGAATACCGTGATATCCGCAGCGTAGCCTTTCTTCAGATAACCCCTCCCTTTAAGTGAAAACCTGTCGGCTGCTGCGCCTGTCATTTTGTATACAGTTTCCTCGAGGGAGAGCCCGCAGCCCTCTCTTGAAAGCGCCAGGAACTTCGGATAGGCTCCGAAGGCAGAGGCATTCTGGACCCCCTTTTCTTCAATCCAGGCATCGGTCATGAAAAGGGACGGTTGGTGGCGGATTAACCTGGTGATTATGTCATCATTATAATACTTATACATATTTACCCTGCCACGGGCCATGCTGAGCTCGACCAGCTTAATGTAGGTATCGATTTCAGGCATTTTCCACTCACTGGCGATCTCGGAGACGCGCTTTCCGCACAGATCCTCGTATCCTTCGCCAATCCAGGCAATCAGGATATCCCCAAAGTCGAAGCCGAGGATCTTTTTGGTCAGGCTTATCTCCGCAGCCAGGCGCAGCCTGGCCCATGGGCGGGAACGCTTCGCCGGGGGCATGGAGAGATACCAGCTCGGCAAGACCACCGTAATTACCGAAACCCCAAAGGTCATGGGATAAAGATCATAAGCAAAATCGTATCCATCCGCGCGGACCCGGTCGATTAGCTCCAGGCTCTCTTTGACTGTTTTCCACGAGGATGTTCCGACAAAGATTAAGTGCGAATATTGCAGCCTGACCCCCGTGCGCCTGGCCAGGGTGATCATCTCATCCAGCGCCCGGAGATTATGCGGCCGGCCGCCAAAGGGGGGGCTGTAGGAGGTGGAGGCGGCCGAGCAGGCGCGGGGATGGACGGTTAAAATTCCGTCGTATTTCGCCAAGATTCGCGCGGCACCTTCCAGCTCCTCCGCCGTGGCGTAGCGATCCGGTTCGTACATCAACCCGAAGGAGGCCCCGAAGGCTCCCTGTTCCAGCGATTGCTCCAGGACAAAATCGCGCCGGGTCAGTTCATCCTTGATCAGGGGCCGGTTCTCATAGCCGCAGATCCCCGTTCTGATCGTGCCATGCCCCTGGAGCGGCGCCAGGTTTAGCGGAGTCTTCTTTTCCGCCGCCTCACGCCAGCCGGCATAAGTGCTAAAATCGTCCCCGTCATCCCCGGCCTGGAAAAGACCGCCTCCGATAAGCGCTCGGTGAGGCGTCCCCGCCTCGTATCCAAAGGGTGAAAACCCGCAGTTGCCCACAACCTGCGTAGTAATCCCCTGCTCTGCGAAGGGCTTAAAATAAGGGATGGGATCCCGTCGCGCGGCAAACCAATCATTATGAGAGTGAGCGTCAATGAACCCGGGAGCGATGGCCAGGCCGGCGCAATCAACCACTTCTCCCTCGAAATCAGCCGGACCGTCGCCACGGATTACCTGGGCAATCCTCTTTCCTTCAATAACTAGAGATCCTTTGAAAGAAGGCCGGCCGGTTCCGTCAATTATTCTGCCATTTTTCAGCAACGTCTTCATCTCGCACTTCCTCCCGGCAATGTTTTTCTTATGTACATGTTTCATGTTTCTTGGCCGGTTCAACCCCTTGCTGCTTTAATCTTTCCGCCGCGTCGCGCCGCAATGATGGCACAGGGTCCGCCCGACCGTTAAAGGTCCGCCGCAGCTGCGGCAGGTGTACTCTTCCGCCGCCCGTTCCAGCCAGGCCTCCAACCCCGCGGCTTCCATCTCCGCGAGATTGCGGCTGAGATCCACACCCTCCTCGAGGTAGTCTGCGGCCAGCTTGCCGAATTTTCGCAGTTCCCGGAGCGCTCCGGGCAGTGGTAGCATGAATCAAGACCTTTTTCTTCCAGGCAGTGGACGATCTTGCAGTTGTACCCCCAGCAGTCGGCGGTCAAGGCACGGCAACCGTTGCAGCATACCT
>CAYFRE010000175.1:0-2325 GCA_964345455.1 uncultured Syntrophomonadaceae bacterium | reverse complement strand
CGAGCTGGCAATAATTTTGTGCGGGGTCTTGACACGCACTACCATATCAGGGGCGGGATAGGCACGCCTAGCCACTACAAATGGGGGCGGGATAGGCTTGCCTAGATATTTACCATATTTACCATCAACTATTCTCAGGAACCGGCAATCAAGCCGGCGGGCTAACTCTTTTTCAGCCGCAGGGCGGCGGCAATAAAATCACGGAAGAGCGGGTGCGCCCGCTGCGGCCTTGATTTGAATTCCGGGTGAAAGAGAACTGCCACAAACCAGGGATGATCGGGCAGCTCGATCATCTCCACCAGGCCGGTTTTCTCGTTGATCCCGCTGATGACCATTCCGGCAGCCTCGAGTCTGCCGCAATAGTCATTGTTGAACTCGAAACGGTGCCGGTGCCGCTCCATGATCGTATCCTCCCCGTAGGCCTTCCGGGCCAGTGTCCCTTCTTTAACCGCGCAGGATTGAGCCCCCAGGCGAAGGGTACCGCCCAGCCGGGTGTTGTTATCCTGCCCCGGCAGGTAATCAAATACGGGGAAGGAAGTATCGGTATCAAATTCGGTGCTGTGCGCGCCGGCCAGCCCGGCAACATGGCGGGCAAATTCGATCACCGCACACTGCATCCCCAGGCAAAGCCCCAGGAAAGGTATCTTCGCTTCCCGGGCCACGCGCACCGCCCTGATCTTCCCTTCGACCCCGCGATTGCCGAAACCGCCGGGAACGAGGACCGCGTCAATCCCCTTCAGCAGTGCTTCCGGATCCCCCTTTTCAAAGTCTTCCGCCGGAATTGCCTTTATCTTTACCGCTGTATTATTTTCCCATCCGGCATGAAAGAGCGACTCGTTGACGCTGAGATAAGCATCGGGGTAGGCAACATACTTGCCGACAAGCGCTATCGTGATTTCATCTTTCAAAGAGACGGCCCTGCGGACCAGTTCTTTCCATGAGCTCATCTGCGCTTCGGCACAGTCGAGCTGCAGCTTCTCCACGACCATCCGGTCCAGGCCCTGGCTCTGCAGCTGCAGCGGCACCTGGTAGATCGAATCGGCATCCAGGTTTTCAACCACCTCGCGCGGCTTGATATTGCAGAAGAGAGCGATCTTCTGCTTTACATCATCGTTTAAAGAGTGCGCGGCCCGGCAGATAATGATGTCGGGCTGGATCCCGATGGAGCGCAACTCCTTGACGCTGTGCTGGGTCGGCTTGGTTTTCAATTCACCCGACATGGGCAGGTAGGGAACCAGGGTGACATGGATAAAGAGGACATTTTCCCAACCCAGGTCGTATCGCAGCTGGCGGATTGCTTCCAGAAAGGGGAGGCTTTCGATATCGCCGACGGTGCCCCCGATCTCTGTGATCACCACGTCAACATCGCTGTTTTGAGCGATCCTCTGGATCCGGCCCTTGATTTCGTCGGTGATATGCGGGATCACCTGGACAGTCTGCCCCCGGTAAACCCCCTGGCGCTCGCTCTCGATCACCGACCAGTAGATCTTGCCGGAGGTGATGTTGTTATCCCTGGTTAAATTCTGATCGACAAATCTCTCATAATGGCCCAGGTCCAGATCGGTCTCGGCCCCGTCTTCGGTGACAAATATCTCTCCGTGCTGGTGCGGCCCCATGGTCCCGGGATCGTAATTGATATAGGGATCAAATTTCTGGATGGTCAGCTTCAACCCCCGGGTCTTCAGAAGGCAGCCGAGAGAAGCCGCGGTAATCCCTTTCCCCAATGATGAAACAACTCCACCGGTTATAAAAATGTATTTAGTCATCTGCACCCTCCATAAAATAAACCTTGCCGCTTTGATTTGGTGTAAAAGCATTCCTGAAATGGATTCTACACCGCTCTCTCATTCCCTGCCACAGAATAATAGATACTCTTTTCATTATATCAAAGAGGCCGTTTACCGCTAAATGAAGTACTCAATTGTGGATGCCGGAAAGATACCCTTGATCTCTTCTCTAAAAAAACCCTCTGCTTCCCGGCGCAACGGGGGCGGGTAGAGGTATTTGCCGTATCCAAATTGCCCGTAGCGGAACTGGCGCTGCCCGGGATCCATGTTCAGGCCTGATCCGGGATAAAGCGCCTCAATCTGGCGCCGCGCTCTTGAAGTAAAACGGTGCGTGATCAGTTCAAAAGTAAAAGGCGGTATCTTTTCGGGCAGGATATCCGCGAGCTGCTCCAGAAGAGCACGATACCGTTTCCGCCAGTCACCCTCCAGGAACAGGGGGGCCAGGAGAAACCCGAAAGGGTAACCCGCATCGATGATCTTAAGCGCTGCGGCCAGGCGTTTCTCCAGCGGCGGCGTTCTTTTCTCCCAACGCCGGATC
>CAYFRE010000174.1:0-2441 GCA_964345455.1 uncultured Syntrophomonadaceae bacterium | reverse complement strand
AAGGCTCCGCGAGATCGGCTTTGCCGACCACTATCCGCTCGGCCTGCTCGGGATGAAGCCGCAGTCCGAGGTGACGATGTCCCCCGGGGAGCTTGCCGGCTACATCAGCGAGATCAGGGCGCTGGGCGCGGGCGAAAAAGAGATCAAGGTAAAACTCGGAGTTGAGGTGGATTACCTGCCCGGCAAAGAGAAAGAGCTGGCCCGGCTGCTGGATCGCGATCCCTTTGATTATGTGATCGGCTCGATTCACTTCATGGATGATTGGGATTTCACGCACCCCCTTCACGCTTCGCGATATGAGACCTCTGACCTGGGGCAGATTTACCGGCGCTACTTCGAGCTGCTCTGGCAGGCCTGCTCCAGCGGTCTTTTTGATATCATCGGCCATATCGACGTGGTCAAGAAGTTCGGCCACCGGCTTTCCGATGACGGGATGGAGCCTTACTGGCAGCGCACCGCCCGTATTTTGAGAGAGAACGGGCTCTGTTTTGAGCTGAACAGCTCCGGACGGGCGGCAGCGGCCGCCGAATTCTACCCGGGGCGGCGTCTGCTCGAGCTCTGCCGCCGCGAAGGGGTGCCGGTGACCCTGGGCTCGGATGCCCACGGGCCGGAGCAGGTCGGGCGCTATTTTGACGATGCCCTGGAGCAGCTTCAGGAGGTCGGTTACCGTGAGCTCGCTGTTTTTTCAGGGCGGCAGAGGAGCTTCCTGCCGCTGGGAGAGGTGTAACATGAAAACGCTCTCTTTCTCCGAGATCGAGACTGTCCGCGGCCGCTTCGTGCTTTTATTTCACGACGGCGGGATCTACCGGCTCTTTTTTCCCGGCACCGCCCCGCCGCAGCCTTACCCGCGGCGCCCGCTGCCCTGGCCCGGCCTGGAGAGGGAGCTGCAGCGCTACCTGCAGGGAGAGCGGCCCGCGTGGGATGATTATCCCCATGACATGAGCGGCTACCCCCGGTTTACCCGCGCCCTGCTCACCGCGACGCGGCGGATCCCTTACGGGGAGACCCGCAGCTACCGCGAGGCCGCCGCGGCAGCCGGCTCGCCGCGCGCCTGGCGGGCCGCCGGGCAGGCGCTGAAAGCAAACCGCCATCCCCTGCTGGTCCCCTGCCACCGGGTCATCCGCAGCGACGGGCGGCCGGGCGGCTTCAGCGGTCCGCCGGGCTGGAAAGAGATGCTTTTGAAACTGGAAAGCAGGAGTTAGTTAGTTGAATCGGTGCCAGGCACCGATTCAACTAAGCGTGTGGAACTGCTCCGGATAATTTACCTGAAATCATGGCTCCGCTTTGTTATAATAGAACAGGCAAGTTATTTTTGAAAATAAACGGGGAAGGTGGTCAACTTGGGGTTGAAGCAGAAGATCAAATCAGGCCGGCTGCTCTTATTCATCGTTATTTGCTTGCTCCTGGCGGCCTCGGCATATTTCGTTTCACAGATTGCCTTAAGAACGGAAACAGGCAAGAAGATGATGGCCTGGACCGGTAAAGAAGATCTCGGGATCAAGCGCGGCCTCGATATCGCCGGCGGGCTTTACGTGCTCCTGGAAGCGGTGGAAACGGGCGACGCGGAGGTCGATGCCGACGCCATTGAGCGGACCGCCGCGGTGATCCGCATGCGGGTGGACGATCTCGGCGTGGCCGAGCCGGTGATCGTTCCGCAGGGTGAAAAACGGATCCGCATCGAGCTGCCCGATATTAAAAACCCGGAACAGGCCCGCGAGATCATCGGGCGCACCGCCAGGCTTTCTTTCGTCGGGCCGGACGGCAAGGAGATCCTCACCGGCGCCAATCTGCGCCACGTCCAGGCGATGCGGGATCCCGGCGGGCGTGAGCCCAACCCCTTTGTTTCCCTGGAATTTGATGAAGAGGGCACCCGCCTTTTTGCCGAAGCCACGGGCAAGTTTCTCAAGCAGCCGATCGCCATTATCCTCGACGACGAGGCCATCTCCGTGCCCACCGTGCAGAACGTGATCACCGACGGCCAGGCCCGGATCACCGGCCAGTTCACCTTCGAGGAGGCGGCCAACCTCGCCCTGCTGCTGCGCAGCGGTTCTTTGCCGGTGGAGCTGCGCGAGCTGGAGTCGCGCCTTGTCGGGCCGACCCTCGGGGAGCAGACCATGAAGATCAGCATCTATGCCGCCGCAATCGGCCTGGCCGCGGTGCTGCTTTACTTGCTCCTCTATTACCGTTTCGCCGGTTTCATCTCGGGGATCGCCCTGCTTTTCTACCTGACGCTGGTCCTGGGGGTGCTGACACTGCTGCCGACGACCCTGACCCTGCCCGGCATGGCCGGCCTGATTCTCTCCATCGGTATGGCCGTGGATGCGAATGTGATCATCTTTGAGCGGATCAAGGACGAGCTGCGCTCCGGACGCACCGTCCGCAGCGCCATGGAAGGCGGTTTCAAACATGCTTTCCGGACCATCCTCGACTCAAACGTGACC
>CAYFRE010000173.1:0-2453 GCA_964345455.1 uncultured Syntrophomonadaceae bacterium | reverse complement strand
TATAAGAGCGCCCCCGCCATTGGCGGGGGCGCTTTATTTGCAGGGGCCGGATCAACCGGCATTTTTCACGTTTACGGCACAGACCTTGAACTCGGGCGTGGCCGCAACGGGACAGAGCGCATCGTTGGTCAGCAGGTTTGCCGCGGCCTCGTGGTAGTGGAAGGTCATAAAAACATGACCGGGCCTGACCCTGTCGGTCAGGGTGACCCTGGCGGTAACCTCGCCCCGCCGTGAGCTGATCCGGGCCCGGTCGCCTTCCGTCAGGCCGAGCCGGGCGGCGTCGTCCGGGTGGATCTCGACGAGCTCCTCGGGACGGTGCTCCTCCAGGGGCACGGAACGGCGGGTCATCGTTCCGGTATGGTAGTGGAACATGTGCCGCCCGGTGGAGAGGACAAAGGGAAATTCTTCGTCTGGCAGCTCCGCCGGCGGCTTGTAGCCCACCGGGGTGAATTGGCCCAGCCCGCGCGAGAACTTGCCCACGTGCAGGTAGGGCGTTCCCGGATGATCGCTGTCCGGGCAGGGCCACTGCAGCGATCTTTCCGCAGCCAGCCGGCCGTAGCTGATCCCGGCATAGCTGGGGGACAGCGAAGCGATCTCGTTGAAGATATCCTCGACCTCGCTGTAGCTCCAGTCAAGCCCGAGCCGGTTGGCCAGATCGGTGAGGATCTCCCAGTCGGCGCGCGCTTCGCCCGGCGGGGACACCGCCGGGTAGCTCAGCTGGACCCGCCGTTCGGTGTTGGTATAGGTGCCCAGCTGCTCGGCATAAGCCGCCGCCGGCAAGACCACGTCGGCATAAGCCGCCGTTTCGGTCATGAAGATATCCTGCACCACCAGGAACTCGAGCCGCTCGAGGGCTTCGCCGGCATGGTTGGAGTTGGCCTCGCTCAAGATCGGATTCTCGCCCATGATCAGCATGCCCTTGATTTTTCCGTCGTAGGCGGCATTCATCGCTTTCGTCACCGTCAGCCCGGGTGTCTCGCTCAGCGGCACTCCCCAGGCTTTTGCAAACTTATCCTGTATCTTTGGGTCGCCCACCTTCTGGTAGGCGGTGTAGACGTTGGGGAGAGCGCCCATATCGCAGGCCCCCTGGACATTGTTCTGACCACGCAGCGGGTTCACCCCGGCCGAGGGCTTGCCCATGTTGCCGGTAAGCATGGCCAGGTTGGCCACGGAGCGGACGTTGTCCGTCCCGGTGGTATGCTGGGTAATCCCCATCGTGTAGAGGATAGGCGCGCTTTCCGCTGTGGCGTAAGCCCGCGCGGCGGCGCGGAGATCGCTCACCGGCACCCCGGTAATCTCGGAGACACGGTCGGGCGTATATTCAGCCACCTTCTCCTTCAGCTTCTCGAAGCCCTCGGTGCGCTTCTCGATAAAATCAACATCGAGAAGATCCTCGGTGATGATGATATGCATCAGCCCGTTCAGCAGGGCCACATCTGAGCCTGGCCTCAGCCGCAGGTGATAATCGGCCAGCCTGGCCATCTCGGTGACCCGCGGGTCGGCCACGACCAGGGCGGCCCCCTTGCGCACCGCTTCGCGGACCCGGTAGCCGATCACCGGGTGGGTCTCCGAGGTGTTTGAACCTATTATGAGAATTGCGCCGGCCTCGGGAATTTCACCGATACTGTTCGTCATTGCGCCGCTTCCGAATGCTGTGGCCAGACCGGCCACGGTCGGAGAGTGTCAGAGGCGGGCGCAGTGATCGACATTGTTAGTGCCGAGGCTGCGCATCAATTTCTGGAAAAGGTAGTTGTCTTCGTTGCTCGTCTTGGCCGAGCTTAGCCCCATCAGGGAATCGGCGCTGTAGCGGTTGATCATGTTGCGCACCTTCTCCGCAACCAGGTCCAGCGCCTCGTCCCACGAGGCCTCCACAAAGACGCCGTCTTTCTTGATCAGCGGCCTGGTGAGACGCTCATCGCTTTGCACAAAATCCCAGCCGAAGCGCCCCTTGGAGCAGAGATGTCCGCGGTTGACAGGACCCTCAAAATCGGGGCTGGCCCCGATGATGCGGCCGTCCTTCACGTGCAGGTAGATGCTGCACCCGGTGCCGCAGTAAGGGCAGATCGTCTTCACCTTATCCACTTCCCAGGGGCGTCCCTTGCCTATGCCGGCCCTGGGAGTCAGGGCGCCCACCGGGCAGACATCGACGCACATCCCGCAGAAGACACAGCTCGATTCTTCTATGGGATCGCCGAAAGCCGGTCCGACGACGGTACCGAAACCGCGGCCGATAAAGTCAATCGCCCCGGCTCCGTTGATCTCCTGGCAGCGACCCACGCATCGGCCGCAGAGGATGCACTTGTTCATATCCCGGATATAGAAGGGGTTGGTATCATCCAAAGGCAGCTCCTTGACCTCGCCGTCAAAATTGCTCGCGGAGATCCCGTAGCGGTAGCAGTAATCCTGCAGCTTGCACTGCCCCGTCTTCTCGCAGGTGATGCATTCGAGGGGGT
>CAYFRE010000172.1:0-2469 GCA_964345455.1 uncultured Syntrophomonadaceae bacterium | reverse complement strand
TTTATCTTTCGGAGAAGCCGTAACGCTCGATGATATCAATGTTTTCGCGGTACTTCGTTTTGAGCCTCTCCAGCTGGGACTGGGTGAGGTTGAATTTTTCCGGCCCTTTCTCGAAGACTTCGGAGAGCACCAGCATGCGGTGGCGCCAATCGCGGTAGCACCAGTGAATATCATAATCCACGCTGCTGACCCAGGCTTTGCCGCCGTCCATATCCTTGGAGAGTTCCAGTTTCAGCAGCATGCCATATTCCACCAAATCGGTTGGAGTCGCCGGGTAATGCTGGTCTGTATAGAAATTGCCCAGAGAATAGATCACCGGGACCGAACGGGTGCCGCCGTTCTCCCCCGGCACGTCAATCCATTCGCAGGGCTGCACAAGTTTGGGGTGTCCGCCCACGATCATATCGGCGCCCGCTTCAGCCATCTCCCGGGCGGCCTCCCGCTGCCGCTCGAAGGGATAATCGACATACTGCTCGCCCCAGTGAGGGATAACCGCCACCAGGTCGGCGCCGGCGGCGCGGGCTCTCTTGATATCGGCGATAACAGGACCGATATCCCTGTATTCAGGATCGGGGTTGTTGGGAATCAAGTTTACCGAATGCTCTTCACCTGCGGGAACGGGGATGCCGTTGGTCCAATAGGTGTAGGCGACAAAAGCAACCTTGATCCCGTTGAGCTCCACGATATCCGCTGCATCCCGCTCCTCGCGGCTGAGGTAGGCGCCGGTAGTGCGGAAACCAAGCCCGCGCACATTATTCAGGGTGGCCTGCAGGCCCTCCACGCCCCGGTCCATGCAGTGGTTGTTGGCGAAGGAGTAGAGATTAAACCCGGCCCTTTTTAGGGCATGGGACAGTTCAATAGGAGCATTAAAGGTAAGAATGCCTCCCTTTGTATGGCCGGTATACCCGGAAACCCCCCAGAGCTCTATATCCGGCCCCGCCTGCATCGTTTCCAGGGTCAGCATGGCCATATCGGCATCCTGGATGTGGGGGGCGATGAACTCGAAGACGGGCCAGAAATCGTACTCTCCGTCGCCCTGGCGGTTTTCATTCAGGACAGCCAGGTGGGGGTACAATCCCCCCACGGCTTTCAGGGTGATGGTGCGGATGTCCGGTTCAGGTTCGGTACCGGGCTCAACTTGATCCGGATCCTCCGGCCCAGAACGGAATAAAGAGAGTAGATCCAGCTTAACCGCCGCCAGGATCACAACGGCCAGAACAAATAACAAAACAATGATATGGATGCGACGCATCAGGATACTCCTTGTCAGGTTTTCTCTATGCAAATTTCGGTACAATTATACCAGAAAACTTGCAAATTCAAGCCGGGAATCCTGCCGCCGCTCCGGCAGGATTACAATTGACAGCTGTCGAAAAACCGGCGGAAGCATCAGCATCAGCGGCGGGATGAACGTATAAGGCAATGGGAGGGTGACGGACCGGGATTATCCGGCACAGAAGGATTTGCCGCCATGTTAGTGGAAGTCCTTTGTGGAGGGATCCCGGTTGAAACCTTTTTTAAAATGGGCCGGCGGCAAATATCGAATCATCCACCGCATCAAGGAGCAGTTGCCGCCGGGCAACAGGCTGGTAGAACCGTTCGTGGGATCGGGAGCTGTATTCCTGAATACCGGTTATCCAAGTTACCTTCTCAGTGACAGCAACGCCGATCTGATCAACCTTTTCCAGGTCTTGAAGGAGGAGGGGGAAGCCTTTGTGGAATATTGCCACGGCTATTTTACCCCCGCTTTGAACCGGGAAGAAGAATACTACCGCTTGCGCTCTGAATTCAACCGGACCGGGAACAGGAAACAGAAGGCCGCCCTCTTTCTATACCTGAACCGCCACGGATATAACGGGCTCTGCCGCTACAATTCTTCAGGAGAATTCAACACCCCCTTTGGAAGATACATAAAGCCATACTTCCCGAAGGAAGAGATGTTATATTTCGTCCGGAGGTCCCAAAAGGCTGCATTTGTTTGCCGTGATTTTCGTAAAATCATGACTGAAGTGAAACCTGGAGATGTAGTTTACTGCGACCCTCCCTATGTTCCCCTTTCCTCAACCGCCAATTTCACGGAATACAGCAGCGGTGGTTTCGGTTTACAGGAGCAGAAAAAACTGGCGGAGCTGGCCGGCAAACTGGCCGGAAAGGGAGTTCCGGTCCTGCTCTCCAATCACGATACCGAATTTGTCCGGCAGATCTACCAAGGCGCGCAGCTCACCTCTTTTAAAGTACGGCGGTTCATCAGCTGCAACGGAGACAGCCGGAACAAGGCCGCCGAACTACTGGCTTTGTTTAAGGAAGTAAAATGAAGATGAATCAGGGACGAACAGCCAATATCACTGGAAATACACTGGAACAAACTGTGATTGGCACTCTTGATTCCAAGGGCTTCCGGCTGGTGAGCTTTAGTGAATATTCCAGGTATATGAATAAAAAAGGAACCGAATCCGCCAACCAAAAATA
>CAYFRE010000171.1:0-2692 GCA_964345455.1 uncultured Syntrophomonadaceae bacterium | reverse complement strand
TGGCTATTTGCATTTAAAACATCCAGGCGGCGGTTGGCCATGCGATGAATAATCAGGGCTTAGAGCTCCGGTTCAAGAACGTATATTCCGGCCAGCTGGCGGTAATCTTCATTAAAATCAAGTCCGTATCCGACCACAAAATGATCGGGAATTTCAAATCCGCAGTAATCAGGGGTAAACTCCACCCGCCGCCTGGCCGGTTTGTCCAGCAGTGTAACCACTCTTAACGATCGCGGCTGCCGGCTGAGCAAGTTCTTACGCAGGTAATTCAAAGTTAAACCGGTATCAACGATATCCTCAACGATGAGGACATCTTTCCCCTTAATGCTGCTATCCAGATCCTTCAGAATCCGGACCACACCGGAGGAAGCGGTATCCGACCCGTAACTGGAGACGGCAATAAAATCAATCTCTACCGGTATTTTTAAGCGCCGCATCAGATCGCTGGCAAAGATCACGGCGCCTTTCAACACACAGATCAGCAGCACTTTTTTCCCTTCGTATTCTGCCGAAACCTGCTCCGCCAGCTCCGCTACCCGGTCGGCGATCGCCTCCTCATCGAGCAATACTTTCCGGTTTTCATTCGTCAATCGAGCTCCTCCTCTTGCATTGATCTCTGTAACTCCAAAACCAAAACATGCGATGTATTGCCGGTAACGCGGTACGGGTGGGCAATGCGCTTCCCGATCACCCAGACCACCTCGTTATCTGAAGTCACCAGCGGGTGGCCATCCCTCCGGTGACGCGGGATCTTCTGATCGATCAAGAAGTCCTTTAATTTTTTGGCGCCCGGAGCCCCCTGCGGGTGGAACCGCGCCCCGGGCCATCGGGAACGGAGCAGCAGCGGACCGGGCAATGAATCGTAGTCCAGATAAGCCTGGTGCGGCAGCGGCGGCCAGCTCAGCTTGCCGGGACTGCGAAAAGAGGCTTCAACCTGGAAACGTCCGTTCGGGAGATCGGTGCAACCGGGGACCTGCAGGGGTCTGGCGGAAAAGCTACTCTGCTGAGCCAACTTTTCCGTCGTCAGGATCAAGCGTCCGTAAGAGTGATACGCTCGCGCACCGCCCGGCAGGGACAGCTCCCGCGCCGGACCTGACTGCTCCGCCAGCTGCAGCAGCTGTTCAACGTGTCGCCGGCCGATCTTCTTGCCCGGAACAAACTCCAAAAGGGCCCGGTAAGCAACGCGCCCGCGCAGCGCCGCGGGCAGCCTGGTGATAGCCGCCCGATCAAGGACCAACGTATCCTTTTCCCGGCGGGCCGCCTGCTGAAACTTTTTCTGCGCCGCCGCTCCAAGATAGGCGCGATCTGCCGCGGCCAGCGAGGCCAGCTGCGCCAGGGAACGTTTCAGGTTGGAATTGTATCTCTGCTCCAGGTGAGGGATCAACTCCAGGCGGATCCGATTGCGGGTATAATCGGTTTTCAGGTTGCTCGCATCGAGTGAAGGTGCAAGTCCCTGATCCCGGCAGTAGCGCTCAATTTCTTGCCGCGAGATGCCCAGCAAGGGACGGATCAGCTCTACCGGGCCAAAGTCACGCCGCGGCAGGATCCCGGCCAGCCCGTCCGGCCCGGTTCCCCTGAGCAGGTTAAAAAGCACTGTCTCCGCCTGGTCGTCGAGCTGCTGCCCCAGAGCGATCTTGCCGGCCCCGTGCTTTTTAGCCGCACCCAGCAGAAAACGGTAGCGAACGATCCGGGAGGCCTCCGAAGCGGAAAGCTTCCGGCCGGCCCGGTAAGCCGGCACATCGATGGCCGCTCCTTCAAAAGGCAGCGACCAGGCCTCGGCCAGTCTGCGCACTGTCTCCGCCTCCTGCCGCGCCTCGGGCCTGATCCGGTGGTCGAGGTGGGCGACAGTCAAGGTCAGCCTGTAGCGGGGCGCCAGGATGCGCAAAACATGAAGCAGGCAAAGAGAATCAGGTCCTCCGGAGACCGCTACCAGCACCCGGTCGCCCTCCTGCAGGAGCCGGTGCCGCTCGATATAACGTGCTACTTTTTCTACCAGCATGGTCATATGCAGGCGCAGCTCACCACGCCGTCGCAAACCTCCAGTCCAACCCTGGGGCGAGGCATGCCTCGCCCCTACAATTTTTGAGCATGGCCGCATTATAACAAATCAAAGGCAACCAGGCTCTGCACAATCTCCCCTCCAACCTCTCACTTCCAACCTCCAATATGCGAGGCATGCCTCGCCCCTGCGAGATTTCGCATGGTCCACGCGGGTTTCCATCTACATTTTACCATAGTATATACCCTGAAGATGAAATAAATAAAAGACGCAACCCTTGAACCCTCGTTCAAAGGTTGCGTCTTTGCACTCATTTCCATTTGGCTCTCTCTTCTTCCAGTTACCGTTTCAGGCGGATCAGCCGGCAGGCAGCCACCGTCAGATCGTCGCGCAACCGGCCGCCGGAACGGCGCGCCGCTTCTTCCAGAATCCGGTCGGCCACAATTTGCGGCGGGCTGTTTTCCATCAGGCGGAGAAATGAAACCACCCACGTGAGCTCCCCGTCGGGATCATTGGCCCCATCGGTAACCATGACCAGCAGGTCGTTCGGCTGGAGCTTTTCCAAATAGCTCTCAACCTCTACCCTGGAGAGAATCCCCAGGGGAACGGAGGGAGCCCCTATCCTGAACACCTCTTTACCCCGCTTGATCATGCTGGGAGCCGCTCCAATTTTTAACAGCTCAATCTCTCCTT
>CAYFRE010000170.1:0-2692 GCA_964345455.1 uncultured Syntrophomonadaceae bacterium | reverse complement strand
ACGAAGATTACCTGCCCGACAGCACAGCTTTCCCCCCTCCACTTTGAAAAAGGCCGTTTTCTCCCCACTTTGCAAAAGGGGCTCCGGGGGGAAAAGCCGGGATAAACCGGCATAGAGGAGGGGATGAAAGAGCCCCACGTGAAAGGAGTAGCTGCACCATCACGGCCCCGAGTCATGCTCAGGCAGCCGCGAGGCGGCAAGGGAAGTAAGTTGACAGGGGAAAGCGCACGCAGGCCAGTGGGGCGTTAAAGCAGCGAGCCTCATATCGGCCTCACGGGGTCCGAGAACCTGAGCATGCGTGGACACTCTATGTTCGAGAACCGGGAGGTCTCAGCGGTACCCACCGTTTAGGGCAAATGGCGGGTCGGCCGGGGAGAGGCCTGAAACCGTAACCCTGATTGCGGCTAAGGGAGCCGGATTGCGGCCCAGCGGGAAACCGGCTGGATTAGCCACCGGACCCTAAGGTTGGCAAAAGCATGCACGCCGCTGAGAAGTCTGACACCGGCATAGTATAAGAGAAAGGGCCGAACAAGGTCGGTATAGCTGACGGCGGAGGTCCTGGAGGGAAGGCCGGTGACCGAAGGGAATATCTGTAAAGGACGACTGCGAACTGTACGCAGGGACAGGAGGAAGCATTGAGCGGACTGGACAGGATACGTCAAGCAGCAAGGCGTGACAAGAGCATCCGGTTTAACAACCTTATGCACCACATTACCATCGACCGGTTCCGAGAGGCTTACCAGGAACTGAAGCCGGGGGGCACCCGGTAACGGGTGTCCCTACCGTGATGGTTAAAACCGGGGATAGGAGGTCAAGCAAATAGCAAATCGTGACGAAGGATTAAACCAGGCCAGGCAGCGCTCAAAGGGTAAGCTGCCTTCGGCTGTTGGCCCCGTCTACAGTTTCCGCTCCTTCCTGCCCGGACTGAGCTACCACCCGGCGGATACGCCCATGCACCGGCTGCACCCGCTGCTCAAGCTGGAGATACTCCTTTGCTTCACCTTGCTGGTTTTTGGCCTTTCGCATTACCTCTGCGGACTATTTCTGTTTGCGGTTTTGCTGGCAGGCTACCGCTCAGCCGGGCTTGCCCTTTCCTTCTTCTGGCGCAAGCTAAGGTTCATCATTATCTTCAGCGTCCTTATCTTCCTGGTGCACCTGATCTTCGTTCGCGAGGGGATACTGCTCTGGCAGAAAGAAATGGCCTTTTTTCGGATCCAAATCTGGTCCCTGGGATTGACCCACGGGCTGCTCCTGGTTTTCCGCTTTCTCAATATCATCGGTTCAAGCTATCTTTTTGTCGCCACGACCGATCCCAACCGCCTGGCTTACGCCCTGATGCAGGCAGGATTGCCCTATCGCTACGGTTTTACGCTAATTACGGCGTTGCGCTTTATTCCGCTCTTTTTCCTCGAGCTCGAGCAGGTCCGCTATGCCCAGATGGCCAAGGGCATCGATATAGAGAAGATTTCGCTGAGAAATTTTTTATCGGCGGTCCGCTATCTTTTTGTGCCGCTGGTTCTCTCCGCCTTGAGCAAGGTCGACACCCTGACCATCTCCATGGAGAGCCGCGCCTTCGGCCTTTACCGGCAGCGGAGCTACCTGGAAAAGCAGCCCTTTACCGGAAGCCACCGCCTGGCGGCGGCGGTTGTGCTGGTCCTATCACTGGCTTTATTTCTTTTACTGCGCCGTTACAATCTGGAGTCTCTCTACTAGTTCTTTTAAATCCCCCCGCCGATAACCCGCTCGGAGGAGCGAGGCCTGCCTCGCCCGTCGTGAAGGCTGGCAATCTATGGCTTCAAAAAATACTCCAGCCCATGCTCTTCGAGCAGCCCGGCCTGCCTTAAAAGGCAGCGGCGCTGCTGCGGCCGGCGCTGCGCAGTATCTCTTAATGCGCAGGCAATCTGGCCGGCTAGGTGATATTCTAGGTTGTCCTGGCCGGTTATCTCGCCGTACCTGGCCATCAGCCGGCGGCATAATGCGGCTTTTGCCGGTGTGAACATTGGCTCCGTGTCAAGTATAGAGGCGCAGATCTGGCCGATATCCCGGGCCGGGTCTCCCGGTGCCGCCTCCTCAAAGTCAACCCCGTAGAGAGAGCCGTCCTCCCGGAGAATGAAATTTCTCAAATTGGAATCTCCCCTGAGCAGGGTGTTTCCATCGGGGCGGCTGAAGCGTCGATGGAAAGAGCCGTACCACCGGGCCAGCTTATCCGCATATTCCGCCAGGCAGCTACGGTTAAGCAAGTCGCAAAGGTTATCCCCCGGAATATGCTGCATCAGCAGGGCCTTCTTTTCGATAAAGGCAACCGGCCGCGGCACGGCTAATCCTTTCTGAAAGGCCTTCCGAAGGACCCGGTACTCCGCGGCGGAGCGGCGGTGATGCGGCTCCCGGTAGAGCTTGAGCACAAAGCGCCCTTCTTTATTTTTCACCAGGTAGACCCGGTTTTTTTTGCTCTTCAACCGGCACAGCAGCCTGAACTCGCGGCCAAACAGCCTTAACACCATTGATTATTGCCCCTTGTAATTTGGTCAGGTTATTGGCTACATTGTTATTCTAAGCATACACCAGGCGAACGCTTCAGGCCAGATCCGCGGTGATATTTATCATGGAAAATTTTTTAATTTCCGGAATATACTGTAGATATTTATGCATATCAACCTTACGAGGCGGCGGGTCGTGGTTACGGGTCTCCCAT
>CAYFRE010000169.1:0-2703 GCA_964345455.1 uncultured Syntrophomonadaceae bacterium | reverse complement strand
GAAACGAGTGGTTAAAAAGAAGAACCAGGCCAGGGGCTACGTTCCGTTGGCCGTGGATAGGGAGGGGGCGGGGCAGATTGTCCTGGCGGGTTATCCGAACAGCGGCAAGTCGGCCCTGGTCGGCGCCCTGACCCGCGCCAGGGTGAAGATAACCGACTATCCCTTTGCCACTTCACTGCCGGTTTCGGGGATGATGCCCTATGAAGATACCCATGTTCAGCTTGTCGATACGCCTCCGGCAACGCCTGAGGCAATCCCGCCCGGCCTGACCGGCACCTTCAAGGCCGCCGACGCCCTTCTGATTGTGATCGACGCTGCCTCGCCGGAATGCCTGGACCAGCTTGAGGGGATCCTGCAGCTGCTCCAGGAGCGGGAAGTGATCGATCTTTCGGAAGAAGGCGAGATCATCGCCCCGCTGCCTTTTATGATCGTGGGCGCCAAGAGCGACCTGCCGGAAAGCGAAGAAAATCTACAATTATTGCGTGAATTGAGGCCCGATTTGCATATTGACGCCGTCTCCTGCCATGGCCGCGGGCTGGATCGGCTGCGGCAAAAACTGTTTGATATTTTGGGGGTGATCCGGATCTACGGAAAAGCCCCCGGCCGCCCGCCCGACAAAGAGCGCCCCTTTATCTTAAGAAGGGGAAGCACCGTGCTCGATTTTGCGGAGCTGGTGCATAAAGATTTTCCCAAAAAGCTGAAGAGCGCCCTGGTCTGGGGATCTTCCCGTTTTGACGGCCAGGCGGTAGCGCGTGATTATTTTCTTGCAGATGGTGACGTGGTGGAGCTGCAGCTCTAGCTTGCCCCCATATCCCTTTTTTCTCCATTTTTCTCTTCATTGAGAGGGAACCTGTATAAAATATTATTCTCGTTGTCAAGACCCCTTATCTCTTCGAATCCCGCGATTGTTTTGACCTCAAATGTAACCCCCTAAATCATCGATCTCCTGGATTTTGGTTTCACCGCCAAAAAAATCAACTTCTACCTTGCAAATTTCCGGGTTCAGGCAGTGACCGTAAACAAACCAAATCCAGCTTTCTCCGGTTCCGCTAGATTCGCTAAAACCATAACCGGAAACAGCGAGCTGGTCGTCTTCGGTGACGTTAATCACACTGCTTCCCCCGCCGTCGAGGACAACCATGTCATTTTTTATCCAGTAATGCTTCAGATGTTCAATTTCCATTTGGCCGACCTTGTAATAATACAGTACTAAATTCATGTTATCGATGCTGATAAATTTTAGGACCCGGATATCTGAGACATAGCTCATTTCCTCAATGAGCGCATCAAGCAGCTTTGCCACCAGTTCATCCCTGCTTAAATTGCTCTGCGCCTGCGTGCACCCGGTGACTAAAACAAGAACAATAACACTTAGCGTTAGAAAAACTATCTTAGGTTTGCAAAAATTGTTCATTAATTTACCTCAATTGTCAATACAAAGAATTTTGATCGAATCGTGTAGGAGAAGGATAGCAATTCCAAATATACTCCGGCCTTTAGGCAGGTTAATGCCGGCGCCGGTGCGAATAGAATCTCCAGGGGGTGAAATGCCATCGGCGAAGGCAGGAAGCGCTGCAACCGGCTGGATGGAAAGACTTGGACCCGCTACAGCATCAGCGTCTGGAGCGACCTGCGCAGGTCCATTGCGGAATCGCGGCTGAACCACCCGGCAGCCTTTCCCCTGGAACTGGCCGGGCGCTGCATCGAGATCTTTACGGCAAACCCGGGTGAAGTGGTCCTCGACCCCTTTGCCGGGACGGGGACGACCCTGCTCGGCGCCTATAATCTCGGCCGGCAGGGAGTGGGCTTCGAAATCTATGAACACTACCTGGAGCTCTTTGAGCGGCGGCTCCGCTCCGCAGAGGCCGCTGCGGCCGGGGGGACCGGGCCCCGGCCGCGCCTCTACCATGACAGCGCCCTCAACCTGGGTCGCTACCTGGAGCCAAATTCGGTCGATTTTATTCTCACCTCACCGCCCTACTGGGATATCCTTCTGGCGAAGCGCTCTGCCGACCGCCGCCGGCAGCGCGATTACGGGGATCATGACGCAGACCTGGGCCGGTCCGGTGATTATCAATCTTTCCTTGAGGGTTTGACCGCGGTCTTTCGCAAGGCGCACGCTGTATTGAAACCGGGCCGGGCCTGCGCGGTCGTGGTCATGGATCTGCGCAAGAAAAACCGCTTCTATCCTTTGCACATGGATCTCTGCGCCGCGCTGCAGCTCGCCGGCTACCGGCTTGAGGATATCATTATCTGGGACCGGCGCCATGAATATAACTATCTCCGCCCGCTTGGTTACCCCGCGGTATTTCGCGTCAACAAGGTTCATGAATACCTTTTAATTTTCTCCAGATCTCATGAGAAAAAGGGGAAAGGTTGAAGGCGAAACCTAAATTATTGCTGAATATAAATAATATAATCAATCATCGCAGGTTATCCGAAGGTGGCCGAAACCGGCCTACCTTGGTGTCAACTGAAAGGAGGACACATCTTGCCGGAACATCTCTGTAGAACAATTCAAGAAAAGCGGTTTCCCGGGCCCGACTACACCCGGCTGGCGAATAAGCTTCGCGCCATTGTCGGCGGCGAAGGCGTCTCGGCGGGCGGAGCCGACCGGCTGGCCACCTGCCGCGATTACTGGCCCATGGGAACGCTCTGGTTCCTGGAAGGAAAGACTCCGGCTCTGCCTGACCTGGTGGTCTG
>CAYFRE010000168.1:0-2810 GCA_964345455.1 uncultured Syntrophomonadaceae bacterium | reverse complement strand
TTATTATCAACGCAGGCGGCACGGGTTTGGGCGAGGCGTGCCTAGCCCCTACGACATGGAAGGAATATTGTACTTAAATGCGATCTCTTATCCGCCGGCCGGCCTTTCCCAACTCCGACTTCCGACCTCCGACGTCTAAATGAACAGGGCTTTGGCGGCGGCGCAGGTAGCCCAGAGGGCGTGAGGCAGCGTCAGGCCGCCCTGCATGAAGACGGCGTACGGTTCGCGCAGCGGCCCGTCGGCGGTAAGTTCACCGGTCGCTCCCTGGAAGAAGGTTCCCGCGGCCATCACCACCGGGTCCTCGTAGCCCGGCAGCGGGCCCGGTTCCAGGGTGAGGTATGATTCTACCGGTGATGCTTCCTGGACTGCCTGGCAAAAGCGCAGCAGCTTCTCTGAATTCCCCAGAATGATCTTCTGGACGATATCGCCCCGCGGTTCTTCACAGCGGGGCTTGACCTCGTAACCCATCTCCTCAAAGAGGGCCGCGGCGAAGAGAGCATTCTTCAGGGCATTTCCAACCAGGGCCGGGGCCATGAAAAGACCCTGAAAAAAGCTGCGTTTATTGGTAAAAGCCCCCAGCTTATCGTAAAGTCCGGGTGCCGTCAATTGCGCTGCAACCCGTTGCACCAGCTCGCGCCGGCCGGCTATATAGCCGCCGCTTCCGGCCAGCCCCCCGCCCGGGTTCTTGATCATGGAGCCGGCGATCAGGTCGGCGCCGGCCTGGAGAGGCTCCTCTGTCCCGGTAAATTCGCCGTAGCAATTGTCCACCACGATCCAGGCTTCGGGATAGCGCCTGCGCGCCTCTTTTACAAGGGCTCCGATCTGCTCAGTGGTCAAAGAGGCCTGCTCCACATTGTATCCAGCCGAGCGCTGGATATAGGCCACCCGGGGCTGCAGGCCCGGTTCAATGGAAGCCATGTCCGGAGAACCGTCTGCGCGGAGAGCTGCGTAGCGGTGGCGGATCCCCCATTCAGCCAGGGTCCCCGTCTCCTCCCCGCGGTTGCCTATGACCGACTGCAGGGTATCGTAAGGCGGCCCCGTCAGGCAGAGCAGCAGTTCTCCCGGGCGGAGCAGTCCAAACAGGGCAACCGCCAGCGCATGTGTGCCCGAAACAATCTGCGGGCGAACCAGGGCCGCCTCCCCCCCGAAAATACGGGCGCAGGCCCGCTCCAGCTTCTCGCGGCCGCTATCTCCATAGCCGTAGCCGCTGCTGTCCAGAAAATCTATCTCCCCGATTTTCTGCTCCTGGAGCGCCTCCAGGACGCGGCGCTGGTTGCAAAAAACAGTGCTGTCGATCTCATCCCAGCTCTTCTTCGCTCTCTGGAGTGCTCGGGAGACGAAACCCTGCAGCTTACCCGGCAGGTCCAGGTCAAAGAGCCCGCTGTGCTCAGACATCCCGGAACTCCGCCTCCGCAGACCGTTCCATTGCGGGGTCCTGATCCGGTGGACGGTTGTAAGGGACCAATCTCCGGGAAAGAGCGGGATCCACACGCGCCTCCACTTCGATGTAAAGGGGCCGGTAGCGCACCCGGAGGACGTTTCCGGATTGCCGGATCTGGTCCAGGAGGGCGCCCTGCCGGTAAGGGAGGTAAACTTTTATCCTTTCGTTCTGCCGGTCGATGATCCGGGCCAGCGTCTCTTTCAGCCCGGCTAGGCCCTCGCCCTGCCGGGCGGAAACAAGGCGGGCTCCCGGGTATTCGCGCTCCAGGAAGGACTGTTCCACAGAGCTCTCCAGGAGGTCGGTCTTGTTGAAAACAAGAAGTTCCCGCCGCTCAAAACCGGGATCCAGCCGTGAGAGGTGCCGCCGCACTATTTCGACCTGTTCCGGATACTGCGGGTGGCTGATGTCCACCACGTGGAGCAGGATATCGGCAGCGGCGATCTCTTCCAGGGTGGCCTGGAAGGCGGTAATCAGCTGTTTGGGCAGGTGCTGGATAAAGCCCACTGTATCCGCATAGAGGATCACCCGGCCGTCTTCCAGCCGGCCCCGCCTCACCGAGGGGTCCAGAGTGGCAAAAAGCTTATCTTCGGTGTAGAGATCGGCCCCGGTAAGGGCATTGAGCAGGGTTGACTTGCCGGCATTGGTATAGCCCACCAGCCCGGCAACGTAGCGGTTCCGCCGGCGCTGCCGGCGGTGCAGCGCGCGGTGGCGGCGCAGGCCGCTTATTTCGCGCTGCAGATCGCCGATCCGCCGCCGGATGGTGCGGCGGTCGACTTCGAGCTGCGTCTCCCCGGGGCCGCGCGTGCCGATGCCGCCGCCAAGCCGGGAAAGCTGGCTGCCCAGCCCGGTCAAGCGGGGCAGCAGGTAGTGCAGCTGGGCCAGCTCCACCTGGAGCTTCCCTTCGCGGGAGCGGGCCCGCCGGGCAAATATCTCTAGCCTCAGGGCGGTGCGGTCAACCGTCTTCCCCCCGAGAATCCGGTCCCGGTTGCGCCCCTGGGACGGCGAAAGCTCATCGTTGAAGATTACCAGGCCCGCTTCCAGCCGGGCCACCTCTGCCGCCAGTTCGCGTGCCTTCCCCATGCCGATATAGTAAGCGGGATCCGGAGTCTCGCGCCGCTGCACCATTGTCGAGAGGACCTCCGCGCCGGCGGTCTCCGCCAGCAGCGCCAGTTCCTCCATCCCGGCGGCAATTCCGGGCCCCCCTCCCGCTCTCTCCAGTCCAACCAGGATTGCTTTTTCCGCAGTCAGTTTAGTTGCTCACCCTCCGTATTATTGATTATATATATCTTACCACAGCGCGAGAGCCGTTTAAAGTTATACAATCCCGGGCGAGGCATGCCTCGCCCCTGATATGGTAGTGCGTGTCAAG
>CAYFRE010000167.1:0-2861 GCA_964345455.1 uncultured Syntrophomonadaceae bacterium | reverse complement strand
CGTTGGGTTGAAGTTAAGGTAGAGCAAAAAAGATTGTGACATAAATCACAATATATATTTTACATCATTACAATTTAAGCGTCAATATAAACTAATTCGCTCTTTTATATACAAAGCCGGTAACCCGACGGTGAACATCTTTTTCCCGTCCTCCTGCCAATCCTTTAGTGGATGTTCACCGCCAGGCTAACGTCCAGCAGGGCGATAAATGAAAGGGGCAGACCTGACCTGCAGGTTTACCCCCTGACTTTTCTTCGATAGCTTATTTGTTATGCCCCCGGTTTGGGCTTCTTAATCCTCTGCGGGCCGAATGGAGCTTCAATTAGGGTGGCGAAAATAAAACCATGGGTGTGTTCGAGGTTCTCCGTTGGCGAAAAGCCGGTGGAAGCAGCCTCTGCCGGTTACTACAACATGGATATGCAGAATCTGGATGTAGAAATGGGTTTTGTAATGACAAAATCGTTACCCGGCAAAGGGGAGATCAAGGCGGGGGAGATCCCGGCAGGCCGGCAGGTTTCTTGTCTTTTTAAAGGCCAGTATAAAGAGATGGAGACGGTCTACAACGCCATGAGGCAATGTATCCAGGAGAACGGCTATACCCCCACCGGCACAGCCTACGAACTCTATTACAACTCGCCGCAAGAGGTGCCTGAAAACGAGCTTTTAACAAAGATTATTTTTCCACTTAAGTAAGCGGCATTAATCGCATAATGAATCTCCCCTGTGTTCACATGTGATAAGCTCATGAGCAGATGGCATGAAAAGGCGGCAAGTTTAATATTTGGTATCGCGGCTTGCGTATCCATCCTGGTAGTGGCGCTGATATGCCTCTTTCTGTTTGCCAACGGAATGCCGGCCATGGGGGAAATAGGCCTGTTTGATTTCCTTCTGGGCAAGACCTGGCAGCCCGGCAACGACATCTACGGTATCTACCCATGATTCTAGGTAGTATCTGCGTAACGGCGGGGGCGCTTCTTATCGGCATTCCTGTCGGTGTGCTGACGGCCATATATCTGTCAAAGTTCTGCGGCTGCAAGGCGGCCAGGCTGTTGAAACCTGCGGTTGAGCCGCTGGCGGGCATACCGTCGGTGATATACGGGTTCTTCGGGCTGGTGGTCATCGTTCCCGTGCTGCGCGAACTCTTTGGCGGAAGCGGTATGAGCATGCTGGCGGCGTCCATTCTTCTGGGTATGATGATACTGCCGACGATCATTTCTGTGAGCGAATCCGCCTTGAATGCCGTCCCCGGGAGTTATTACGAGGGTGCCCTGGCGCTGGGCGCAATGCATGAGCGGGCCGTATTCAGTATTGTGCTTCCGGCGGCCCGGTCCGGGGTGATGGCCGGCGTGGTTCTGGGCGTGGGACGTGCCATCGGCGAGGCTATGGTGGTAATGATGGTCGCGGGAAATCAGGCTCGCATGCCGGCCGGCCTGCTGAAGGGTCTGCGAACGCTCACGGCCAACATTGTTATTGAAATGGGATATGCCGCCGATCTGCACAGGGGGGCACTCAACGCTACGGCGGTGGTGCTGTTCGTGTTCATTCTCCTGATCAACCTGACCTTCTCCATTGGTCTTCCGCGTGGCCTTGCCTCCGGCCATGCCGGGGGTGCTGGCGGGCGTGATCCTGGCCATAGGGCGCATCGTAGGTGAAACGGCGGCACTGCTTTACACTGCGGGAACGGTGGCGGAGGTGCCGGAAACTGTTTTTGATTCCACCAGAACGCTCTCCGTGCATATGTTCACGTTGGCCAGCGAGGGTCTGCATGTTGAGCAGGCCTATACGACGGCAGTGGTCATGCTTGTCATCGTGATAGGTATCAACGCGCTGTCGGCATATGCAGCAGCAAAGATTGCGGGGCAGAAGGGGTAGAAAACGAACAAAATCGAGGTAATAAATCTTGATCTCTACTACGGTTCATTCCGGGCGCTCAAGAACGTTGCCCTCTCTATTTCCCAAAATGGGATTACGGCGTTCATCGGACCATCCGGTTGCGGTAAATCAACCCTCTTGAAGACGCTTAACCGGATGAATGATCTGGTGGAGAATTGCAAGATAACAGGAACGGTGCTGCTGGACGGTGAAAACATATACGGGAACATGGATGTAACCTTGCTCAGGAAGCGCGTGGGCATGGTGTTCCAGAAGCCCAACCCGTTTCTTATGAGCATATACGATAAAGTTGCCTTCGGCCCGCGTACGCATGGTATCCGGTCGAAGGCAAAGCTCGATGATATCGTGGAGCGCTCCCTGCGAGGCGGGCATGCTGTCATCCCCGGCATACGAAATTTGCTTGATGAGATGCTTTTCAATCTGGGTGACAATGCCGTTAAATACAACGTTAAGGGCGGCAGCGTGGAGATCGATATTGTAAACGAAGACTGCGGCACAGTGCTGGCGGTATCCGATACCGGAATAGGCATTCCGAAAGAGCATCAAGCCCACGTGTTCGAACGCTTCTACCGCGTGGATAAAAGCCATTCCCGGGAAACCGGCGGCACGGGATTGGGATTGTCCATCGTCAAACATGTCGCGGCAGTGCATGGGGCCTCAGTTGAGCTTGACAGTTCGCCTGGAGAAGGAAGCAAGATCAGCATTCGTTTCCCGGGATGAAATATTGCCCGCTGGAACCTGCTCTCTTACGCGATGGCCCCGCTGCGCGAGCTCGTCGGAACAGGGTTGTGGTCGGCTTCGATCGGAAGGGGTCTCCTGGTCATGTTCATCTTTGCCGTCCTGATGTCGCTGGTAGCCTCAAGACAGTTCCGTCGCTCCATCGCCTGACCCTACACAAATATATCGTATATCGGGGGGACGGTTCGAAAGCGCCGGTAAAAGCCGGCAGCAGGTTGGCGATGAAAGTC
>CAYFRE010000166.1:0-2928 GCA_964345455.1 uncultured Syntrophomonadaceae bacterium | reverse complement strand
GGCAATCTCACGAGCGGCACCATCCCCAACCTGCAACGTGATCGATACGTCGGACACAGAGCAGCTTTCTCTGAGGTTGTTGGGTCTGTCCCAAAAGGGCAGCCCATTTTCCATATTTTGTTGTACACAAATAATTGGTAATATGCTAGAATTGAATCATGGAAAAGAAAAACGATAAAGTAGTCTTTAAACCATATCTGATGAACCAAATGCGCTTTCCCATGAACTTAGATGATTTAATTCCGGAGAATCACCTGGTTAGAGTGGTAAATTCTGCAATAGAAAGGATCCAAGACGGACCATGATGCTACTT
Source organism: uncultured Syntrophomonadaceae bacterium (assembly GCA_964345455.1). GTDB lineage: Bacteria > Bacillota > Dethiobacteria > DTU022 > DTU022 > JAAZIN01. The sequence continues at coordinate 2,615 of CAYFRE010000166.1, read as the reverse complement.
TTATGCGCATGAAAGACGACCATCTGAAAAACGGACAGGTAATTTCGGGGTGCCCGCTGAAGGAACAGTGTACGAAATCAATAGGCAACCGCCAGATAGTGGTTAGTAAAAGGCTACAAAAATTAAGGGAAGAAGCCGCCCGCAATCTGCGTTCAGAAAAAGGGATGCTTTTGAGGTCCCAACGTTCGATTGAGGTGGAATCAGTTTTCGGTCGAATAAAACACAACTGGTCCGGCCCTTACAACTTTACCAACCATTACGTGTATGTCCCCCGAAATATCCCAGGCTTCCTTTACAGTTCCCCCCCTTTTTTAAGGAGGAGCCGGGGATTTTAACAGTTTCCTCTTGGTATAAGCCGCCGCGCTCTGCTGCAAACTAAAATGTTTATTACCCGGGAGGCGATCGATTGTTTTTCTTTAATCACCGCGGGCGGCATCCGTTGCGACGGACCAACCGGCCGGAGACACCGCCCCCTCCGAAGGCGCCCGTCCTGGAGAACATCCAGCAGCTGGGCCAGGTTCAGGCGCCACAACTGGAGAGCAATATTTACACCCTCACCATCATCGGCCAGATCGAGGGGCACCTGACCCTGCCGCCGCAGAACAAAACCACCAAGTATGAACATGTCATTCCCCAGCTGGTCGCGGTGGAACAGAACCCCAAAATAGAAGGGTTGCTGGTGCTCCTGAATACCGTCGGCGGCGATGTCGAGGCGGGCCTGGCCCTCGCAGAAATGATCGATACCATCTCCAAGCCCACCGTGACCCTGGTCCTCGGCGGAGGACACAGTATCGGGGTGACCCTGGCGGTTGCCGGCGATTATTCGTTCATCTCTGAGACAGCGACAATGACTATTCATCCCATCCGCCTGGCCGGGCTGGTCATCGGCGTACCACAGACATATGAATATCTTGATAAGATGCAGGACCGGGTGATCCAGTTCATCACCAGGCATTCACATATCAGCGAGGCGAAATTCCGGGAATTGATGTTCAGCACCGGTCAACTGGCCCGTGATATCGGCACCGTACTGGTAGGGAAAGATGCGGTCGAGGTGGGGCTGATCAATGAAGCCGCCGGACTTGGCCGGGCCATCGCCGTCTTGAACGAATTGATCGAGAAGCGGCGCAGCGGGGAGGAAATCTCTTGATCCACTATGTCGCCTTTCCGCTTGAGCTGATCTTCGAGGGCTACGAGAGCTATGCTCCCGAATATCTGCGTCTTCCCTTTGCCCGCGGCTGGATCATTGTCGAGCCTCTTTCAACAGCCTCGTTCCGCATCGTTCAATTGATCAGCAGCGATCTTCAGGACTATCTCAACCCCCAATTTCAGCCGGGCCGGGTGATCGATCTCCTTACCGGAGAACCCCTGACAAACCGGTGAAAGGTCTGCTGCGGCGGTCCCCCTGCCCGATCAAGCATAATATCTCCAATCTGGCGTAAAGATGAGAGAGCCGGCATTCATCCGAGCGGAGAGGGGGAAGGCAGCTTTGCCGTGGTCCAGTCTGCTTCAAGCCGCCGTTTTTCTGGGTATCTTTCTATTCGGTTTGCGCCGGATGAGCGGCGCCGTCGCCCGCAGCTCCGGACCTGCATTCCAAAAACTGCTCGCCGGGCTGACCGGCAACCCCTGGCGCAGTTTTGGCACCGGTTTCCTGGTAACGGCGCTGCTGCAGAGCAGCAGCCTGACCACGGTCATGGTCGTCAGCCTGGTCAACGCCGGGGTGATGACCCTCTCACAGGGCTGCGGAGTGATTATCGGAGCCAATGTCGGCACGACGATCACGGGACAGCTGCTCTCGTTTAACCTGCACTGGCTGGCCTGGCCGCTGCTAGGACTGGCCGCTTTATGCAGATTGATTCCGTATCCGGGACTGCGCAAGGCGGCGGCGCCGCTTTTCGGATGCGGCCTTCTTTTACTCGGGATGGGCGGCATGACCGCAGCTCTCGCCTCGTTGAAAGAGGGCGCTGTGTTCAACCGGATCCTGCAGGCCGCGGGAGAGACACTCTGGAGGGGTCTTCTCACCGGGATGATTGGCGCAGCCGTACTGCAAAGCAGCAGCGCGGTGATGGGGATCGTCCTCGGCCTGGCCCATGAAGGGATGGTCACCCTGCCCGCCGCCCTGACGCTGGTCATCGGCGCCGACCTGGGCACCTGCTCCACCGCCCTGATCGCCGCGATCGGGATGGATTCCACCGCCCGGCGGGCGGCATGGTTCCATTTTTTCTTCAACCTGATCAGCCAGGCGCTGGCGATGGCTTTTTATCCCTACTTGCTTCTGATCGCTTTGAAAAGCGCAGCGGCGCTCCCGCGGCAACTGGCCAACGCTCATTTTCTCTACAATCTCCTCGGAGCGATCGTGCTTCTGCCCCTGGCGTCGCCACTGGCCCGCCGTGTGGAAAGCGGGCTCTTCCGGGGATCTGGCCGGCGCTAGCCGGGCCGATCTATAATTTACCGCCTGCAGGAAAAAGCGCGGCAATAAAGAAAAGATCCATGCAGGCACTTTCGGAATACCGGAGGAGATAACAATGAGCTTGATCAAGGCGATACTACTGGGCGTGGTGCAGGGGTTAACAGAATTTTTACCGGTCAGCAGTTCGGGACATCTGGTCATCTGC
>CAYFRE010000165.1:0-3025 GCA_964345455.1 uncultured Syntrophomonadaceae bacterium | reverse complement strand
CCCTGCCGGCGGAGCTGGACCGGGAGGTGGCAGCGCTGAAGCTCTCGGCAATGGGCATCACCATCGACAGCCTGACTGAGTCACAGTGTGCCTACATGGGTTTATCATGACCTGAAGCGAAGTACCGGAGACGTATAGAAGGTCTATGGTTTAATAGATGGTGATCAGATCCTTGATCCGGTTGAAGGTGCCCGTGCCGATGCCGCTGACATCCATGATCTCCTTGATATCGGTAAAGGGCCCGTATTTCTCCCTGTGCTCAATAATACTCTGCGCGCGCACTTCACCGATTTGCGGCAAGGTCATCAGCTCTTCGCCGGAGGCCTTGTTGATATTTACTTTCCTCTCTGCCGGCGCCGGGTCAGCCGCAGCCTCGCCTACACGATAGATGAACACCTGTTCACCGTCATACAGGGGACGGGCCAGATTGACCGATGTGATATCGGCATCCTCGGAGGCACCGCCTCCCGCCTCTATCAGTTCGTAAACCCTGGAGCCAACCGGCAGGTGGTAGATCCCCGGCTTGATCACCGCGCCCACCAGGTGCACGGTGATCATTTCAGGTTCGGGTTCCGGTGCAGGAGCAGGCTCCTGGGGCAACAGGCCGTTCTGATCTGCCGGCCTGTCAGGATCGATTGTTGAGACAACCGCCGGGGCCACCTTCCAGAATACCCCTCCGAGCAGGAGAAGAACCAACAAAGCGAGGAGAATTTTCTCGCGAATGCTGAAATCACCCCACATAAGTTCAACCCCTTTAAGCAGAAATGCACAAGAAATTAAGCGAATAACCGGACCTTATCCGGTAATATTCCCCCGTTTACTTATCCTGCCAGGGTTATTGTGCCAAGTTGCTCTGCGAGATAATTTTTTCTTATGCTGTTGAATCAGGCGGGAAAGAGGCGCTTCCCCGGCGTAACCGGGAAAGCGCCCCGGGTTCAAGCGTTGTCTGTATCTTTTTCGGGGATTACTTCCTCGGATTTCTCTTTTGGCAGGTTGATACCGATGACATGAATGTTTATCGCCGCCACCGGTAAACCGGTGACCTCTTCAACGGTGGTGCGAACCTTATGCTTGAGCTTTTTTGCCGTCTCCATAATCCGGACGCCGTAATCAACCACCACGCTGAGATCCAGTGAGACGACTTCGCCTTCAAGGTGGACCTTGATCCCCTTGCTGAAATCTTTACGTCCGAGCTTCTCGGCAAGCCCGTCGACAATTCCCCCACTCATACCGGCGATCCCTTCCACTTCCTGGGCGGCAATGCCGGTGATAATGCCGATCACCTCGGGCGAGATACGCACGCTGTCTCCTTCCGGGCTCTTTTCTTCCGAAGGAGCGATTTCATCGGGGCCTCTTTCGTCAGGGGCCATTCGATTTTACCTCCTTTCGCCATTAATTGATAAATGCTCCGGTTAAGATACTATATTTAACATCAGTCCATAAAAGACCTCCATCACCTTTAGCCGCATTAATTACCGGACCACGATGTTAACCAGTTTGTCGGGTACGATGATCTGGCGCACTACAATCTTATCTTCAAGAAGCTCGCTGATCCGCTGCTGCTCCCGGGCCGCTTTCAGGAACTCCTCTTCAGCAACTCCCGCGGGAACCGTCATCCGGCCGCGGACCCTGCCGTTAATCTGGATCACAACTTCCACCTCTTCAACGGTAAGGGCGGCGGGATCATATTCCGGCCAGGGCTGCAGGTGGACACTGCCCCGGCAGCCTGAATTGTGCCAGGCTTCCTCGGCCAGGTGAGGCGCAAAAGGAGCCAGGAGCAAGATCAGCGACTGCAGCGTCTCCTGTATCACGAAACGATTTCGCCTCTCCGGGGCTATATCCCGGCGATAGTCGTAAACAGCATTGACCAGTTCCATGATTGCGCTGATTGCCGTATTGAAATTGAAGCGTTTTTCAATGTCTCCGGTAACCTTTTTTATGGTCCCGTGCAGAACCCGCCGCAAATCCGCTTCAGCAGGTCCGTACTTTCTATCGCCGCTTCCTGATTCCGGCGGCGAAGCGGGCAAAAGCCCTCTGCATTCTTCAACCAGCCGCCAGACCCGGCGCAAGAAACGGTGGCACCCTTCAACCCCCTGGTCGTTCCAGTCAAGATCCTTTTCAGGAGGCGCCGCAAAAAGGATAAAGAGGCGGCCGGTATCAGCGCCGTAGCGTTCGATAATATCATCGGGAGAAACCACGTTTCCCTTGGACTTGGACATCTTCGCCCCGTCCTTGTATACCATACCCTGGGCCAGGAGGCGGCTGAACGGCTCCTGCGCCTTGATCAGGCCTGCATCGTAGAGCACCTTTGTAAAGAAGCGCGCATAGAGCAGGTGCAGTACGGCATGCTCGATACCGCCGATATACTGGTCCACCGGCATCCAGTAATCCGCCGCTTCTTTATCGAAGGGAAAAGCGCTGTGATGCGGACTGGTGTAACGTAAAAAGTACCACGAGGAGCAGATGAATGTATCCATCGTGTCAGCCTCGCGCCGGGCCTTCCCGCCACAGCCGGGACAGGCGGTATTCACAAAAGAATCATACCGGGAAAGAGGCGGCACCCGGTCTCCAGAGAGATCCGCCGCCGGAGGCAGCAGAACCGGCAGATCTTTTTCAGGAACCGGAACGGTGCCGCAGCGATCACAGTAGATCACCGGGATGGGTGCTCCCCAGTAGCGCTGGCGCGAAATCAACCAGTCCCGCAGGCGGTAAGTCACCTTGAAATCGCCGCAGCCCAATTTACGCAGCTTTTCGGTAACCCGCTTCATTCCATCAAGAGTCGAGAGTCCGTTGAATTCGCCGGAATTGATCATCATCCCCTCGCCGGTGTAGGCTCCGTCAGAGGCCGCCAATCCGCCGCCGGGTTCAGTCCCGGGAGCCTGGATTACCGGCCGGATAGGCAGGTTGTAGCTGCGGGCAAATTGATAGTCACGCTCGTCGTGTGCCGGTACCCCCATCACCGCGCCGGTGCCATAAGTCATGATCACATAGTTCGCCACCAGGATAGGAACGGCTTCACCGCTCA
>CAYFRE010000164.1:0-3091 GCA_964345455.1 uncultured Syntrophomonadaceae bacterium | reverse complement strand
CCTCCACCGCGGGGACAATACCGTTGTAACCGGTTTTCTGCAGGTAGCGGATCACCTGCAGGGTAAGGTTTTCAGCGATATCCAGGTTGCTACCCCCGACGGCCTGGACTGCTTTGAAGATGGCATCGGTGATCTTAGCCGGTTCAAAGGAGACCACCCGGCCGTCCCGTTTCCGGATCTCCTTGAACGGATTCTCCTCATAATCCCGGTTGCTGTGTAACGCGGCTTTATCAGCCATTGTTCTGCTCCTCCTTTTTTCCGGCTTCGCGCGGTGCGCTCTCCTCTTTCTGCCGGAGCATCTTCTCAAGTTCTGTTTTGAAAGTCTCGATGTCGGGGAACTGGCGGTAGACGGAAGCAAAGCGGACGTAAGCCACTTCGTCGATCTGGCGCAGCTTTTCGAGCACAAACTCCCCGATCTCGCCGGCGGCAATCTCCCTGGCATAGTTGCTGCGCAACTCCTGTTCCAGACTCTCTGCCAGATGCTGCCATGTGGCCAGAGGGATGTTGCGCTTCTGGCCGGCCCGGAGCAGCCCCTGGAGGACCTTGTTGCCGTCAAAAAGTTCCCGCCGCCCGTCGCGCTTCACCACCACGAGCGGCTCTTCCTCGATCTTCTCCATGGTGGTAAAGCGGTTGGCACAGCCGTTGCACTCCCGCCGCCGCCTGATGGCGGCACCCTCCCGGGTAGCGCGGGAATCAAGAACCCGGCTGTCCTGTGTGCCGCAGTACGGACATTTCATCGCTTCAACCACCCATATGTTGTGTTTAAAATCATTATAAACCACAACATCTAGTGATGTAAAGGATATCTCAGGAAAAAGATCAAATAAATAAAAGTTGGAGGCAGGAAGTCAGAATGTGCTGACGCAGGGCCGGGGTTAAATATATTCATTTCCTTTCCATCTGCAGGGGGCTGTCCCAAAAGGGCAGCCCCCCCGTGAGCTAGCGGGTGTTTGTATTGACAACAGTGTTTTGCTTCCAACCCAGTATCTTTTTGTTTACAGGTATTGGTTTGGGCCGACCCGGTGGGTCGCCCCTACGGACCTGGCGGAGCATGAGAGTATAAAGGCAACTCTTATTCAAAAAGTGGGACACTCCTTTTGGGAGAGCCCCAAACTCGTACTGCCTACACTGCCGGTAACGTTTAAAGACACCATTATCATTTATAACTAGAGCAGCTAGCCGTTGTTTTAATGATTGCCTTTAATTTGCGTTAACAGATAAATATTTATAAATATTTGGGCGACCCATGGGTCGCCCCTACGTCTTTGAGCAGATAATGTTTTTCCAACCTCTGGCGTCCAACCTCCAATTTGTGGCGCCCCCACATCTAATAAAAATGAGACATAGGAACCGTCCCCCTGATATACGATTTAATCTGCAACCGGATGGTCCACCAGAATGGTGTCAACGCCGATCTTGACAATTTTTTCCCAGGGAATCAGATGGTCCTTGACGCGGGAGAGCTTTCCCCAGACCCCTCCTGCTGCAGGGACTATGATCGCTTTGACCATTCCCTTTTCCAGATCGAGCTCCAGATCCCTGATCATCCCGAGCCTGCGGCCGTCGTTGACATTGACCACATCGCGTTCCCGCAATTCGCTGATTCTAATCAAAAGGGCTCTCCTCCCGGCGGTTTCTATGTTCTATTATAAGCCGTTCGTTCCTTCCGGGCAATTCAAACATTTTGCTGCTTAATAAACCTGGCTGTACGATATTTTCAAACAGACAGGTTTTGCCGCATACATCCCGGTAACCGCAAATCTGGCGCCTAATATGAGTGGGACAAACAGGTACGTCCCCGGTGTCCCATGTGAGACAAACAGGTACGTCCCCGGTGTCCCGTTACTTGGGGGTTATCCCGGGCAGCCGGCCGGCTGTCTCCTGCTGCAAGATAAGATTATCCGGGTTGAACGCGATCATCGGTTGCGGCAAGAAGATCTGCCGGTACAAGAAAATGCCGATGATCAGCGCCAGCAGCGCCAGAAAGATACTTCGCCCGCGCATTTTTTTCCTGCCCTCCTACTGAACGTACTTCCGCAAATGTCCGAGAGCGGCCTTCTCCAGGCGCGAGACCTGTGCCTGGGAGATGCCGATCTCATCAGCCACCTCCATCTGGGTTTTCCCCCGGTAGAAACGCATTGTCAGGATCATCTTCTCCCGCTCGCTGAGCCGGGTCATGGCCTCCTTGATCGCCAGGATCTCCAGCCACCGCTCATCGCTGTTCTTCTCATCTCTGATCTGATCCATGACAAAGATGGGATCTCCCCCGTCATGGTAAATCGGCTCGAAAAGGGAGACCGGCTCCTGGATCGCGTCCAGCGCATTGACAATCTCCTCGGATTTCAGGTTCAGCTCGGAGGCTATCTCGCCGATTGATGGTTCGCGGGAGAACCTGTTGGCCAGCACATCCCTCACCTGCAAAACCTTGTACGCGATATCGCGCAGGGAGCGGCTGACGCGGATGGGGTTGTTATCCCTGAGGTAGCGCCTGATCTCCCCGATGATCATGGCAACGGCATAGGTGGAAAACTTAACGTTTTGCTCCAGGTCAAAGTTGTCGATGGCCTTGATCAGCCCGATACAGCCGACCTGAAAGAGGTCGTCGACATATTCGCCCCGGTTGTTGAACCGCTGGATCACGCTGAGAACCAACCGCAGATTGCCGCTGATCAGTTTCTCCCTGGCCTGGTCGTCTCCTTTCTGCATCGCCTCAAAAAGCTGCCGCATGATCTTGTTCTTCAACACTGGAAGCTTGGACGTATTTACGCCACAAATTTCTACTTTATTCAATTTTTTCGCCCCTTGCAGCTGTTGAGAGATAACTAGAGTATCTCCCGGCAGGACTTTTTTATACTGCAGCCTGGCTGCAGGGGCTCTGCAGCTCTATTCCATCTTCCGGATCTCCCGCTGCAGCCTCTTGATAATCCGCTTCTCCAGTCGGGAAATATAGGATTGGGAGATACCGAGCAGCTCAGCCACCGCTATTTAGAGTAAAGCAGGGAAAAGAGATTCACTACACATATTCAGATGCTGAGCAGGATAAGTTACTAGCTGATTTAAAAGCAAAAAACAAGAATGCTAAGATTGAGAT
>CAYFRE010000163.1:0-3093 GCA_964345455.1 uncultured Syntrophomonadaceae bacterium | reverse complement strand
CCCGGGGGGCGCCTGAACGGGTGGAACATGAGTTTCTCGGGGAGCCCGGCGGGGAGCTTCTTGTCGCCGCGCACGGCATTGTCGGCCGGGCCGCGCGCCAGGCGGTGCGGGAGCTGCGCGATGCAGGCCGGCGGGTTAACTTTTTCCGCCCCATCACGCTGCGCCCTTTTCCGGAAGAGGCCTTTCGAGAGGCGCTGGAAATGAGCGGCGGGGCCGTGCTCGTGGCCGAATCGGCGGAAGGGCAGCTCGGCAGCCTGGTCCGCCTCGCCGCGGCCGGCCGGGGTCTGCCCGATTTCCGGAGCTGCTACCGCCCCGGGGTGGGGATCACCGCGGAAGAGATCAAGGAGGCGGTCCTGGCATGAGCGAGCTTTCCATGCCCCGCTGCTGGAACCGGGAAAGCAAGCCGCACAGTTTTTGCCCCGGGTGCGGCCACGGCTTGGTCCTGAAAGCGCTGGGGCTGGCTATTGACGAGCTTGGCCTGGAGGAGCGGCTCATCTTTGCCTGCGACATCGGCTGCTCCTTGCTGGCCTGGGATTTCTTCACTTTCCCCTGCATGCAGACGCACCACGGGCGGACCGTCCCGGTGATGGTGGGGCTGAAAAGGGCCAACCCCGACCTGATTGCCGTGGCCTACATGGGCGATGGAGGCGGTTACGCCATCGGGCTGCAGCACCTGCTCAGCACGGCGCTGCGCGACGACCCCATCACCGCGGTCCTGGTGAACAACACCGTTTACGCCATGACCGGGGGGCAGATGGCTCCGACCACCCTGCCGGGGCAGAAAACGGAGACCACGCCTTTCGGCCGCGATGAGGCGGAAACCGGCAAGCCCTTCAAAGGACCGGAGACGCTGGCCGCGGTAGCCCATCCAGAGGCCTACCTGGCCCGGGGGACGGTGGCGCAGGTGCTCCGCCTGAAAAATGAGCTCAAGCGGGGGCTCGAGAGGCAGCTGCAGGGCCATTTCTCTTTTATCGAGGCGCTCTCGACCTGCCCGACCAACTGGCGGACCAACGCCGCCGCCACCTGGTCATTCCTGGAGCAGGATATGAGCGGCTACTACCGCCCCGGCGAGATCGCCGTTCTTTCCCGGGAGGGGGGTTAAAAATGCGTCACTGGAAAATAGCGGCTGCCGGGGAGGGCGGGCAGGGCGTCCAGGCGCTGGCGGAGACGCTGGCCCTGGCGGCATACCGGGCCGGCCTGAAAGCTCTCTATATCCCCAACTTCGGAATCGAGCAGCGCGGCGGGGTCTCCCTGGCCTTTGTCCAGATTTCGCCGGAGCCGATCGGCTCGCCCAAGTTTCTACGGGCCGGCCTGGTGGCGGCATTGAGCCCCCGTTCCCTGCGCCGCAGTGAGCAGTACCTCGGCCCGGAGACAGTTATTTTGTATGACAACTCCTTGATCGACGCGCCGCAGATCTCCGACCAGGTGGTCGGTCTGCAGTCTTACGACACCATCGCCCCGGACGCCTTTGCCGAAAGGATCAGCTACCGCGATAAGCGGCCGGCGGCGGCAGCGCCTTCGCGGCGACTTATCGCCGTGGCCGCTTCGGACCTGGCGCGGCAGCGGCTGCACCCGCGTGTTTTCAACATGATCATCCTGGGCGCAATCGTGGAGATTACCGGCGTGGTGACGCTGGAGCAGGTTAAAGAGGCGCTGGAGGAGAAGCTGAACCGCCGTTTCCGGAAGGACCCGCGGTTGCGGGATCATAATTTTGCGGCCCTGGAGATGGGCGCCGCCGTCGTGAAAGAACCTGCGCAGGCTTAGGAGAGAGAGCAGATGAGCAAGACATTTACCCGCTTCGAGGCGGCCAACGAAAAGGCTTACTTCTATATCTCACCCGATCTCTGCAAGGGATGCGGTCTCTGCATCGAGAAGTGCCCTTCCCAGGTGATCGACTGGTCCACTCACATCGGTGTCTACGGCACTCCCATCGTCGAACCGAAGCGGATGGAGCGTTGCACCGGCTGCCGGCTCTGCCAGTTCTTCTGTCCCGATGCGGCCATCGACATTTTACGAAAGGAAAAAGAGAGGCCGCGGTCGAAATAAAAGCAGCAGCCATTGTCGACGCCATGTTACCCGGGGCGATGCTGCATCGCCTCCACGATCAGGGCGGGCAGGTGGGCATAATCCTCCGTCGGCAGGTAGGAGGCGGCCCGGGCATCGAAGAGGATCGCCGCTGAAGGCGGCAGCTCCTCGTCCCCCGGCCAGAGGGTGAAATTTATCGGCACCCGCGGGAAGACGGGGATGGCCATGCTGATCCCGCTGCCCTCGAGGCGGCGGCCGCCGAGAGCGGCGGCGGCGAGGACAAATGAGTCCGGGTCGGATCCGAAGGCCTGTAAAAAGGGGAGCACGGCGCGGCGCCGGAACGGCTCTATGTAGATATCCCCGCCCGGGAGATGGCGGAAAGAGATCCACTCGCCGCTGAGCGGGCTTCCGTCGGCGGTAACCAGGTAGTGCAGGATGATGATAGAGAGATAGACCGGGGTCTCTTCGTCCCCGGCACTGGTGATATCGCCTCCGGGGTAGGCTACCCGGTATGGCTGATCGAGAAACGGGACCGTGAAAAAGCCTTTCTGCTCCTGAAAGGCGACCGCCGCGTCTCCGGCGATTGTCTCCGGATTTCGCGAGGCCAATTTTTTGACCGCCTGATCGCGGGCTACGGCAAGATTAAAATAACCGCCTTCGGGCAAGCGTGGTTTCATCAAGAGAGCACCTCCTGAATAGCGCAAATATTATATCCAACGGGGAGAGAATATTGTCCAAAAAGATCTATCTGATCAGCGCCTGTCTCCTGGGACTGCCAACCCGTTACGACGGCGGCCACAACCGCAGCGCGGCGCTGAGCCGTTTATGCCGCCGCCACCGGGTGCTCCCGGTCTGCCCGGAGCAGCTGGGCGGGCTGTCCACGCCGAGACGGCCGGCGGAGATCCGCGGCGGTGACGGCCTGGCCGTGCTGCAGGGGGAAGCCGCGGTGATCGACGCAGCCGGTAACGACGTGACGGCGCAATTTCTGCGCGGCGCCTGCACCGCGCTGCGGCTGGCGCGGATCTTCCGGGTTGACGGGGCCATTCTCAAATCGGGCAGCCCCTCCTG
>CAYFRE010000162.1:0-3094 GCA_964345455.1 uncultured Syntrophomonadaceae bacterium | reverse complement strand
CTCATCGCGGACCAGGTTCAATTTAAGGTGTTCCTTCCCCCCTCCCACGAGGCGCCAGGATATAAGCTCCCAGCCGGCGCTGCAAAACAGGGGCGTGGGGTTGCCGGTTCCGAAAGGTTCCAGCAGCCTCAGCTGGCGGGCCAGGTCGATACCGATTTCAGGCGCCTCCAGGGCGGCGTCCAGCTCGATCAAGGGGCGCAGCTGCTCATCCTGCAGGCGCGGCGCGGCGTAACTGTTCAGCCCTTCCCTTAAATCGTCCACCCGGGAAGGATCGATGGTAAAACCGGCCGCCCCGGCATGCCCGCCGAAACGCTCGAGCAGGGGCGCGCAGCTGCTCAGGGCGGCGGTGATATCAAATCCGGGGATGCTGCGCGCCGAGCCGCGTCCTTCATTGCCTTCCAGGCCGATGAGCACTGCCGGACGGTAATAGCGCTCCACCAGGCGCGAGGCCACGATGCCGATGACCCCGTGAGGCCAGCCTTCACCGGCCAGGGTGATCACCGTTTCCCCGGCGGCGCTCCGATCCGCGGCCAGCATCGCTTCGGCCTCCTGCAGGATCTGCATCTCGGTATCGCGGCGCTGCCGGTTGGCCCGGTCCAGCAGCAGGGCCAGCCTGCCGGCCTCCGCTTCATCCCGCTCCAGGAGCAGGCTGATGGCCGGGTCGGCCTCTCCGAGCCGGCCGGCGGCATTGAGAGGCGGAGCCAGGATAAAGGCCAGCGCATAGCTGTCGATCCGCTCCTGCTGCAGGCCGGTGGCGCGGGCCAGCGCCTGCAGCCCCAAGCGGGGCGCCTGCTTCAGCTGCTCCAGCCCGCAGGCAACCAGGACCCGGTTCTCGCCGAAAAGCGGTACCACGTCGGCGACGGTCCCCAGGGCGGCCAGGTCGAGCAGTCCGGCCGGAAAAGGGGCGCCCGCCCGCTCCATCAGCGCGGCGGCCAGTTTAAAGGCTATCCCCGCCCCGGAAAGCTCTTTAAAGGGGTAGGGGCAATGTTCCTGGAGAGGGTTCAACACCGCCGCAGCCCCCTCGAGCGCAGCAAGGGGCTGGTGATGGTCGGTGACAATCAGGTCCAGGCCGAGGCCGCGGGCGCAGGCCGCTTCGGCGGCGGCATTGATTCCGCAATCAACGGTGATGACAAGATCCGCGCCGGCGGCGGCAATCTGCTCCAGCGCCTCCCGGTGCAGCCCGTAACCTTCCCGGAACCGGCTGGGCAGGTAAAAGTCGACCGCCGCGGCGCCGAGCTGCCGCAGCGCCTCCACCACGAGCGCCGCCGCGGTGATCCCGTCGGCGTCGTAATCCCCGTGCACAACAATTTTCTCGCCCTGATCCAGGGCGGCGCAGATCCGCTCCACCGCCCCCTCCATCCCCTTCATCAGCCAGGGAGAATGTAACTGCTTCGGCGAGGGATAAAGAAAAGCGCGGGCAGCGCCGGCGCTTTCAATCCCGCGTTTGAGCAAAACCCGGGCTACGGCGGGCAAGATACCGAGCTCATCCGCCAGGGCCGCGGCTTCTTCTGATTGCGCGGGAGAGGGTTCCCCCCAGCGTTTCTGAGAGAGGCTCATCTTTAGGAGGCTTCCCCTCCTTCTTCTTCTGCTGCCGGTTCTGGCGGCGCCTGCAGCCGCGCCAGCTCCTGCTCAAGAGAGGCTTTCTCCTGCTCCAGGCTGTCCAGGCGCCGCTGCAGCTCTTCCTGCCGCTTTCTTCCGCCGCGCATCTGCAGAGCGATGCGGACTCCGCGGTAGAAACTGATCAGGCCCATCACCAGGGCGCCGGCGGCGGCAGCCCCGATGATCAGAACGATCAGAGGGATCTGCGCCTCTCCAAAAAGGTAGTTTACATTGACCGGTTGGTGGTTGGCCGCGGCGACGATTGCTATCAGCAGGCTGAAAAGAAGTGCGAGAACAATCAAAAATGAACCCATCTTCTTCACTCCTTTAGGACCAATGCGCTAATATTGTGGTAGCATGTTACTGACCGCGGGCGAGGCATGCCTCGCCCCTGCATCTGGAAAGGATTTTTTAATACTTCAACAGTCATCCCAACTGACTTTTGGGACAGCCCCCTAAGATTTAGATCGCTCAGGCCAGGCGGCGCCGGGCGCGCCTGAACTCAAGCTCTTTCAGATCCAACCAGAGGGGAGCGGCGATAAACACCGATGAATAGGTTCCCACCAGCACTCCGATGATCAGGGCAATCACGAAAGCAATCAGATCGAAGCTGCCGATAAAATAGTAGAAACCAACCAGAAGGGCTACCAGGACCAGCAGCGTGGTCAGCGAGGTATTTACGGTCCGGACCAGGCTCTGCCTGACACTCTGATCCACCACCGCGGCATACTCGTCCTTCTTTTTGCGCTTGATGTTCTCCCGGATCCGGTCAAAAATGACGATGGTATCGTTGACCGAATAACCGAAAATGGTCAGCAATGCGGCGATAAAGGGGCTGTTCACCTCGATCTTGAAAATGGAAAATATGGAGATAATGATAAAGATATCATGCAGCAACGCGATAATCGCCACCAGCGCAAGCTTGAACTCGAAGCGGATCGTGATATAGGCGATCATCCCGGCGATGGCCACGGCAAGGGCGATGAGGGCCTGGCGGGCCAGCTCACCGCTGATCACCCCGCCGACGCTCTCCACGCGCAGGTCTTCCGGTCCCAGCGACGGCCAGCGCTCCCGGAATTCGGCCAGGATGGTGTTGCGGCGCCCTTCTTCAATATAAGAGCTCTTGATGACCACCCCTTCCGCGGTCACCCGCCCCTGCAGATCGCGCCCCTGGACCACCTGCACGGCTGCGCCCTTCAGCTCGGGGTAGCTGCCGGCCACCTCATCCACTTCTGCCAGGGTGAATTCTTCGGTCAGGTTAAGGTGAAAGACGGTCCCGCCGGCAAAATCAATCCCCAGGTTCAGCCCGGAAAGGAGCAGGGAGATCACGCCGGCCAGGATAAAAATTAGCGACAAGGTATAAGGAATCCGCCGGTTACGGACATAACTGATCATGCTGCTTTCACCCCCACGTAGCGGCTACTTTGCATCAGCCCGGCCCGGAATGCGAGGCGCATCAGGGCATGCATATACGCGAGCATGATCTCTATTTTGA
>CAYFRE010000161.1:0-3235 GCA_964345455.1 uncultured Syntrophomonadaceae bacterium | reverse complement strand
GGACTTTCATCGCCAACCTGCTGCCGGCTTTTACCGGCGCTTTCGAACCGTCCCCTTGATATATTAGGTGAAGTATATCTCGACGTGTTCGCCGTCATCTTCGTCCACCACGTCGATGAGCTTCTCCGGGGCATCGGTAGAAGCAAGCCCGTCAAACAGCCCATCCAGGTCAATATCCCCGGCCGCTTTCCTGGCCCCGGCGGGGAACAGGGCAGGCAGGCGTTTCAACAGGCCGGCAGGAATAGATATGTTTACCTTGACTTTCCCGGTGGCCACATCGGTGATCTTGACACGCAGCTTCCGTTTTCCGCCCGGAACAGGTGTTTTCGCCTGCAGCGGCAGCGCCGCGGCATCATCTTCCTGCAGCGATTCCAGGAGCTCAAGACCTTCTTCCGCCGTCAGTTTCCCTTCTTCGATCATCTTCAAAATTCTCTTTTTTTCCTGGCTCATCAGGATACCTCCTTATTCGTTCTTTATTTTACGGAGCTGCTCCGCCGCCTCTGCCGCGCTGATTTCGCCCTGTTCCAGGCTTTCCAGGATCAACCTGCGCTGCTTCTCTTTCATCCGCCGCGTCTCCTCTTCGGCCTGCGCGGCGTCCTCCAGGCCGAGCAGGTGCAGAATTGCGTTCAGCCGGCTGCGCACCGTGGGGTAAGAGATGCCCAGCGCCCGCTCCATCTCCTTGATATTACCCCTGGTCTGGAGGAAAGTGAGGACGAAGTGCAGCTCTTCGCCGTCCAGCCGGCAGAAAGCGCAGGGACTGAATCTGCCCTCGATGCTGACCTGGCAATCCGGGCAGTAGAGCCGGCGAATCTCCAGCTCCTTGCTGCAGGTGGGACACCGTCCCGGTCCACGCATGTTGCTCACCTCGAATTAAGTTGCTGTATTTATTTGTTAAGATAATACCTCACTGTATTTAATATGTCAATCCCTGAATTAAGTATTTTAATATATGAATTAAATTATTTAAGATGATCGCTAAAATTGCGTAGAATTGCCCTGCCGCCGGGAGAAGGAATTTGCCTTGAAGGTAAAGAATTACTTTTAATACCAATGCGGGCCGGGCTCGATCAACCGGGAGGTTAAAAATGATGGGTATTGAAGTGAGGGCTTTCGGAAAGTTATCTTTGCTGTTCAAGGAAAGAGGCTGGTCCAATCCGACCATCTATGCCGCCGGGGGCCCTTTAACCGCCGGGGAGTTGAGAGAGAGGCTGGAGCTCCCCTCTGAAAATGTCGAGGCCGTCTTCGTCAACCACTCGATCCGCCCCTTTTCTACTTTACTGAAAGAAGGAGACCGGGTGGCTTTTGTGCCACCCGGCATACCCAGCATTCACCGTTTCAACCTGGGGTTTTACGCGGCAAAGGAAGATAAGTAGCAATCCGTTTCAGGATCGGCGCTCATTCAACCTCCGGCGACGGGCGGAAAGATGGCCGCCTTCCGGCCGTCCTGCAGGATATGATCCCCGGGGCGCGCCGCGTGCTCGACGAATACCAGTTTGGCTTTATCCCTCCCCAGGCCCAGCTCTGCCAGCAGGCGATCAACGGTGGAGCCGCGGGGCAGGTGAAGGGTGAACGGCTCGCTGCCCCGGCCCCGCGGGTGGTATTTCCCCAGATTGGCGTAAAGGACCACCGTTACTTCGATCAGTTCCAGAACCCGTCCAGCTCCTCGTCGGAAATATCGTAGACATGGTTATGTGGCGGGAGCTGTTCGTAGCGCATGAATTCCGGCGGGCGGTCCGCAGCCTCGGTGATTCCGGCGCGGATGTTGAAATCTCTTTCCACCTGCAGGATCTCCCTGCCGATCGCGCCCACGTCATCCCCGGTATAGCCGGTCCCCAGCATGCCGTTTACTGTCTGGATAACCCCTTCAAAGCCGCTGGGGATGTCGAGGATGGGAAATGCGATGAAGAGGCAGTAGCCGGTAGAATCGATAAAGGCGGTGGTCTCCTGGAAAGCCCTCGAAAGGGCCACCTTCTCCTTGGTGGAGAGAGGCTCCTGCTGGCCGCCCACCGCCAGGATTTCCGGAGCGATGGTATAGCCGGCGGTATGGTCCGCCCCCATGGGCGAGGTGATATAGGTCACCCCGATGCCCTTAACCGCCCGGGGTTCGTAGGCGGGCATCCCCTGGCCCTTGACCGTGGGGATACGGGTCACGCCGTAGGCTTTCCCGGTAAAGTGGGCGCCCTGCCCCAGGAGATGCCCCAGGGGAGTGCGAGCCCCGATCTCGCCGAGCAGCCTGATCGCCGCCGGACCGTCCCCGAACTCCGCCAGGCCCGCTTCCATGGCTACCCCCAACGTCACTCCCGCTTCGATGGTGTCAATGCCGAGGTCGTTGCAGAGCCGGATCATCTCGGCCACGTGGTCGAGGTTATCGATGCAGCAATTGGCCCCCAGGGCCCAGCTCGACTCGTACTCGACGCAAGAAACATGTTCGCTGCCGTCTTCCCGGGCGTAAACGTTGGAGCAGGCGATGATGCAGCCGGGATGGCAGCTGTGCCCCATCATCCCCGCGCCGCCCCTCTGTTGCGCGGCCTCGGCAAGAGCCTCGCCGCTGATCTGCTGCGCCCCTTCGAAGATGCCGTAGCGGAAGTTCCTGGTGGGCAAGCCGCCGGCCTCATTGAGGATGTTGACCAGGACAGCGGTGCCGAAGCTGTTGAGGGCGCCGCCTTTCTTGGTGACATCGTGGGACTTGATGGCGTCAGCCAGTTTTTTGGCGCCTTCTTTTAAAAGATCCCTGTCTACCGGCTCAACCCCGGGAGCGCCCGTATCATCGAGGACAATGGCTTTCAGACCCTTGCTGCCTAGAACCGCTCCCAGTCCGCCGCGCCCGGCATAACGGGAGGGGCGCCCTTCCTTGTCATTGAAGGCAATACCGGCCATGGCCATCTTCGCCTCTCCGGCGGGACCTATGAACATGAAGGCGCTTTTCTCCCCGTGGTTTTCCTTGATGATAGCGGCCGCCTCGTAGGTGCCCTTCCACTGCAGCCCGTCCGCCGGAACCAGCTCGTGCGCCAATTATGGCCGCTACGGTCCAGAATCGCGGGTCTTCGCGGGCTGAGAGGATAACGCCATGGCAGCTTCGTTCGACCTCATCGTGCTCGGTGCCGGCAGCGGCGGCTACGCCTGCGCCCTACGGGCGGCTCAGCTCGGTTTCACCGTCGCACTAGTAGAGAAGGACAAAGTCGGTGGCACTTGCCTGCACCGCGGCTGCATCCCCACCAAAGCGATGCTGCACGCT
>CAYFRE010000160.1:0-3335 GCA_964345455.1 uncultured Syntrophomonadaceae bacterium | reverse complement strand
GCGGCCAACCGCCTCGTCGCGCCCATCCATCACCGCATGCCGTTGATCACCCCACAAGAGCTCTACCCGCTCTGGCTGGACCCGCGGTCCCCGCCGGATGAACTGCAGAATATGCTCGTGCCCTACCGGGCCGAAAAGATGGGCGCATACCCCGTCTCCAGGCTCGTCAACAACCCCTCGTTCGATCATCCAGACTGCCTGAGAAAGGATTAATCCCGGATCATGCTCAAATCCGACCTCTGCAATCTGCACTACCCGCCGCCCCGGATATCCGCCGGAAGGGAAGAGATCCGCCGGGAACTGCTTCAGAAATCGCCGCACCTGTCCGGAGGGCGCATCACCCGTATCTTCCAGTCAGACTTGAAACTTCTCTTTGAGCTTTACGACCGGATTTTTTTCCGGGAATATTTCCGCGATCATTTTCCGGGCCGGCTTCTATTTTCGCTCTCGCCCCGAATGACCAGGAACGCAGGCATGACCATCTATCCCCGTAACCTGAACAGCCTTCCACCGCAGGAGGAGTGTTATGATCTGCGGATCAGCGTTATTCTCATCTTCAGCTACGAGAAGCTGGAGAGGGATAAAGTGGTCAACGGGATCAAAACCAGGGACAGCCTGGAGGCCCTGCAGCTGGTCTTCGAGCACGAGCTCTGCCACCTGATCGAGCTGCACTGCTTCAGAGAGTCGAGCTGCCGGCGGCAGCGCTTTCAATCGCTCGCTTTCAATATTTTCGGCCATACGGAGAGCTGTCACCGGCTGCCGTTGATGCCCGAGATCGCCACGGCAGAATACGGTCTGTCTGCCGGAGATCAGGTCAGTTTTCAGGCTGAAGGGAAAACATTTGAAGGGATAATCTGCCGGATTACCAGGCGGGCCACGGTAATGGTTCCCGATGCGGGCGGGCTCTATCGGGACAGGGCCGGGAAGCGCTACCGTAAATTCTATGTCCCCCTGACTATGTTAAAAAAGAGATAGTTGATAAACATATATCACCGGAACCGTCCCCCTGATATACGCTGCGGGGTCGGGAGAGATTTGGAATAAAGGATTTATTTGACTGGCAGGGTACTAGCCTCCCGCCCCGCAAACCGGGCATTTCCCGGTAGGGCGGTGATAATTACCGTTGGACCAGATCCCGCAGTCAAACCTGTAACCCTGCCGGCCCAGGACAACGGGACAGCGGTCGTAGAGCAGATGGTGTCCTTCGTAGGTCTGGCACCCGTCGCTGGTGCGGCCGCATCCGGTGCAGATGAATTTCGGCGAAATGGTGCCGTACCTGTTTCGCCGGTAGCCAAGAAAGGAAACTTCCTCTCCGCAGACAAAACAGGTGGCTCCGTCAAGAGAGCTGAAGTCAATCAGTTTAAAGTTTGCCCGGGACGCGTCCGGCTGATTGAATCCGGCCAGCTCTTCGGGATGAAAGGCCAGTTTCGGAATTTGAAAGGGCACCCGCGCTTCGATCTTCTCGTAGAGCGTTGCGGAGTTCTCGATCAGGCGCGGGGCCAGGAGAGAGCTTTCGAGATGGCCATGGATACTGCCGTTCAGGGGGAATGTGGTGAGGACAATTAAAAAGGCGCCGATGATCACCGCGCCGATTCCGATCCCGGCGGCAGCGCCGCCGATCCGGTCGGCCACCTTCACCGGGCGGTACCGGGTCAGGCCGGCGGCCAGATTGCCGAGCGAAGCGACGATAAAGCTGACTATAAGAAAGATGAAGGTCAGGCTGATGAGGTCGGCCCATCCCGGCGGTATTCCGATGTGCGAGGTCAAGAGGTTGCCTCCATGAGAGTAGTAACGGGCCGCCATGATTAGCCCGGAGATGACCCCGGCAACGTTGAACCCGCTACGGATCATGCCCGCATGGATCCCCGCGCAGCAGGAGAGAAGGGCAAAGAAGACGATCGCCAGGTCGAGCCAGTTCAGCTGTGTCATCGAACCACGTTCCTTCTATTATCCTTAACATACTATTATGTGCAGATATTTCCCTGTAAAACCGCGGCCGCTCTATTCCGCAGTTATACTGGTGTTGGGGGCCCATGTTTGCAATGTATGCCTGATTAAAAATATTAACTTGCAGGAATATTTGAGAATACCTCGAACTAAATAAAATGTAAGTCATCTCAATTTTGGTTTAGTTTGTTGTTTGCACTGAAAGAGGCGAAAGGAGGTGTGGCGGCCGGATCGACACTATCTGGACAGAGTCTGGTAATGTCGTAAGGTAACGTCTATTTTCTAAATAATAATGAAAGGGAGGAACGATAGTGGAATTTGGCTTTTTATCTATTTTACCGGCAATCGTAGCTATTACACTGGCCATTGCCACCCGCGAGGTTATCGGTTCGCTTTTTATCGCGATCTGGCTGGGAGCCACCTTTCTGAACAATTATAATCCCGGCACCGGCCTCCTTCAATCCGTAGAAAACTTCGTCCTCGGCAGCGTGACCGACCCCTGGAATTGCGCTATATTAATCTTTACATTGTTCATGGGTGGAATGATTGGATTGATCACGCGGTCCGGGGGGGCCAATGCCATGGCCGAAGCTCTCGCCCGCAGAGCAAAGACCCCCCGGACCGGGATGCTCTCCACCTGGCTGATCGGGATGCTCATCTTCTTCGACGACTACGGCAGCAGCCTGATTACCGGGAACACCGCCCGCCCGCTGACCGACAAGCTGAATATTTCACGGGAGAAGCTCTCCTACATTGTTGACAGCACCGCGGCCCCGGTGGCCACGATCGGGATCATCTCCACCTGGATCGGCTACGAACTGGGGATAATTAATGATTCTTTCCAGGCGATCGGCGTGGAGACGAATGTTTACTTGACTTTCTTGCAGAGTATCCCTTACCGCTTTTACAGCATCTTTGCCCTGGGGCTGGCCGTTATCGTCTCGGTGATGATGCGGGACTTCGGGCCGATGTATCACGCCGAGAAACGGGCCCGGACCACCGGCAAGTTGCTCCGGGACGGCGCCGTTCCCCTTGCTGATTCCACCTCCTCGGAACTTATGGTTAAGAAAGAGACGCCGCTGCGGATCATCAACTTCATTTTGCCGATTGTTGTCCTTGTCGGCGCCACTTTCTACGGGCTCTACTGGCACGGAGTCAATGTCGGCGGAGGCGATCCCGGTTCTCTTCTTGATGCCCTTGGTAATGCCGACTCCAGCATCGTGCTGCTCTGGACCTCATTGATCGGCGCGCTGGTAGCCCTGGTGCTGGCTCTGGTGCAACGGATTCTTAAGTTCGCTGAGGCCATGGATACATTTGTTTCGGGGATGAAGTCGGTTCGCTTCGCCTGCGTGATCCTGGTCCTGGCCTGGTCTTTGAGCGCCGTATCG
>CAYFRE010000159.1:0-3335 GCA_964345455.1 uncultured Syntrophomonadaceae bacterium | reverse complement strand
CCTTGGCGATCAACTGGGTGCCGATTAAAATATCTGCTCTCCCCTCGCGGAAGCGCCGGTAGGGGCGCCGGTGGGATCCCCGCTGCGCGGTGGTATCGCTGTCCATGCGCACCAGGGAGGCCTGCGGATAGAGCTTTTTCACCTCGCTCTCCACACGCTGGGTCCCGGCCGAAAAGTGCCGGATCTTGACCCCCTTGCATTCGGGGCAGGTTTGCGGCACGGGCTCTTCGTGCGAGCAGTAGTGGCAGACCATCCGCGCCCGGTCGAGGTGCAGGGTCAGGGAGACGGCGCAATGAGGGCAGCGGAGCACGTGGCCGCACTCGCGGCAGAGAATGAAGCCGGCGAAGCCGCGCCGGTTCAGAAAAAGCAGCGCCTGCTCGCCGCGCTCCAGGACTTCCTCCAGCCCGGCGAGAAGGGGCCGGCTGAAGATCTGGCGGTGGCCCCGACGCATCTCTTCGCGCATATCGACCACGGTCACCGCCGGAAGCTCCATCGGGGTTACCCTCGTGCTCATCTCGAGAAGCCGGGCTCGCCCCAGCTCCGCCTCGTAGTAACTTTCCAGCGAAGGGGTGGCGCTGCCCAGAAGGAGGAGAGCGCCGTGGTATCGCGCTCTCCACCAGGCCACTTCACGGGCATGATAGCGGGGCGCATCTTCCTGCTTGTAGCTGTTTTCATGCTCCTCGTCGATCACGATCAAACCGATCTTCTCCAGGGGCGCAAAGACGGCGGAGCGCGCGCCGAGGACCACCGGAGCTGCGCCGAGGCGGATCCGCTGCCACTGCTTCGCCCTCTCCCCGGGTGTCAGGCGGCTGTGCAGCACCGCCACCTGCCCGGGGAAACGCCCCGCAAAAAGCTCGATCATCTGCGGTGTCAGCGAGATTTCGGGGAGAAGCACCAGCGCCCCCCGGCTCTGCTCGAGACAGCGGGCAATCCCCTGCAAATAGACCTCGGTTTTGCCGCTTGCGGTCACTCCGTGCAGAAGCATCTTTTCAGCGCTGCGCCCGCCAAGAGCGCAGCAGATCGCCGTGTAGACGCGCTGCTGCTCTTCTTTCAAGGGAATGGGTCCGGACGGCCCGGTGACAGGAGGCGGCGGCCTGAACGATGAGGCCGTCGCGGCCGTCTCCTCGAGCAGCCCTTTCTGCAGCAGTGTGCGCACCGTATGGCTGCGCACACCTAGGCGGGTCAAATCCCGCCGGTCCAGCGGGCCGTGTTTATGTAAAAGATCGACGGCGCTCCGCTGCACGGGGGCGCGGGAGAGATCCGCCTCCGCCGCGGCGCCGGTCAGGGCAAGAACGCGAGGGATGAGCGGCCGCCCTTCGCGAAAGGGAGCCGGCAGCAGGGCATGAATCGCCTCGATCTTGCGGCAATAAAAGCGGTGTGCCATCCAGTGGAGCAGAGCCAGCTGCTCCTCTTGCAACAGCGGATCGTTCCCTTCCACGGAGATGATCTCGCGCACTTCGTCGACCGCCGGCTGCGGCAGGAGCCGCAGCAGGTAACCGCGGTACTCGCGGCGGCCGAAGGGAACGCGCACCGCCGACCCCGGTACCGCTTTCCCCTGAAGATGCCGCGGAATCCGGTAGTCGAAGGGGCGGTCCACGGCGTCACTGATCAGATCGATGAGGATCTCTGCATATTCATGCATCTTCTTTTGTTAACAAAAGGCGCTTATTTTGATAGAATGAATGCAGCAATGAGCAAAACCATAAATAACGAAAGGTTGATGCCAGTGTTTTCCCTCCTCATGCCGGTTAAAGATGTCCTCAGGCAGAACCGCAACTGGCTTGTTCTGGCCCTGATATTTTTTCTGGCCGGATCTTTCTTATCTTACCTTGGCGGCGTTCCACAGGGCGGCTCTCTTTCCGGGCTGGAAACACAGCTCGGTGAGCTGCAGAATCTCTTTGACCTGATCCTGGGGAATCCCCCCCTGATCTCGTCGCTGATGATCTTCTTGAAAAATTTTATGGCCATGGTCCAGATGCTCTTTCTGGGAGTGTTCGCCGGCATCTCCCCGCTGGCCACTCTTTTCATGAACGGTTATATCCTCGGCATCGTTGCGGCATCTTGCCGGGCCATGGGAAACTCGGTCGCGGAGATGATCATTTTAGGGATCCTGCCGCACGGGATCTTCGAACTTTTTGCCTTCTTTCTCTGCGGCGCCCTCGGTTTAAAACTGGGTTACCACTGCATTGCCTCTCCGCTGCCTGAGAAAACGCGCCTGCAGAGCTTCAAATATATCTGGAAAGAAATTGTCTCGGTAATTCCCCTGGTGGTGGTGCTGCTCCTCTGTGCCGCCCTGATCGAGATCTTCGTTACGTCGCATCTGATCAACGGCCTGATGTAGCCGGACCGCACATGCGCCGCCCGGTTACGGGAGCAGGGGCCGGACCCGGTCAAGAATATGGTGGGCCAGGATCTTCTTCGGCATCAGCGGCAGCTCTTCAGCCTGCCCCTCCCGGTCGATGATGCAGACCTGGTTGGTGGGGGCGGCAAATCCGGCGCCGGGAACGGTGAGATCGTTTACCACGATCAGGTCAAGATTTTTCCGCTGCAGCTTCTCCCGGGCATGCTTTTCGGCCTGTTCCGTCTCCATGGCAAAACCGACCAGGATACGCTCCCCCTTGAGGCGGCCCAGCTCCTGTAAAATATCGGGGTTCGGCTGCAGCTGCAACGCGGTCCCGGAAGCCTCTTTCTTCAGTTTCTGCTCCGCCGCCTCCGCCGGCCGGTAATCGGCCACCGCGGCCGCCTTCACCACGAGGCTGCACTCTGCAAAATGCTCCATCACCGCTTCGTACATCTGCAGGGCCGTGGTCACCGGCACCAGTTCAGCCCCCGCGGGACAGCTCAGGGCAGTCGGTCCGCTGACGAGAACCACCTCCGCTCCCCTCTCGGCGAGGGCGCGGGCCACGGCATAGCCCATCAGCCCGGTGGAGCGGTTGCTGATAAAGCGGACCGGGTCAAGCGGTTCCCGCGTCGGGCCGGCGGTAACCAGGACGCGGATCCCCCGGAAATCTTTTGACCTTAGAAGAGCCCTGATAAAATCTGCAATCTGCTGCGGTTCGGGCATCCTCCCCTTGCCGGAAACTCCGCAGGCCAGCTCTCCGGTGTCCGGTTCCATGATCCGGCAGCCCTGTTCGCGCAGCCGGGCCAGGTTGGCCTGAACCGCCGGGTGCCGGTACATCCGCTCGTTCATTGATGGAACCAGGACCACCGGGCACTGCGCCGCCAGGTGGACGGTGGTCAGAAGGTTGTCTGCAACGCCGCCGGCCATCTTCCCGAGGGTGTTGGCCGTGGCCGGGGCCACCACAAACAGGTCCGCCTTTTTGGCCAGCGCGATG
>CAYFRE010000158.1:0-3378 GCA_964345455.1 uncultured Syntrophomonadaceae bacterium | reverse complement strand
GGCTATGCGCGCAGTGTCAAGAATCGCTTGACACTCAATTTATGAGTTCACAGGCGGTTCCGTTTTTTATTTTAACCGTTTAAACGCATATGCCCCGGGAAAAGCTCATAATATTGTAATGTTCTTTCAGATTAAATTTCCTTTGAAGGGGAGAATCATTACATGGCCAATGAAGAGGTCCTTTTAACCAGGGGCGGCTTGGAGAAAATGGAAAAGGAGCTTTTTTTTCTGAAATCGGTCAAACGAAAAGAAATTGCCGCCCGGATCAAAGATGCGATTACCTTTGGCGATATCACCGACAATTCGGAGTATGAGGATGCCAAGAACGAGCAGGCCTTTGTCGAGGGCAGAATTATTACCCTGGAAAAGATATTGCGCCGGGCTCGGATTCTTGAAAAAAGCGACAGCAACAACAATTATGTGGCGGTCGGCTCAACAGTCAAGCTCAAAGATATTGAAACGAACCGTGAATACAGCTTTACCATTGTTGGCACCGCCGAGGCGGATCCCGGTGACAGCAAGATTTCCAACGAATCTCCGGTAGGCCGATCCATATTGGGGTTAACAATTGGAGAAGAAGTCGAGGTGAAAGTTCCGGCAGGATCGCTTAAATACAAGATTCTCGAAATAAGTTAAATTTCTGGAGGTATTTTATATGGAGCAGGATCAGCTTAACGAACTGATGAAGGCCCGGCGCCAGAAGATGGTTCAGCTGAGAGAGAAGGGTATCGATCCCTTTGGAAGCAAGTTTGTCGCCAGCCACTACTCGGCAGAAGTTGTCGAGCAATTTGAGGGGCTGGAAAACAAAGAGGTTTCTCTCACCGGAAGGTTAACCGGTATCCGCACGCATGGCAAGGCTACTTTTGCCGACCTGCATGATAATAAAGGAAGAATTCAGGTCTATTTCCGTCTTGACCAGCTGGGTGAGGAGAAATACAGCCTGATCGAACTTTTTGATATCGGTGATTTTATTGCCGTCAAGGGGCCGATTTTCAAGACCAGAAAGGGAGAAATCACGGTGGCGGTGCACGATTACCGCTTCCTGACGAAAGCGCTGCGGCCGCTCCCCGAAAAATGGCACGGGCTGAAGGATATCGAGCTGCGCTACCGCCAGCGCTATGTGGATCTCATTGTCAATGAGAAGGTCAGGCAAACCTTCATCGACCGCAGCAGAATTATACAGACGATACGTGATGTGCTGAACGAATGGGGCTTCCTGGAGATGGAGACGCCGATCATGCAGACGATCGCCGGGGGCGCCCTGGCCCGCCCTTTCATTACATATCACAACGCTCTCGATATCAAACTCTACCTGCGTATTGCCACTGAACTTCATCTGAAGCGTCTTCTCGTCGGGGGATTGGACAAGGTCTACGAGATCGGGAGGATCTTTCGTAATGAGGGGGTTTCTCCTTTTCACAATCCAGAATTTACCACGGTCGAGATCTACCAGAGCTACGCCGACTATGAAGATATGAT
Source organism: uncultured Syntrophomonadaceae bacterium (assembly GCA_964345455.1). Classification (GTDB taxonomy): domain Bacteria; phylum Bacillota; class Dethiobacteria; order DTU022; family DTU022; genus JAAZIN01. The sequence goes on along the minus strand of CAYFRE010000158.1, from coordinate 1,899 downwards.
GTATATCACCGAGAACCTGATCTATCAATGCGCCATGCGGGTATTGGGAAGAAGCGAAGCCACTTTCCAGGGAGAGACATTTGATCTGACCCCACCCTGGCCCCGGGAGACGATGATCAACATCGTGCGCAAGTATGCGGGCGTAGATTTTTCTAAAATCAATGATGATGCCGGCGCCCGGGAAGCGGCTCGCGAAGCCGGGTTGGAGCTGGAAGGCGAAAGCAGCTGGGGGGAGATCCTCAACCTTTTCTTTGAAACCTATTGCGAAGAACAGCTGCGCCAGCCTATATTTATCCTTGAATATCCCATCGATGTCTCGCCGCTGTCAAAAAAAATGGACTCGGATCCCCGGTTGACCTACCGCTTTGAAGGTTTCATTGCCGGCAAGGAGGTGGCCAATGCCTTCACCGAGCTGAATGATCCCATTGATCAGAGGGAGAGGTTTGAGCGGCAGCTGGCCCGCCGGGAAGCGGGCGACGACGAGGCCCACGTGATGGACGAGGATTTTGTTAACGCTCTCGAATACGGGATGCCTCCGGCAGGCGGTTTGGGTATCGGAATTGACCGCGTCGTGATGATCCTGACCGACAGCCCCTCCATCCGCGACGTCATTCTTTTTCCCACCTTGAAACCGCGCTGAAATTCTTCGCTGCGCTCAATGACACAGGAGAAGGCCCGGAATGGTAGAAAGTAGATTGCAGGGGCGAATATACCTCGCCCCAACAGGTGCCGTGCCAGTATAATAATGAGATCAGGGAGGCATCAACTTGAATCATATTTTACCGGAACCCTACAAAATCAAAGTGGTTGAGCCGATCACCCTGCTGCCGGCTGAAGAGCGGGCCCGACGGATCGAGGATGCCGGCTTCAACACTTTCCTGTTGAAATCGCGGGATGTTTATATTGACCTGCTTACCGACAGCGGAACGAATGCCATGAGCGACAACCAGTGGGCCGGGCTGATGGTAGGGGATGAAGCTTACGCAGGGAGCAACAACTGGCTTCATCTTGAGGAGACGGTACGGGAGCTGTTCGGGTTCAAATATGTTGTCCCCACCCATCAGGGCCGCGGCGCCGAGAACCTTATCTCGAGAATATTGATCAAGCCGGGGATGTATATCCCGGGCAATATGTACTTTACCACCACCCGGGCGCACCAGGAGATGAACGGGGGCACATTCGTCGACGTGATCATCGACGGGGCCCACGATCCTCAAAGAGAAAATATTGCCTTCAAAGGTGATGTCGACCTGAATAAATATGCGGAGCTGATCGATCGGGTTGGCGCGGAGAAGATCCCCTACATCTCGGTCGCCGTTACCGTGAACATGGCCGGCGGACAGCCGGTGAGCATGCAAAACCTGCGCGAAGTCAAGCGCCTTTCAGAAAAACATGGCATCAGAGTGATCTTTGATGCCACCCGCTGTGTCGAGAATGCCTACTTTATCAAAGAGCGTGAAGCCGGCTACCATGATAAAAGTATTGCCGGGATTGTCAGGGAGATGTTCGGCTACGCCGACGGCTGCACGATGAGCGGCAAGAAGGACGGCATCGTCAACATGGGCGGCTTTCTGGCTCTCAATGACGAAGAACTCTACCGCCAGGCTGCCTCGATGGTGGTTGTCTTTGAGGGGATGCCCAGTTACGGGGGTATGACCGGACGGGATATGGAAGCCTTTGCCCGGGGGCTGCGCGAGGCCATGGATTACGCCTATATCCGTCACCGGGTGGAGCAGGTTGCCTCTTTTGGGGCCCGGTTAAGCGAGCTGGGCGTGCCAATTGTCAAACCTGTGGGCGGACACGCCGTCTTTCTGGATGCAAAGACCTTCCTGCCGCATTTATCACAGGATAAACTGCCCGCGCAGGCGCTGGCAGCGGCGATTTACGAGTACTCGGCCG
>CAYFRE010000157.1:0-3382 GCA_964345455.1 uncultured Syntrophomonadaceae bacterium | reverse complement strand
CCCGATTGCCGCTTTTGTTGCCGCCGGGTTTGAGCACAGTATCGCCAACATGTACTTTGTCCCGATGGGCCTGGCCTTGAAAAATCACGAAGCCCTGCGGGCGCTGCTCGATCCCGCAGTTATTGAAGGTCTGACCCTGAAGGGATTTTTCCTGAACAACCTGATCCCCGTAACGATCGGCAACCTTATCGGCGGCGTGCTCTTCGTGGCTGCCGTTTACTGGATGGCATATCTGAGCCCCGGTACCGCAAAGAGAATTCCCGCCAAGGGCAGGGTTTAGTCTTTACGTTAAGCGAACAGTCTCCGGAACATCCTTGTTACGCAGCCCCGGCAATGCGCCGGGGTTTTCTTTTTGATGAAAGTGAGTAAATAAAGGATTTTTGCCCATCCTTGTAGAAACATTAAAACATTAAAGATTAGACTGTAGATTTACTTTATTCCTTCTAGCCTAATAATAGCGAAGGAATGAAATAGTAATGTATATCAGCAAATTTATGGCCCCGGAAATAATCTTCGGTAAAGGTTCTCTGAACCAGGTGGGTGAATGCTGCAGTCGCCTGGGCTCTTCCCGGGTTTTTCTGGTTGCCGACAGGGGGGTCATCCAGCACGAGTGGGTCGAGAAAGCGCTGTCTTTCCTGGAAGAAGCCGGGCTGGATTACCAGATCTGGTCTGGTTTTTCGGCCAACCCGCGCGACTACGAAGTGGAAGAGGGAGCGCAGCTTTACGCGGAGAACGGTTGTGACGCTGTGCTGGCTATCGGCGGCGGCAGCACCATCGATGCCGCCAAGGCGGTGGCCACTCTTTCCACGAACAAGGGTAAAATCCAGGAATATGAAGGAATCGACCTGATTGAAAACCCGCTGCCGCCGTTGATCGTGGTCCCCTCCACCTCCGGCTCGGGTTCCGAGGTTTCCCAGTTCTCGATTATAGCCGACAGCGAGAGAAAGATCAAAATGACCATTATCTCCAAATCGCTGGTGCCCGATATTTCCATCACCGACCCGCTGATTCTCTCCACGATTGACAGCCGGGTTACCGCCCAGACCGGGATGGAGGCGCTGAGCCATGCCATCGAAGCCTATCTCTCCTTGGCGGCGACCGATATGACCGATATTCATGCCCTGCATGCCATCGAGCTGATCTCGAATAACCTGCGCGCCTCCGTGGCCAGCCAGGTCAACGAAGAGGCCAAGGAGGCCATGGGGAAGGCGAGCCTGCATGCCGGGATTGCTTTCTCCAATGCCGTTCTGGGGCTGGCCCATGCCATGACCCACCAGGTGGGGGGGCGGCTGGATCTGCCCATCGGCGAGATCAGTGCCATTATCCTGCCGCACGTGATGCGCTTCAACCTGCTCTCGTCAATCGACAAGTATGTGCGGATTTCCGCCACCATGGGGGCGCGGGTGGAGCAGATGACCCCCCGCGAAGCCGCGGAGAAGGCCATAGCGATGGTCTGGGAGCTGGCCCAGGATGTGGGCATCCCCTCCGGCCTGGCCGAACTGGGCCTGCCCGAAGATGTGTTGTCCGAGTTAAGCGAAAATGCAATCAAGGATGCCTGCTTCATTACCAACCCGCGGGATGCCGATGTTACCGATATCATTGAAATTTTCCGGGCCGCACTTTAATTTGAACAAGGGTGAGCGGTATGGTCATTAAAAACAAAAAAGCGCTGATTGAGAAGCTGACCGGGATCCACAGCTCGAAAAAATCCTATTACGTCGAGCTGAAAAAGAAGATCTATGAAACTACCCGGCGCAATATCCAGCTCGAGATCATCAATCAGCTGGCCAAGGGGATCGGCATCGAGATGTCCTTCCAGGAGATCATTGAAAATGTAATTCCCAAGATGCAGGCGGTGGTCTCGTTTGATACGCTCAGCCTTTACGTTATTGACAAGGGAACCCTGGTGAACCGCACTGTTTTTGTGACCAACCACAAAGACGGCGCGGCCGCCAGGGATGTCGGAGGCTCAGAGGAAGGGGCGCAAAAGGGGGAGAAGGCTACCGAGGCCTTCTGGCAGGTTCTCAGCGAGAAAAAAACGATCCTCATCGATTACCGGGATGCGGAAGCGCCGGGTGCATTGAGCGGCGAGCTTCCCTCGATGATCCTGATCCCGCTTCTGGTTAAAGAAAAGGTTGTCGGGGTGCTCGAAGTGATCTGCGATCAGGGCTTTGATCAGAGCGACCTTCTTTTCCTGGAACAGGTTGCCGACCAGCTGGCGGTGGGTCTGGAAAATGCCCGCCTTTACAACGAGGTCTGGCAGCACAAACAAGAGTGGGAGATCACATTTTCAGCGGTGACCGACCTGCTTGTTTTCATCAACCGCGACTGCCGGGTCCAGAGGGTGAACCAGGCGGTAATGGATTTTTTCACCATGTCTGAAGAGGATATTCTGGGTCAGAGGTGCTACTACCTTTTTTACGGGCGCGAATCGAAGTGCAACCCCTGCCTGGCCGATCAGGTCGTCCGCACCCAGAGAACGGCTTACCTGCAGTCACGGACACGGTATAACCGGGTGCTCGACATCTTCGCCTACCCGGCTTACACCGGGGATAACGAGCCCTACGGCGTGACCTATTACGCCAAGGATGTGACCCGGTTTGTCGATTCAATCAAGTTTGTCTCCATGGGGGAAATGTCCGCTGGGGTGGCTCACGAGCTGAACAGCCCGCTCACGGCCATAGTGGGAAATTCACAGCTGCTGCTCCGGGAGACCGACCCTTCGAGTCCTCATTACCAGCTGATCAAAGATATAAAGAGCAGCGGCACGCGCTGCCAGCGAATTATCCAGAACCTGCTTACTTTCTCCCGCCAGGAAGAATATACTTTTGAAGAGATCGATCTGAACAAGGTCGTGGAGAGCGCACTGGGCCTGCTCTCGTACCAGATTGAGAAAAGCAATATCGAGCTGGTGACGAAGCTAGCGCCTTCGCTGCCGCAGCTGCTTGGGAACGAGCATGGGCTCGAGCAGATCATCATCAACCTGCTGCTCAATGCCAAGGATGCCATTGAAAGCAAGGCGCTGCTCGAGGGGAACGGGGAGAAGGGGAGAATCGTTATTGAAACCTGCGCCCCGGAAAAGGTTGTTGCGGTGAATGTAAGCGACAACGGGAGCGGGATCGATGATGTCGATCTGCCTCACGTGTTCAATCCTTTCTTTACAACCAAACGGGTGGGCAGGGGAACCGGGCTGCGCCTCTCGGTCAGCCTGGGGATTGCCCAGTCGCATGGGGGGGTTATCGACGTGGAAAGCGTCGCCGGGCGGGGGAGCACCTTCAGCCTGATTATGCCCCTGGACCAAGCCTACAACAATGCAACAAATTCAGCGGTCGCCACCGGCGAGCCGCAGCGGGAAGAGGGAGGTTGATCGGGTGATGACAGT
>CAYFRE010000156.1:0-3440 GCA_964345455.1 uncultured Syntrophomonadaceae bacterium | reverse complement strand
TGGTGGGCCATCCAGGTCTCGAACCCGGGACACCCTGATTAAGAGTCAGGTGCTCTACCAGCTGAGCTAATGGCCCCCGCACTCAGGATTCTACTATATTGCGGGGTTAAATACAAGTCTTTTTTGCAGGGCACCGGTGACGTGGGACACCGGGGACGTTCCTTGTTGTCCCAGAATCCACTTTTAATCACCCTGGCTGGGTTTAAGACGGTCTAGTTTATACCGGTTAAATTGCTCCATGACGGCGGGATTGGCCTTGAGAAACTTGTAGAGGAGTTTGATCTTGTGAAATGCATTTAAACTGAGGTGGTGCTCGATCATCTCCGTATCCCGCAGCAAATACGGCTCTCTCACCCCGATTAGCTTTAAAAATTTCTCGATCAGGATATGACGTTTAAGAAGAAAGCTGCCGATTCGTTTCCCTTTTTCGGTAAGCCGGATCAGCCCGTACTGCTCGTAATTCAGCAGCCCCAGTTTGGTCAGCTTCTGAACGGTCTTGGTGACAGAGGAGGCCTGAACATTCAGTTGAGCGGCCAGCTGGCTTGTGCGGACGTAACCCTCCCGGAGGTGACTGCGGTAGATCATCTCCAGGTAGTCCTCCATGCTCGGAGTCATCTGCTGCTGATCCTGCATCATCAGGTACCCGCGAAAGGTATAAAACTCCCGGTCGTCAGTCATCTCGTTTTGTAATGCTCCCTGAAACAGTTTATTTTTCACTTCACGATGATATCGCCTGTAGCATTACATTTTTAACGGCATATATTAGCCCAGAGAAAAACTTTTTCCCGCGGCTAGCTTATGTTGCCGCGGGAAAAATAAGACCTTTTGAAGGGGGCTAAAAAAATGAACCGGGGATTAATTCCGCTGCATGAGTTGCCGGTTGGCCGCTGCGGCAAGGTGATGCAGATAAATGTAACCGGCGCCGCCAGGAGGAGAATGCTGGATCTGGGGCTGACTTTCAGCACGGAGGTGGCCGCTCTTCAGAAAAGCCCTTCCGGGGACCCCACGGCTTACTTTATCCGCGGGGCGGTAATTGCCTTGCGCTCCCAGGATGCTTCGCAGATACTGATCACACCGGCATACTAAATCCAAGAGGAGCGTCGGGCCGTGGGTTTAACGAAACAGTCAACTGGTTTGAAGCTCTCCAGAGGTGATTCCAGGGGCGAGAAATGCCCTGAAGAACTGATTGTCGTCGCCCTGGCGGGCAACCCCAATACCGGAAAAAGCACCGTTTTTAACAGCCTCACCGGGATGAAGCAGCATACCGGGAACTGGACCGGGAAAACGGTGACTCATGCCCGGGGAAGATACAACTACCGCGGGCAGGATTATCTGCTGGTAGATTTGCCCGGCAGCTATTCCCTGTTCGCCACTTCAGTGGAGGAGGAGGTGGCGCGAAACTATATCTGTTTTGAGCGTCCCGACGTCACGGTGGTGGTAGCCGATGCCACCTGCCTGGAGCGGAACTTAAACCTGGTCCTGCAGATTCTTGAAATCACGACTCGCGTGGTCGTCTGTGTAAATTTGCTCGATGAGGCGGAGCGAAATAAGATCAGGCTGGATCTGCCGGCGCTTTCACGTCTCCTCGGCGTCCCCGTGGTCGGGACAAATGCCCGTGATGGGCGGGGGCTGCGGCAGCTGCAGGAAGCGGTTTGCCGGGTCGCCGCCGGAAAAATGAGCGCAGAGCCGCTGAGAATTGGATACAGCCGCCCGCTCGAAGAGGCGGCGGCGCAGCTCGAGCCTGCCGTACGCAAAATTGTCCCGTCAGAACTGGATAGCCGGTGGGTGGCGCTGCGCCTGCTGGATGGAGAAAGCTCATTTTACAGCTCGCTTAACCGATATCTAAAAATCGATTTACAGAAAAACGAAGCGCTGACGGCAAATATTGACTCTGCCAGGGCTCTCCTTGAAAAAGAGAGCGGCGGTAAAACGGCGGCGGATCTTGTTGTTACCGCTATCTTCGAAACTGCCGAAAAAATCGCCCAACAGGTTACGAGTAAAACAGACGGCCGGACCCGGCAATGGGACCGCCGCCTGGATCGGCTCTTGACCTCGAAAACCTTCGGCATTCCCGTCATGCTGGCCCTGCTCGGCGTTGTTTTCTGGATTACCCTTGCCGGGGCGAACTACCCTTCGCAGCTTCTGGCTGAGGCTTTTTTTTGGCTGGAGGAGCGCCTGAGTGCTCTATTCGCCGCCGCCGGGGCGCCGGCATGGCTGGAGGGAGCCCTGGTTTCTGGAATCTACCGGACCCTGGCCTGGGTGGTCTCGGTAATGCTGCCCCCGATGGCCATCTTTTTCCCGCTGTTTACCTTTCTCGAAGACTTGGGCTACCTGCCGCGGGTCGCCTTCAACCTCGACAGCTTTTTCAGGAGAGCCGGCGCCCACGGCAAGCAGGCGCTGACCATGTGCATGGGCTTCGGCTGCAATGCCGCCGGGGTGATCGCCTGCCGGATTATCGATTCGCCGCGCGAGAAGCTGATCGCCATGCTCACCAACAACTTTGTCCCCTGCAACGGCCGCTTTCCCACCTTGATTATACTGGCGTCAATCTTTATCGGCGGCGGGGGCGCCGGCGCTCTTTCCGGGTCCTTTATTGCCGCGGCGGCCATACTGGCGGCAATCGTGCTCGGGGCGGCCGTCACCCTGGCCGTCTCGAGGATACTCTCCCAAACCGTGCTCAAGGGGCTTCCCTCCACCTTTGCCCTGGAGCTGCCTCCCTACCGGAAACCGCAATTGGGACGGATCCTGGTCCGCTCCTTCATTGACCGGACCCTTTTCGTGCTCAGCCGCGCCGTGATCGTGGCCGCGCCGGCCGGGCTGCTCATCTGGGTGCTGGCCCACACCATGGTTGGTGATTTCACCCTTCTAGAATGGGGGGCCTGCCTTTTGCACCCCTTCGGTTCGCTGCTGGGCATGGACGGATATATAGTGATGGCTTTCCTGCTGGGCTTCCCCGCCAATGAGATCGTCATCCCCATCGTCATCATGAGCTACCTCTCAAGCGGCGCGCTGCTGGAGCTGAGCTCCCTGGAGCAGCTGCAGGTGCTGCTGCTGGATCGCGGCTGGAGCTGGCTCACCGCCGTCTGCGTGATGCTTTTTTCGCTGAACCACTTTCCCTGCGGCACGACGCTGCTGACCATCTACCGGGAGACGCGCAGCCTCAAGTGGACCGCCGCAGCCTTCCTCATCCCCACGCTGACCGGGATAGTTATCTGCTTCCTGGTGGCCCAAACCGCCCGCCTGCTGGGGCTGGCGTAAAATCCCCATTGAGAGTAAGTAATAAGAGGCCATAACAGCCAATCGTTTGAGTAATTTTGCAAGAGCTGGGGCCGTCCATGGCGCCTATTTGTACTCGCTGCGCGTATAGAGGAAAAAGGTCAAAAATAAGTAGCGTCCGGTATACTGGTGTAAATTGAGGTGGCAGGTTTACCGCAGTTAGC
>CAYFRE010000155.1:0-3451 GCA_964345455.1 uncultured Syntrophomonadaceae bacterium | reverse complement strand
TGGAAGTTTTCAAAATGCTCAAGAAAGAAGGGAAGATAACGGACAGCATTATTGATTGGCCTTCTGACGCTCCACAAACAGAAACAGCTCTACCGGGTCCTGTTGGTCTCCTGGGCGAAGAAGGCAGCGGCTTTTTTAAAATCTCACGCTCTTCTCGTAGCGTCCGGATCTCCCGGCGCAGGCGTCGTAACTCCTCACGCTCAGAGGTGGTCAGCCCTTCACGCTGTCCTTCGTCGATCTCATGCTGCCGGATCCAGTTGCGAAGCGATTGTCCACTCACGCCCAAGTCCCGGGCTACATCTGCTATATTCCGGTTCCCCTCCTTCACCAAGCGTACCGCTTCCAGCTTAAATTCCGGGGGGACGGGGGATGTGTTCTCGGCATCGGTGAAAATCTCCTCTCCAATTACATCAAGTATAGGGGTGTCCACCAAACCGGGTCAAGCCCAGAATAAGGATGTTTTTAAATGCATCCGCCGGGTCCTGGGAGTAAAAATATCGTTTTTTACAACATGTGTTTCGGGAGCACGAGTTCGCAGCGGCCACAGATTTAATCGAGCCGGATTTTCCTCTTTTTTATCAGAATTTCATCCTGTAAATAGCGATGAACCCCTTTACAAACTGGGCCAATCATGGTATAGTTGGTTACACAGGTATACAACTATCCAACACTAGGCTCTTGCTTCCGGGAAGGAGGAAGCCCGTTGAAAGTGTCGCTAGATGAATCCCAGCCAATTTTTCAGCAGATTGCCCAAATAATCATGGATGAAATTGTCGACGGCCGCCTGCAGGAAGAGGGAAAAGTCCCTTCTGAAAACGAGATGTCGCGCTTCTATAATATCAACCGGGCCACTGTCCGCAACGGGCTACAATCCCTGGTCGACGCAGGGCTTATTTACAAGCAGCGCGGCATCGGCATGTTCGTCAAAAAAGGAGCGAGAAAAAAATTGCTGGCGGAAAGACAAAAAAAGTTCCGCGCCGACTATCTCCTGCCCATGCTGAAAGAGGCGAAGCAAATCGGGCTGAGCAGCGAAGCGGTAATCGGGATGATTGATGAGGAGGAGAAAAAATGATCCGCGTCCAGAACATGACCTTCAGCTACGAGCGGAACATCCCGGTTCTGCGGGATATTTCCCTCGCTGAAAGCGAGCCGGTCATCACAGGGTTGTGGGGCCGCAGCGGCGCCGGGAAAACAACGTTGATGAAGCTGCTGGCCGGGCACTTGCGCCCCGACCAGGGCAGCGTAAAAATTATGGGCATGGCCCCTTACAATGATGCGCGGGCGGTGCGGCATGTGTGCTTTATGCAAGAAGAACAACTTTTCGGCTGGATGTGGACTGTGCGCGACACCTTGCACTTTAGCCGCTACTTCAACTCCAACTGGAACCCGGACACAGCTGAAAGGCTGCTGGAAATTTTCAAGCTGGAAGAGAAGAAAAAAGTGGCGCAATTATCGAAGGGAATGAAAAGCGCGCTGCAATATATTATCGGGCTGTCCAGCAATGCCGCTGTCACGATCCTCGATGAGCCGATCAACGGTTTGGACGCCGCCGCGCGCAAAAAATTGTATGAAACCCTGCTGGAGAGCCACGCCGCCCACCCGCGCCTGATTATGATCTCGACCCACCATATCGAGGAGCTGCAGGTTCTTTTTGAAACCCTTGCCGTGCTGAAAAACGACACATTGCTGCTCCACGAGCCGATGGATAAAATCCGGGAAAGGGGCATCTGGCTGGCTGGAGAAAAAAACAGGGTGGAAGAGGCCTCTGCCGGCTGGAAAGTGCTCGAGCAAATTGAAGCGGGCTCGATGGTGAAAGTGATGCTCGATGCCACCTTTTCCAGCGAGTGGAAGGAGCTGGCGCTGAAAAAGGGGCTCTCCATCGAGAAAGCAAAAATGCAGGATTACCTGCTGAATATAACGAGCGATCAGGAGGTGCGGGTATGAGCGCTCTGCATGGAAAACTCTCTTAATTTATCATGCCGCGCGCAATGCTTTGGGCAAGATACTTTTCCTCTATATCGTGTTGCCCTTAATGGCGGCCTGGTTTGCCGTCGGGCTCATCTTCGACCTGCCTGCCGGCATCTATGTTCAGATCTCGGTTCCCGTTTATATAAACATCGCTGTCGTGTCAATAACCGGATTCAACAGCCTCTTTCCTGTAGCCATCGGCATGGGCAGCACGCGGGTGCAATTTTTAAAAGCGTATTATGGCACCGTTCTGGGCGCAGTCTTTGTTACCATGCTGCTCTTGAATGTGTGCCAGTATGTTATGCTGGCCGGGTATAACCGGTGGATCGTCCCGTCCAACATTGTGCATCCTGCGGCATTCTTTATGACCGGCTACCGGTTCATCCCCTACTTTTGGGTTGACCTGATGGTGGGCCTGTTTCTATTCGGGTTTACTTTTCTGATTTATTGTTTATGGTACCGGTTGGGCCCGGCACGCATATTAATTGCACTCACGATGTTGATCATTGGCGGAATGTTTCTTTATTACGGCGGGGTTTTAACTTCATGGTTTACCTGGATATGGTCAAACGTCAAGCCCATGACTGCATTCAATTTGGTCGGCATCATCGGACTGGCCGCCCTGTTTGGCACCTATCCGCTGATGCGCAACGCTCCCCTGCAACCGAAGCCCGGGAAAAATTAGGACCAGGGCCGCAACACCACATGTCAACAAACGAGAGAAAAATGAAAAAAGGAAAAAGCGCCTTTGATCCGGTTATTTCTGAATAATATATCGCTTTGCCACCCGGCGGCCGAGGCCTGGCCATGCTTCTGCTGGGCTCCGCCATGGGGGCGGCCCTAGCCCTGACTTCCCTGTCAGGCAGAAAGAAAGTCTGCCGGAGGTAAAGAGAAAGACAGGGGCTTTTAAATTAAAGCACCCCCGCCATCTTCTGGCGGGGGCGCTTTAATTGCAGATAGCAGGCCGGATCAGCCGGTCTTTCTCACGTTTACGGCGCAGACCTTGAACTCGAGCGTACCCGCAACGGGACAGAGCGCGTCGTTGATCAGCAGGTTTGCCGCGGCTTCGTGGTAGTGGAAGGTCATGAATGACTTTCTACATGATGTAAAATTTTCCTGCTGTGGTTGGCGGCGGCAACACCGGCAAGGGTTTAATGTCCTATGTCACCACTGGGCAGAGCGGGGAGCAATCTACGACTTTCTCTACGCCACTCTAGCAAGGGGAAAAAGCTTCTGGACTTCGGGCCCGGCGATGGCTGGCCCTCGCTGCTGGTGGCGCCCGGCGCGGGTGAAAAGAGTTACGGCTTCTGGCGCCCCTTCGTGATGGACGTCATCTATAGCTACCTGGACTGTGACGATCTCCATTTTGGATTTGCCCGGGTCAGGTGTGATGGCTGCGGTCATGAATACTTGCTGCCGTTTTCATGCAAGCGCCGTCACTTTTGCCCTTCCTGCCACCAAAAGCGGGTAGTTGAGTTCGGCG
>CAYFRE010000154.1:0-3478 GCA_964345455.1 uncultured Syntrophomonadaceae bacterium | reverse complement strand
GGCTGCGGAGCTGGAACCGTTACTGGGTCGCGGCCGGCAATTTGACCTGGCTTTTACCCTCCGGGAGGGGAGCTACCTCGACCGGCCGTCCCTCGATATGGTGTTGAAGGATCTGCGCAGCGGCGACAGCCGCACCTGCGGCCGGGTTACCGTGATCGACCGGCGCTGCGCAGGCAACCGCCCGGCCGTCCTGAAAGAGATTCTAAGCGCCGGGGACGGCGCCCCGGCCGTCATCTTTGCCGGCACGGGGCTCCGCATAGCCGCGCTGAGGCGGCTCCTGCCGGCGGAGCAGAGGCTTGCTTTTCTAAGCAGCGGGAGAGATAATGGTGACAAAGACGCGGCGCTGCTTGAAGGGTGCCGGCTGCTCGTGCTTTACGATCTGCCCCTGTCGGGGCAGCTGCTTGAGCCCTTTTTCAAAAACTGTTCCGGTGACGCCGCTATACATATCTGGCTGCTTTACGGATCCGCCGACCGGAAGCGCAACCGGCTGCTGCTGGATCTGGGCCTCCCGTCGCGCAGCGCTCTGAGCGAAATATACCGCGCCTGGTCCGAGGCGGCATCCGGGAGCGGCGGAGTCTTTTTTCCCGGATCGCTCCGGGATAAATTTGCGCCGGGGACGGGTGAAAAGTTCTGGCAGCGCTGCCTGAAGATCTATGCCGAAGCGGGGCTCTGCCGGGACGGGAGGCCGTCTTTGCCGGATGATCTCCCCGGTCTGGAGCGCTGTTTTGAATGTTCGCCGTCTTTTCAAAAAGCCCTGGAGTTGCGCGAAAGCTGTCAACGCTACCAGGAGATGCTTTTAAACGCTTCGCCGGAGGAGCTGGCAGCCTGCTGGGATGATCTGCTGAAAGGTTAACGATTGCGCGGCGCAGCTCCAAATACCGGCGGTCCGCATAGGCGGTATCGGGAACGGCTGTAATTCAAAGCGCCGGCGGGATCAATATCTTGAAAGATGGTAGTGAAAAAAGATGACGGTAAAGGAGAGAAAACTGGGTGAACTGAGAAAGCTGCTGGCGCGCCATTATCCCACGGACGATGATTGGGCGCTGGTGGAGAAGGCCTATACTTTTGCCTACCAGGCTCATACCGGGCAGCGCCGGGAATCAGGTGAATCCTTTATCACCCATCCCCTGGGAGTGGCCATGATCCTGGCGGAGCTGGGACTTGATCTGACTACAATCATAGCCGGGTTGCTTCACGACGTGGTCGAGGATACCGCGGTAACCCTGGAGGGGATCAGGGACACTTTCGGTGGAGAGACCGCTTCCCTCGTGGACGGAGTAACCAAGTTGAGCCGCCTTGATTTTGCTTCCAAGGAGGCGCAGCAGGCCGAGACCCTGCGGAAAATGTTTATCGCCATGGCCGAGGATATCCGCGTGGTCCTGATCAAACTGGCCGACAGGACGCACAACCTGCGTACTTTGCGCTTTCTTAATACCCGGAAGCAGCAGGAGATCGCCAGGGAAACGATGGAGATCTATGCCCCGCTGGCGCATCGCCTCGGCATCTACAAGATCAAGTGGGAGCTTGAAGACAATGCCTTCCGCTACATGCAGCCTGCCGCCTATTACCGGCTCGCCGACAAGCTGGCCAAGAAGAGGCAGGAGCGAGAGCAGTTTATCAAGCGGCTGATCGGAATACTTATAGAAAGGCTCGAGGCGGTTGGCCTGACTGCGGAGATCCGGGGCCGCCCGAAGCACCTTTACAGCATCTACCACAAAATGAAGGAGCAAGATAAAGATATCAATGAAATTTACGATCTTACCGCCATCCGCGTAATTGTAGATTCGGTGAAGGATTGTTACGGAGCCCTCGGAACGGTCCATGCTCTCTGGAAACCGATTCCGGGCCGGTTCAAGGATTACATTGCCATGCCCAAGCCGAACATGTACCAGTCGCTGCACACGACCGTGGTGGTTGCCGAGAATGAGCTGGTGGAGGTGCAGATCCGGACATGGGAGATGCATCGCACCGCCGAATACGGTATCGCCGCGCACTGGCGTTACAAGGAGAAGATAACCGACGAAGGCGAGTTTGACAAGAAGCTGGCCTGGCTGCGCCAACTGCTCGAATGGCAGCAGGATTACCGCGATGCCCGCGAATTCATTGAAAACCTGAAGATGGATCTCTTTGCCGACGAGGTATTTGTCTTTACGCCGCGAGGCGACGTGATCGATCTTCCCGCAGGCTCCATACCCCTCGATTTTGCCTACAGGATTCACACCGATATCGGGAACCGCTGCACCGGATCCCGGGTGAACGGCCGGCTGGTCCCGCTCGATCATGTCCTGAAAACAGGGGACATGGTCGAGATCATCACCGCCAAGCACGGTTCCCCCAGCCGCGACTGGTTGAATATAGTGAAGAGCGCCCAGGCCAAAAACAAGATACGCAGCTGGTTCAAGCGGGAGAAGCGGGAGGAGAATGTTGAGAAGGGGCGCGAGACGCTGGAACGCGAGAACCGCCGTCTCGATTTCGATCTGCGCCTGCTGATGAAAAACGACCTGCTTGAAGAGGTGGCCAAGAAATTCAATATGCTTTCGCCCGAGGATCTCTATGCCGCGGTCGGTTACGGGGGGATCACCCCGCAGCAGGTCATCGGCAGACTGCGCGAGGAGTACCGCCGCAGGTTCGGCCTAAAAGAGGAACCTCTGCCGGAGATCAGGCCGGAGCGGCGGCCGCCCGGATCCCATCCCGGGGTGATTATCGAGGGAGTTGACAACCTTTTGGTGCGCATCGCCCGCTGTTGCAATCCAGTGCCGGGTGACGCCATTACCGGCCTGGTGACGCGGGGGCGGGGAGTCTCGGTCCACCGCCGTGATTGCCCCAACCTGGTTCAATTTCAATCATCCAGCGGCCGGCTGCTGCAGGCGGCCTGGGAGGAGCGGGTGGATCGATCTTACCAGGTAGCGATAGAGGTGCAGGCAAATGACCGGACCAATCTTCTGGCCGATGTCATGGCGGCGGTCAACGAGAGCCGGGTGCAGATAACCGCGGTAAACGGGCGCACCGATCCCGATAATACGGCGATAATTCACCTGACCATAAATGTCAAAGATCGTCTTCAGCTGGAGAAGATCATGAAACGGATCAAAAAGGTGAAGGATATTTACAGCGTGCGCCGCCATCTTTATGGAAAAAATTAGTTTTAGGGGAGGCGTGGTCCAGTGCGAGCGGTTGTGCAGCGGGTGGAAGAGGCCGGCGTTACGGTGGAATGACAATTGGTCATAGCGAATTCTTAAAATACCTGGCTATTTATAGTCCCATCGGGGACTTTTTCATTTAAAAAGGGCATGTGAGCAAGAATGAGAGAGTATATGAGTAAAAAACTCAGTATATATAGTAAAAAACGTTATGAGAAATATAGAGGAGAACTGAGACATTATGTCGCTGAATAGCGAGATTGGATACACTTCCGGATAAATGATATAACCTGACTTTAGGAGTAAAAAGAAAAACATGGTGTTAAAGCCTAAAACTA
>CAYFRE010000153.1:0-3503 GCA_964345455.1 uncultured Syntrophomonadaceae bacterium | reverse complement strand
AGGGACGGGGCATGCCCCGTCCCGCGGTTATGCCGTATATCGGCGATATTGATTGGTGCGTTCCGGGGCTCGAAGCTTTAATGCGTTTATTTTTGAGCACAAAGAATTCGGGTTTGGGCCGACCCATGGGTCGCCCCTACGGCTACTGGAGGTTGGCAGTTGGAAGTTGGAATTTCGAACACTAGTGCCGGAAAATCCTCCGGAATTAGATAAAAATTACTTTTAAAATCGTAGGGGTTTGGCACTAAATTATTTTTGTTGTTGCGCGGAATTAATATATTTTCGCAGGGGCGGGGCATGCCCCGCCCGCGGTTAGGGGGAATCTCTGTGGATCTACCGGATCTCTCAAAAGAGCAGCTTCGTGAGCTGCTGACGGACTTCGCCAAGCGCTGGCTGGCGCATGACGGGCTCTGGTTCCAGGAGGTGGAGAAGGCCTGCGGCATGGATGAAGCCATCAGGCTTGACGCCGCCGCCTGGGAGAAATTCACCGTTCTCGAAGCGCGGCGGATCCTGGCCTTTCTCGGCCTGGAAAGCGGCGGCGGCCTGGCCGCCCTAAAAAAGGCCCTTGGGTACAGACTCTACAGCTTTGTCAACAAGCAGGAGATCCTGGAGCCGGAAAGCGGACTGCTCATATTCCGGATGAAGGACTGCCGCGTTCAGGCGGCCCGCAAGCGGAAGAACCTGCCCGACTTCCCCTGCCGGCCGGTCGGCCTGGTTGAATACAGCGGTTTTGCCCGGACCATCGATTCCCGCATTGAGACCAGGTGCCTGGCCTGCCCGCCCGATCCCCATCCGGCGGGATATTATTGCGCCTGGGAGTTTAGAATGAAGTCTTAGTGCGAACCGTGCCTGTTTACTCATGAGCCTGGCGGCCGGAAGAACCCGGCGGCAAGAGATGAAGTAGCCGCGGAGAGAAGGCTGGAAATTATGCAGAAAAAAAAGGTTCTATTGATTGTCCTTATCGTTATAATCCTGCTTGCATCGTTTGCCGCCGGCATCATATTTGGACCGGCTCTTTTTGATGCGCGGCGGGGCGAAGATGATCCCGGTGATCACAACGACCCCGGGGACCCGCAAGAACCGGGCCAGGGGAGCGACAACCCCGGTCAAACCGGGGACGCGTCCGATTCGGAGCCGGCGGAGCTGGTCCGCGCCGCCGCCGAGAAACACCGGGCTGCGCCGGTGGACGCCGTCTACAACAGCGCCTACAACACCGTCATCCCCGAGCTGAACGGCTACCGGATCGATCAGCAGGCCACGCTGGCCCGGCTGATGGCCGCCGATCCCGGCGAAGCGATAACTCCGGTCTGGCAGGAGCTTCGCCCCGCAGTAACGGCCGCAGATCACCCCGCCGCGGTAATCGAGCGAGGCAATCCCGCGCGGCAGAGAGTTGCTTTCATGATCAACGTGGCCTGGGGCAACGAATACCTGCCGGAGATGCTGGATATCCTGGAGCAGCACGATGTGCAAACCACTTTTTTTATCGCCGGCCGCTGGGCGGAGCGCTTCCCGGACCTTCTGCAAATGATCCACAGCCGCGGCCATGAATTGGCCAACCATGGCTATGATGACGGCGAGGTCATGCCGGATCTTGATTACAATGACGCCGCCGCATCTCTGCGCCGGACCAACGAGGCGATCCGGCGGCTCACCGGGCAGCAGCCCCGTTATTTCACTCCCCACAAGGGCGAGTACAGCAGCGCCACCTGCCGGGTGGCGGCAGACCTGGGGATGCGCCTACTCATCTGGACCCTCGATACCGTCGACTGGAAACGTCCCGGCGAAGAGGTGATGGCGCGGCGGATCCTGGATAACCTCTCTCCGGGAGCGATTATCCTGATGCATCCCACGGAGCAATCGGCTGGCTTTTTGCGTCTAATAATACCGGAGTTGCAGTCGCGCGGTTATCGCATCGTTACCGTGAAAGAACTTCTTTCACCGACCCCGTCATTCCCGCAGATTACCCTGAAGCGTTAAACTGGCGGCAAAGACCGGTGAAAACAGCCGGCCTCGCTCCTCCCATTCTACTTCAATTCAAAACTTTTCCAGGTTCCGGCACTCGGTTCGCCGGACTCTATCTTGTAAATAATCACGCAATAATGAATATTTAGAAGGAATTTTTAACCGAACAGCGAATAAAATTAGATAGAATATTCTTTATTTGATTTCGGGACAAACCATAGGAAAGGGGGATCGGATCCGGCTCCTGGGATTCCGGTTGAATTGTGATCATTGAATAAAAAAAAGGGGGGAAATAATTGAAACTCACTGACAAAGCGGTTATCCGCAAGGTTGCCGCCGTAAGTTTGGTCGTCTGCCTGGCCTTGTTTGCCGCCGTGGGCGCCGCCTCGGAGGACACCCCGAAAAAGGGATTCGTTCTTTTTGGTTTAAGCCAGCTCTATGAAGGAACCGAGCAGATCCATAGCGGGGTGGGTGAACTTATTGACGGTAACGAGCAACTGGTCGGCGGGCTAGATACCCTGGGCGGCGCGCTGGATGAGGATATCGTCGGGAACCTTCAAACAATGAAGACCGGTATTGACGGGGAAATGCTGCCGGGCTTGAGCGACATCATAGCCGGCCTCACCGGCCAGATAGTTCCCGGACTGGGTGACATCCGTTCCGGCCTCAGCGATAAGATGAGCCCCGGCCTGGGAGATATGATCTTTGGTTTCGCCAGGACCAAGGCGGAACATAATGATTCCGGCATCATCGAGGGTATTTCCGCGGTTCGCGCCGGTCTGGCCGGCCCGGTCGGAGGCGGCTTGACCGATATACTGCATGGGTTCAAGATGACCGAATCGGTTGATGGTGATTCGGGCGTTGTGGAAGGTCTTGGCCTGATTAAATTTGGTCTGGACAATGCCGATCCGGAGAGCCCCGGTATCAGCCAGGGCTTGGCTTCGGTGCTGCATGGTCTTAGTAAGACTAAGGCCGCTCATGGAGAGTCGGGCGTTGTGGAAGGTCTTGGCCTGATTAAATTTGGTCTGGACAATGCCGATCCGGAGAGCCCCGGTATCAGCCAGGGATTGGCTGCAGCCCTGGCCGGTCTTGGTTCGCGTGATGATCCGGATACGGTTATCAACGGCATCTACAGAATCAATGCCAGGACAGCAGAGAACATTTCCAATTTAGAGCTGGCTAGAGGAATCTTGGCAGATCCGGAGCAACCTGATAATGTGAAGATTTTAAATGCGACAGCGACCTTAGATCTGGTCTATAATTTATTAAACAATCCTGACCCGCAACCGGATGAAGATCCCGGTTTGCTCCAGGCCACTGCGATGATGCTCGAGGGGTTGGATAGAATTGTTTTGGGCATGAACGAAATGCAGGCGGGTGTTGACGCCCAGATGGTTCCCGGTCTTAATGATATTCTGGGTGGCATTAACGAGGAGATGGTTCCCGGCTTGCAGGCCATGCAGGCTGGTGTTAACGCCCAGATGGTTCCCGGTCTTGGTGATATTCTGGGCGGCATTACTGGTGAGGTAGTCCCTGGTTTA
>CAYFRE010000152.1:0-3588 GCA_964345455.1 uncultured Syntrophomonadaceae bacterium | reverse complement strand
CTTCTCTTCACTATTTTATCCCATTTTAAACCATTCGGGTAGCCTTTTCCCTATAATTAGTTAACTCGGTGCCAGGCACCGAGTTAACTAACTGGTGGAATACTTTTCCAGATCGATCTTCATTCCGTCAGTGGCCGCGATTACCTGGACCCCGGTTTCGTCTGTCAAGCGCCGGGCCAGGTGATAAGGCTTATGGTTAAGCATGGTCATCCCGAAATGGGTCATCACCGCCAAACGCGGTTTAATCGAACTGATCAATATCCGGGCGCTTTCCAGGTCGAGATGCTGGATCTCTTTGACCGGAAGGGGTTCAAAAAGCATCACGTTAAGAATGAGGATGTCGCTTTGCGCATAATGTTCGGCCAATTCCGGGAAGTATGCGGTGTCGCTAATGAATGAAACCCGCCCTTGAGGCAGTTGAAAGATCAGACCGTAGGTTTCAACGGGATGCCGGTGGCGCACCGGCACGGATATTTCAAAAGAACCCAGCCGGTAGCGCCGTCCTTCCCGGAGCAGCTCCAGCCGCTCCACCGAATGGCGGGCATGGCGGAAGACAACCGGCTCTTCACCTTCGACGGCGTCAGCCGAGGCAAAGAGCGCCCCCCGGTGAGTGAAGGTCCCCCTGGTCATCGCCTCGATCAATACATTGATATCGGTGGAGTGATCCAGGTGGCGGTGGGTTAAGATGAGAGCGTCGAGTTTTTCAGGATCCAACTTGGGCCTGCTTGCAAAACAGCGGAGGAGCGTTCCCGGGCCCGGATCGATGAGGATATTCAACCCCTGCAAGCGGCACCAGGTCCCCGCCGAAAAGCGGAGCTGTTTCGACACAACAAAGCGGGCCCCGGCTGTACCCATGAATTTAATCCAGTCGCTCAAATCCTCTATCCCTCGCCATATATACTTTTACCATTCTACCACAATAACCCGGTCTTAATTAAATTAGCAAGTTGAACTCAAAAAGTGAAAATTTAAAGGGTGGCCCGGGAGACAGTTAAGCCTGCGGCGGCGGAGGTAAGGTAGAAATTCGACTTCCGCCATCCGCGGTGGGTAAATGCTTCGCCGAGACGCCGCTTGGCTTCTGCAACAGCCTCATTTTTTAACAACACGATGGCACAGCCGCCGAAACCGGCGCCGGTCATGCGCGCTCCTAAGACATCCGGACTCCGGACAGCCGTCTCCACGATCAGATCAAGCTCCGGGCAGCTGACCTGGTAAAGATCCCTCAACCCGGCATGTGAAAGAACCATCAAGCGCCCAAATTCTTGCAGTTTACCGGCTTGCAGCGCCGCGGCCGCAGCAACCACCCTTTCGTTTTCTTCAACTACATAGCGGCACCTTCTAGCAAGCAGAGCGGGCAACATCCCCTCAACCTTATCTATTTCTGTTATGTTTACATCGCGCAAGGAGCGCAGCGGCCGCCCCAGTAATTTAGCAAGGTGCTCGACCGCGGCCTCGCACTCTTCGCGCCGCCGGTTGTACTCTGAAGCAGCCAGGCTGCGCGGCACCCGGCTGTCGACAATCAAAAGCCGGCACTGTTCCAGCGGCAGGTGGATATCCTCATATTCCAGGGTGCGGCAATCCAGCAGCAGGGCGGAGCCGCTCCGGCTCAAGGCTGCGGCAAACTGATCCATCACCCCGCAGCGCACGCCGACAAATTCATTTTCAGCCCGCCAGCAGAGCAGGGCCAGCTCCCGCGGCGCCAGTTTAAGTCCCGAAAGGCCGGCCAGCGCCGCGGCAGCGGCGACCTCGAGGGCGGCCGAGGAGCTTAAGCCGGCACCCACCGGAACCCGGCTGGAGATCGAGAGATGCGCTCCTGAAAGTTGATAGCCGGCCTTCTCAAAAGCCCGGCAAACCCCTTTAAGGTAATCAACCCAGCGGATTTCCCCTGCATCTCTTTCCAGCTGATTCAAAAAAAAAGTCTCACTGCCCCCAAAACCTTCCGAGACGGCGGTTATGTATCGCTCTTTCCGCGCTACCGCCTCTACAGTGACGGCGTAATCAATCGCCGCCGGCATTACAAATCCCTCATTATAGTCGGTATGTTCACCGATAAGATTGATCCGCCCGGGTGCGGTTGCTTTTACTTTCAACTGAACCTTCCTCCTGTCGTCATCCGGTCGGCGCCGTGTAACCTAAATATTTTTGTTTGTAAATCCCCTGGCCCCCTTTTTCAAAGGGGAGCTTGAAAAGACCAGAATGTATCCCTTTTAAAGGGGAATTAATCGATTAACAGGGCACTATCTTTGCTATACCTGCTTTTTCTTCAGGCAGGCCCGCAGCTCGGCAGCCTTCTCTTCCGGCGCGGCGTCGTTGATAAATGTCCCCGCCCCCTGTTCGCAGCCGGCCAGGAATTTAAGCTTGTTCCGATCCCGCAGCGGTGAAAAAAATTCAAAATGGAGATGGCCCCGCTCGTCATCGCCGCCGGTTCGGACCGGCGCCTGGTGCAAGATCATCAGGTAGGGAAAAGGGGCTGCAAAGAGGCGATCGTAGCAAGCAACCAGTTTTTGCAGCATTTTTGCCAGCTGCTCAACTTCGGTCGTGTGAAGCTCCGTCAACGAGGCCATGCAGCGCCGGCTGTAAAGATGGACCTCGTAGCTGTAACGGGCGGCAAAGGGGACAAAGGCAACCCAGCTTGCCGATTCCATGATGATGCGGCGGCCGTCCGCAATCTCCTCACCGAGCAGGTCGCAGAAGAGGCAGCAGCCTCTTTTCTGCCGGTATGCGCGGGCCGAAGCCAGCTCGAGCGCCGGCACGGGCGGGATAAAGGGAAAGGCATAAATCTGGCCGTGCGGGTGAGAAAGGGTCACCCCGACTTCGGGACCGCGGTTTTCAAAAATCAAGATATACCTGATCCCTTCCCGGCGGCTTATCTCCCGGTAGCGATCCTGCCAGACATAGATCAGCTGGATGACCCGGTCGTGAGATAGAGTGGCCAGGCTGCCCTCATGGTCGGGGGTATACACGACAACTTCACAGACCCCGCCGGCCGCGGCTACCGGGCTCAGGCCGGTCCCGGCCACATCGGGTTCGGGAGGCGCAAGATGCAGGCTGGGAAAGCGGTTTTCAAAAACAGCCACATCGAAATCAGGCCGCGGTATCTCCGTTTTGAAACCGCCCGGAACAGTGGGACATAGAGGGCAATAGTCCCGGGGCGGATGCAGCACCCTGTCCATGCGGTGCGTCGCCGTGACCACCCACTCCCGCCGGACCGGGTTCCATCTCAACTCGGACAAGCAAAACTCCCCTTCTTCGTTAAATATTGAGTCAAAATCATGAGCGGCACCCGCTCATTTTTATCCTGAAGCAAACGGTCTTCAAACAGATATCAATTATTATTTTTTTTGACCTGATTTACCTTGGCTTTCTTTTGACCCTTCACCGGTTCGTCTATCGTCCAGGAATATAGATAGAGGTACCGGCCGTCTTCTTTTTGGATTAATTCTTTCTTTAAAGCCCTTTTCGACATGGCAACATCCCCCTCATATCACCCTGTCGGCGCGGTGATTAAGAGAATACTTCTCAAAGAAGCAAGCATTTTCCTTCCTTCATTACGGAATCCGTTGACCGCAACCGGGACTGCATGGAAAA
>CAYFRE010000151.1:0-3611 GCA_964345455.1 uncultured Syntrophomonadaceae bacterium | reverse complement strand
TGGTCGGAGCGGCGAGATTTGAACTCGCGACCTCTTGGTCCCGAACCAAGCGCGCTACCAAACTGCGCTACGCCCCGTAAACTTATAATATTATAACCGTTCTAATAGGTTAATGTAAAGAGCTAACATTCACCAAATATCTCAAAATGTTTATAGCTGTTAAATGTTGTATCATAAAAAGACAATGTTTAATCAATGGCTCTTCGCCAGATCTCATAATAAATAACAGAGGTTTTTAGAATCGTATAAGAAACACGATTTTCAACTAACTACTTCCCTAAAAGATTACTTATTGTATCATCTCGGATCCAAATTGTTCAAATATTACCGCATAATGTTGAATAATAGGGTGTTATCTCTGCTTTTTAGGGTCGTAACTTCTATGTTACTAGTGCTATAGCCTATTTGCTGGCTGTACAGGCTTATTTCGTGATACTTTAAGATATTCATTTTAGTCATAGATATCTGTTTTTTCAAGACAATAGCTTAAGTTGCAGGCAGCTCTTTAGTGAAAAAAAGCGGCAGCCTTCAATTTCCTTAGTGTTGACATTCTGCCTGGATTGAGGTAAAGTTAGATCAAGAAGTGTTAGGCATGCCTAACACTGAACATCTTAAGAAAGGGGTGCCTGTGATATGCCAGGTTTTGATGGATCAGGTCCTTCAGGCGGCGGGCCGATGACCGGGTGGGGACGCGGCTTCTGTGCGCAGCCTCTATCTAAAACGGACGGTTTTCCGCCGGCAACCGGGCGCCGGGGATTCCGGCGATTTGGATGGCCCCGCTTCGGATTTGGCTTGGAAAGGGGTCGCGGCCGCGGCCGCAGGTGGTGGTAGTTTAATTTTGATTCTTACTTAAATGGAAGGAGGTAAAGCTATGCCTGGTGGAGATGGTAGCGGTCCCATGGGTTGGGGCCCGCGTAGTGGAAGAGCTGCCGGGTACTGCTCCGGTTATGAGCGGCCTGGATACGCCAATCCGATTCCCGGGCGCGGGTTTTGTGGTTACGGGTTCCAGCGGCCCCGGTTTTATCAGGAGCCTTTGGCGGATGAAAAATATGCTCTTAAGCATCGGGCAGAGTTCTTGAGAGAGCAGGTTCGTTTGATCGAAGAAAGATTGAAAGAGATTGACAGCTCGAATGGAGATAATGAATAGCTCTCTCCGGGGTGTCCCGGGGAGAGCTAGGGAATGATGGCGGTATCGGCCTGAAAAATCTTTAGCGCCGGCACCGCCTTCTTTTTTGTTTTGTAAATAAACAATGGGAGGTTAAATAATGTGTCCCGGGCGTATTTGCGCTGTATGTTTATCCGATAAACGCGGTGTCCCCAAGCACAATGTGGGCAAGGGTTTCTTGAAAGAAGGTTGCGGACTGCTGGGAGACGCTCATGCCGGCCCCGGTGAGAGGCAGGTTGGCATTCTACTGGACCAGTTTATGGAACCGTTGATTGGACAGCTGGGCAGGAGACCGGCTCCGGGCAGCTTCGCCGAGAATTTGCTGGTGAGCGGTTTGCCGGAAAGCGGCCTGGACAGGGGAACTCTGATCAGGGCCGGTGAAGCAATTATTGAAATTACCTCTATCGGTAAAGATGCTGCTGAACGGCACACCTATGCTTATGAGGGTATTAGCCTGCTGGCGGAACGGGGTTTGTTTGGACGGGTGATCAAAGGAGGCCGCGTAAAAGTGGGCGATTCTGTGGAGCTTCTTGAAGATTATAAAGAAGAGAAATAGCAAGACCGCCCGGCCCGGTCTGTCATGCGTCAGCCCGGGAGACATTGGCCCGGCCTTGCTTCCTCTTTCTTCCTGTGGTATCAAAAGACTGCTGCCGCTGCATAATAAATCTGAGTAAACTTAAGGGGTTATACAGTGAAGGGAAAGATTATCCCGCTAAAGCCGCGGGGAGATGTTGAGCAGCAGCAGGACGCCGGTAACCCTGCAAGAAAACCGGGGGCGCTGCTCCCGGAGCCGATGCAAGAAGTAGAGCGGCTCATCTGGAGGGCTTCCGCCCGGGCGCCCTCGGCGCTGCGTGAACATCTCATCGCTATAGCTGAACAAGGAGAGCGGTTCTGTCCGGCTCTTTTTCTCTTGATTGCAGCATCCGGCCGGGCCGAATCCCCGCAAACATATCGCCTGGCCGCCTCCCTGGAAGCTCTGCACCTGGCCCTGGAAACGCACCGGGACATTACTGCCTCCTCCGGCACTCTTTCTCCGAAGGAGGCGATCCTCTGCGGTGATTTCTACTTCGGGCTGGCCCTGACCCTGGCGGGGAGCCATCCCCTGTTTGTCCAGGGGATGGCCGAGGTGATCACCCGTTTTGCCGCCAGCACGATCAACATGCCCGGCCGGTCGGCAGATACCAGGGATCACAAGGAGCATTTGCAGAGGGTCTGCGATGGCAGCGCTTCGATTTTCGCGCTTTCCTGCACTCTCGGCGCCTCGCATGGCGGTTTAAAACCATGGCAAAACGAAGCCCTCTCCTATTACGGCCTCTATCTCGGGATCGGCCTGCAGCTTAAGCGTGAAGTAGAGAATTTCAAACTCAATCTAAAAGAAAAGAGACCGCTGCTCAAGGCCTGCCTGCCTCTTATTTATACCCTTGCGAAAAGTCCCCTGCACAAGAAGTTGGCGTTGCTGCTGAACCAATCAATGTCTGATCGTGAGCATGAAATTTTAATTCGAGAGATAAATCGGGTAAATCCCTGGTCTTACACAGAGCAAATTATCGATAACTGTTTCTCAAAGGCGAACCAGTTTGTTGAACTGCTGCGTGAAAATATCGATCCCGAAACAACCCGGTCCCTAAAAAGCTTTCTCTGTTAATCCCTTTCGACATAAGTTCATTTCATTTACAATTCTTCCGGACCGGGTTTGGCCACGGTTCTCAATTCCCCCTTTCCGGCAGGGCGGTCCTGTTATATGATTAGATCAGGTAATCATTAGACTGGAATGGAGTGGTGAAAATTGAATCCGGAAAAGATTCTCAGCGAACTGATCAAGATCGATACATCCAATCCGCCGGGGAACGAAACGGCGGCGGCGCGTTACCTGGCCGGGCTGTTGCAAGAGGCGGGAATTGCCTGCGAGATCATCGAGTCGGCCGAAGGGCGGGGCAGTTTGATCGCCCGGTTCGGGTCCGGCCCGAAGAAGCTGCTCTTTGTATCCCACCTGGATGTGGTTCCGGCAGGCGGCGATTGGGATTTTGAGCCCTTCTCCGGAGAGATCAAAGACGGGATGGTTTACGGTCGAGGCGCCATAGATTGCAAGGACCTGGCGGCGGCCCAGGTCTGCGCGGCGCTGCGCCTGGCCGGGGAAGGTATCGCCATGAACGGCGAGCTGATCATTGCCGCCACCGCCGATGAAGAGCAGGGAGGCGGGCATGGGGCCGGCTATCTTGTCGAGCACTGCCCCGAAAAGATCCGGGCGGATTTTGCGATCAACGAGGGGGCGCCTTTTCCCCTGGAGATCAACGGAAAAATGATTTACTTCATCCAGGTGGGGGAAAAGGGGACCGCCTGGAGCCGGCTCACGGCCCGGGGGGTCTCCTGCCACGGTTCGATCCCCACTCTCGGCGAAAACGCGGTGGTGAAAATGGCCGGGGCGGTGAGTGCGCTTGCCGGTTAC
>CAYFRE010000150.1:3235-3615 GCA_964345455.1 uncultured Syntrophomonadaceae bacterium | reverse complement strand
ACCGCCTGTGGAGTGTTGCTCAACGCGGTGGGGCGAATGGCCTCGTGAGCCTCCTGGGCGCTCTTGCGGGAGCGGTATTGCGGAGGCCGGGGGGGTAAATAATCGGCCCCGAACTGACGGGCAATCAACTCTCTCGCCTCGGCCTGGGCCTGGGCGGCAACACGGGTGGAATCGGTCCGGATATAGGTAATCAGCCCCGTGGTTTGCCCCCCGCCGAGATTGATTCCCTCGTAAAGCTGTTGAGCCAGAGCCATGGTTTTCCGCCCGGTAAAACCCAGTTTGGATGAGGCTACCTGCTGCATGCTGCTGGTGATAAAAGGCGGAGCGGGCCTGCGTTTCCGCCGGCTTTTTTTGATCCGATCCACGGTAAAGGAGGCGCC
>CAYFRE010000150.1:0-3225 GCA_964345455.1 uncultured Syntrophomonadaceae bacterium | reverse complement strand
TTCACCGCGATAACGCTCCAGCAAAGCCTTAAACCGGCTGTCGGAACCGTTGGCCTGCAAAAGCGCCTCCAGCGTCCAGTATTCTTCTTTCTCAAATTCATCGATCTCTTTATGCCGTTCACAGATCAGGCGCAGCGCAACCGACTGGACCCGTCCGGCGCTGAGTCCGCTTCGGACATTGCGCCAGAGCAGGGGGCTGATCTGGTAACCGACGAGCCGGTCAAGAATGCGGCGGGCTTGCTGGGCGTCAACCCGGTCCATGTCAACCCGGCGCGGTTGTTTGAATGCTTCCTTTACCGCGGTCCTGGTGATCTCGTTGAACTCGACCCGGCAGAGATGTTCGGGAGCAATCTTGAGAGCCTGGCCGATATGCCAGCAGATCGCTTCACCTTCGCGATCGGGGTCTGCCGCCAGGTAGATCCGCTCTGCTTTCTTCCCTGCCTCCTTCAGCTGCTGCAAAATCTTCCCTTTACCGCGGATGGTAATATAGCGCGGCTCAAAGTCGTTCTCCAGATCGATCCCCAGTTTGCTTTTGGGGAGATCGATCAGGTGGCCCTGTGAAGCCAACACCCGGTACTTTGAGCCCAGAAATTTTTTTAGCGTGCGAGCCTTGGCCGGTGATTCAACAATCACCAGAAAACCGCTCATTGCTCTTCCCCCATTCAAAATCAAAGCTTTTACTTGTGTATCTTATCATAAACTATGTCCGGATAAAATATTTGCCGGGCAACTGGCGAACAAGTCCTTTCAATTCCAGACCTATAAGATTCGCTCCGGCCCGGGCCGCATCTTCGCCGCTAAGGCGTACAATCTCATCAATATGCAGCGGATGGTACGGGATCAACTCCAGGAGACACCTCTCATCACTCTCCAGCGACGCTATTATACTCTCTTCTGCTTTCGCCGCCGCCACTGCCGCAGCGGAGCTGCCGGCAGTGGTGAAACCCAGCTCTTCGATGATATCCTCCGCCGTTTCGACCAGGCGGGCCCCCTCTTTGATCAGCCGGTGGCTGCCGCGGCTGTAAGGGCTGCCGATATTGCCGGGGACGGCAAAAACTTCGCGATTTTGATCCAGCGCGTAGAACGCAGTGATCAGGGCACCGCTCTTCCGCGGGGCTTCGACCACAACAGTGCCCAGGGTCAGGCCGCTGATGATCCGGTTACGCCGCGGAAAATGCTGGGGGAGGGGCGCGGTATCGAGGGGAAACTCGCTCATGACCGCCCCGTTTTTGATGATCCGCTCCATCAGGTCTCTGTTGGCGGCGGGATAGCACCGTTCCACGCTGCAGCCGAGAACGGCGATGGAGCGCCCCTTTGCCTCCAGGGCGCCGTCATGCGCCGCCGTATCGATGCCCAGCGCCATCCCGCTGACTACGGTAAACCCGGCGGCGGCCAGGTCCCCCGCCAGGCGGGAGGCCACCTCTTTCCCATAAAAGGTGCAGCGCCGGCTCCCGACAATAGCCACGCCCAGGTTATCGTATTCCCGCCACTCACCGCGGCAGTAAAGCAGCGGCGGCGGCTGAGAGATTTGCTTTAGCAGGGGGGGGTAGTCAGAAGAATGTACGGAAAGGCAGTTAATATTTAGCTGCTGCAGCCGCTGCCATTCCCACAGCGGGTCGATCCGGCAGCGCTCGTCGAGCAGCCGCTCCACAAAGCCCTTCAGCTCGGGAAGATCGTCAAGCCCGGCCGCAGTGGCATTCCAGGCCTCCCTGGAAGAACCGTAGCGCTTCAGCAAAGCCGCGATGCGCGCCGGTCCCAAAAAAGAAACCCTGTTCAAAGCGTTAAGATAAATTAATTCCTCTTCCATGGTCTCTTCAAGATGCCGTTCCTGTTAAAACCGGTACCGCAGCCGGAATAGGACGGGTGCCTTGATCGATGCTTCCCGGATCACTCCCCCGTTTCACGATTGTTGTATTGGATAATCCGGTTTTCCCATGTCCGGATCACAGCCACATCATCGTTCATCCAGAGTAGATACTGCGGCAGCAGGGGTACTTTACCGTAGCCCTTTGGCGCGTTAAGAATGTAGGTGGGGATGGCCAGTCCAGAGGTGTACCCCCTGAGATGCTCCATTATCTTTAGACCCTCTTCGATCTTTACCCAAAAATGGGCCGTTCCCTTAACTCTTTTCGGATGAAAAATATAGTAGGGCCGGACCATGATCTTCAGCAACTCCTGGTTCAACTTGAGCATGACAAAGGGGTCATTGTTTACCCCTTTCAAAAGCACCGCCTGGTTCCCCAGGGAAACGCCGGCCCGGGCCAGTTTGAAGCATGCCTCCTGCGCTGCCGGAGTTACTTCGAGGGGATGATTGAACTGGGTGTTTACATAAAGCGGCAGGTGGCGGGATAAAATTTCGCAAAGTTCATCATCGATCCGGAACGGCAGCGTCACCGGGGTGCGCGTCCCGAAGCGCTTTATTTCAACATGGGGAATCCGGTCGAGCTGCTCCAGCAGCCAGGCGATGCTGCTGTTACCAAGCATGAAGGCATCTCCACCGGTGAGAAGCACATCCCGGATCTCTTTATTATTGCGGACATAGTCCAGCGCCGCCGTGAGATCACGGCGCGGGGTGGCCAGGTCTTGCTCACCTATATTCCGCCGCCTCTGGCAGTGCCGGCAGTACATCGCGCACTGGTTGGTCACGTTGATGATCAGGCGATCCGGGTAGCGCCGCGTCACCGCCGGGGCGGGCGAAGTATGTTCTTCATCCATGGGATCGCTGGTCCCGGTTTGATCGGCGCACTCCAGAAGCGACGGGATCGCCTGGCGACGGATGGGATCGGCTTCATTTTGAGAATCACTCAGGCTGAGATAATATGGCGATACCGCCCAGCGGTAAGATAATCCGGTCTTCTCGATCTCTTCTAAATGTTGTGGACTTAAAAACAAATATTCTCTCAAGTCTGCCACGGTGGTAACGCGTTTTTTAAGATGCCATTGCCAGTCCTGCCAATCCCGGTCGGTGGCGCCAAGTAGCGATTTGATCCGCTCCTGGTTTTCCAGGATCCGCTGCCATTGCCGAAACCCAGTGGGAATACCCGGCAGTGCCTGTTCATACTCAAAGATACTCTTTTTTAATTCCCCGGCTCGTTGTATGGCTACCTTCCTGCTGTTATTATTCATATCTCACATCCTCCGGCAGCTCTTTTCTAAATTCTTTTAAAGTATACCATACGCTTTTCTCAGGATCAAAGCGAACTCTCCGAGTAACATAAAGCACCC
>CAYFRE010000149.1:0-3697 GCA_964345455.1 uncultured Syntrophomonadaceae bacterium | reverse complement strand
TGTGCACGGCGGACCACCCACGACTCGCCGTAGCAGCCAGGAGAGCGCCTTGCCGATCAGGTTACCGCCGTAAAGAAAACCGCTGCGGATCATCTTCGAAGCGAAACGTGAACGTGCATTCAATTCGAGCAGCTGCTTCGGGAGAAACATGTAAACGGTGAAGATGCAGCAGCCCAGCGCGCTGACAGCCTCCATGGTCGTCTGGTTAAGAATGACCAGACCAGGCTTCCCGGTTGTGGCCAGGGGATCAACGGTGATGGGTCCGTTTGCTTCCAGATAGATCGGGTAGCCGGCGGCGATATGGCAGCCGCCCCTGCTGGCAATAGCGTACCCAAGCCCCTGGCCTACCGCGCCCCGCGGTTCATAGGAGGCGATTTCAAGGCCCTTCACATGAATGGCGAACTCCTCGCCGCCGTATTTTTTTGATAGAAAACGAACTCCCTCGGCCAGATCATCTCCGAAGCCGCGCCGGTAGGCAATATCTTCGATCGTCCTGCTGATACGGTCAGTTTTTCCGAAAGCCAGGTCTGTTTTGAGCAGCCCCTTTTCTCCGGCTTCCATGACAAAACCGAGCGTATTCCCCAGGGTAATCGTATCGAGGCCGAGCAGATCGGCTTGATAATTAAACTCGATGATCGCCTTTAAATCGGCATTCATGATATTCGGGCCGAGCAGCCCGACAGTCTCATATTCCGGCCCCTTTATCCTGTGCCCGTTAAGCTCAACCAGCCTGCCGCAGGCCACCGGGCAGCCGTGGCATCCGATATTTTTGACCAGGTATTTTTCAGCCAGGGTTTCTCCGCTAACCGCATCGGCTTCGGCAAAAGTTCCGTGGCGAAAATTTCTCGTAGGCAGCGTATGAGTGGCATTGCATTTGTTGACAAAGGCGGCGGTGCCGTAGCGGGGGAGCTCTTCGCCGGTGGCCGGATGCTGCCGCGAGAGTTCGCGCCACTTTTTGCACGTATTCTTGAATTTCTTTTCGTGGGCTACCCGGACCTTTTGCTCTCCTCCGGCGATCACCGCCTTCAGGTTCTTGCTGCCCATCACCGTGCCTACTCCGCTGCGGGCGGCTACGCGCTCTTCTGAAATTACACAGGCAAACTTGACCAGA
This sequence comes from uncultured Syntrophomonadaceae bacterium, assembly GCA_964345455.1. Classification (GTDB taxonomy): domain Bacteria; phylum Bacillota; class Dethiobacteria; order DTU022; family DTU022; genus JAAZIN01. The sequence continues at coordinate 2,586 of CAYFRE010000149.1, read as the reverse complement.
TTTTCTCCGGCCGGGCCGATCACGATCTTGCCCATTCCGGCAGGAAGTTTCTCCTGTGTCTTTTGGGTATCAAGGCCCCAGAGCGCTGCAGCATCTTCGATGGTGACATCATCTCCATCCACTTTCATGTAAACCGGCCGCCCGGCTTTCCCGGTGATGATCAGGACGTCGTAGCCGGCTCTTTTCAGGAAGAGCCCGAAGTTGCCCCCGCAATTGGAATTGACGATTGCGCCGGTTAGCGGAGACTTGGTGGTTATATTGAAACGGTTGCTGCTGGGGGCACCCGACCCGGTCAGGGGCGCGGTGGTGACAATGAAAACATTCTTTTCGGTTAAAGGATCCGTAGATGGAGGCAGCATATCATAGAGTAACCGGGCACCCAGGCCTTTGTTACCCACGTAGAGCTCAAGCATGCGATCGGGCAAAGAGTATTTCTTGATCCTGCCGGAGCTCAAATCAACTTCCAGCACCTTTCCCATATAACCGCCGATCATTTTAAACCTCCTTTGTTTGGGCATGCGAAGATCTTTTAAAAGAGTAAGCTCGTTTTAGTTATAGAGATCTGCCTACCTGAAGTTTACCAGAAAATTTTAAATAAGTCATGCTTCTGTTACAATTTTTCCTGGATTTCGAATATTAATTTGCAGCCGTACAGGTTGGAAATGTCAGTTCCTCCTGGGGACAAGGCTCCACGGTCTTTTGAGATAATGGAATTATTGTGGGTGAGCCGGTAGACATGCATGTTTACCAGGAGAGATAATTCTGCTATAATTGATTCACTCGATATGATCAGACCTTCTATATATATGCCACATTATACCTGCTATACCTTGTAAGAAATGGGCTGGTTAGATTTTGGTTAAATCTTTGCTCCCCTTCACAAGAAATAAGACACCGGAAACAAAAGGTGGCCGGTATACCTACCGCAGCTATGAGCTGAGACGCCAGGCCAAGATAGGCCTTATCTTTAGAAAGATCAGGTTATTCTACATAGGCTACTGTGTTATATTCCTGGCGGCGGTATATCCATATTTGAATTATTCATGGCTTGCCGCAGCGGGTTTAATAATTGCGGCTGTCAGTTACGGCATCCTGCGCTATATCAGGAAATCGGAACAGGACCGCAGATGGCAGAGAGCTTTTTGGCTTGATCTGGTCGACTACATTTTAATTGGTGTTCTTATTTATTTGACCGGAGGTCTGAATAGTATTTTTTATATTGCCTATACCATTCCGATCCTGGCCGCAACCATGCGTTTCAATATCAGGGCCGGTTTATACGGTTTCGGCCTGACCATCGTCCTGACCGGGCTGAGCGCCCTGGCTGACAATTTTAATCAGGGCATATATTTTCCAACGCCATTCTACCTTCTATTTGGCCTCGGCACCATGGTCTTTGCAGCATGGGCCATCAACGGGTTGATTGGGGATGAAATTCAATTAACAAAAGAGTTGTACAATTCCTCGGTAACCGATCCATTGACCGGCTTGTTCCACTGCGGCTATGCCCGAGAGCGGATCAACGAAGAGATCATGCGCTGCCGCAGGGACGGAAGCTCATTTTCGATCATTTTCATCGATATGGACCATTTTAAAGAGGTCAATGATCGCTACGGCCACCTGATTGGCGATGAGGTGATCCGGCACGTGGCTGCCGTGCTGCAGTCGGTTGTGAGAGGCGGGGATACGCTGTCCCGCTATGGGGGAGACGAATTCCTGTTGCTTCTCCCGGGGACGGGGCGTAAGGAGGCCGAACTGACACTGCAGCGGCTGCTCCAGGCGGTGCACGCCCATCCTTATTATATTAACGGCTTGCCGCTGCATTTAGGCTTGAGCGGCGGGACCGCAGAATATCCAGGTGAAGGGCAGAGCCCGGAACAGCTGCTGCAGGTTGCCGATCAGAAGATGTACTGCAAGAAGCGTTAGCCCTAACCGGTCATGAAACGTTTATCCTTTGACATAATTGAGCACCGGCTTCCAATCGAAGTATGTATCGATCACCTTCCTGACAATTTTAATCGCTGCGGCGTTGTCCGGATGAATGCTCCGGTAGACGCTGTGCAGGTTCTCGACAGTGGTGTAGGTATCTTCGTGAACCAGGATCACCGGGACCCCTTTCTCTTCAGCCCGCGCCAGAACACGCACATTGGGGTAGAGGCCCCCGGTAAGGATGATTACCGAAGTACTGGTCTCCAGGGCGGTCAACGCCATATCGCTGCGGTCGCCACCGGTGATTAGCGCCTTGTTCGGGGCGCGCCGCAGGTAGGTAAGAGCACTTTCAATGGTCATCGTTCCAACGACCACCTCTTCAACCAGACGGTTCATCTCCCCGGGTGCGGCAAGGATTTCACCGTTCAGAGCGTTGTAAAATTCGGCCACGGTGGGAGCGGAGATCTCTTCCTGCCGGGGCACTATTCCCAGAACCGGCAGTTTTCTTTCCTCCAGGAGGGGCTTGTAAACCCCTTTTGTTTTATCCAGCTGGGCGCGGGAAATGTTGTTTAAGAGGGTGCCGATCACCGGGATCTTCCGGCAGTCCCAGAGTTCGCTGTAGAGCAATCCCATGTCCAGATCAAAATCGCTGTCCGC
>CAYFRE010000148.1:0-3774 GCA_964345455.1 uncultured Syntrophomonadaceae bacterium | reverse complement strand
ATTTGCAGAGAGGAGGTGGGCTCTTGTTCCCTTATAAAACGGCCTTTATCGTCAATCCCGGGGCCGGAGGCGGGCGGGCCTTCCGGGTCTGGCGCAGGCTGGAACCGATGCTGCGTGATGCCGGCCAGAAATACCAGGTCTACTACACCTGCCGGCGCGGTGATGCCACCGATTTTGCCGGCAAGGTGCGCTCCAACGGTGCGGAGTTGATTGTAGGCGTGGGCGGTGACGGCACCCTGCTCGAGGTGGTCAACGGCCTCGACTTGAAGAAGAATATCTTCGGAATCATCCCCGCCGGTACGGGCAACGGCTTCCACCGCTCGTTGAAGATTCCCGGCAACTGCCGACGGGCCTTTATGAAGATGGGGGGCTGGGAGCCGCGGCGGGTTGATATCGGCACGGTGAACGGTATTCGCTTTCTCAACGTGGTCGGTTTTGGTTTCGATGCCGCGGTAACCCACTTCGCCAAGGCCGAAGATCAGAAATTGCCCGGCTACAGCGCCTATGTAACCGGTTTTTTCAAAGAGCTGGCCGGCTTCTCCAGCTTTCCGGTAAAAATTCAAAATAACGGCAGAACCATTGAGGAAGCGCAGGCTTTGATGACTATCGTGGCGAACGGGCGCTATTACGGCGGGCAGCTCTGCATCGCGCCGCATGCCGATGTCGCCGACGGGCAGCTGAACTTGCTGCTGGTGCGCAGGGCCAATAAAGCCGGGACGGTAACGCTGGCCGCAAGGGCTTTTTTGAAGAACCATCTCGGCCACAACGCTGTCTACACCACTCCCTGCCGCGAAGTGACCATCAGCGCCGCCGCCAATATCCCCGTGCATATCGACGGTGAACTGCTGGGTTCGCTGCCGGCAAAGGTCAACATCCTTCCGGGATCCCTTAACATACTGGCCCCCCCGGTATCATAACCGGTTAAACAGCCATTATCATCATTTTCATCTTAAAAACATCATCCGGGAGGCTCATTAAAAGGAGCCTCCGGTCTTTTGATCAAGGAATACCTTTATCACCGCTGCAAGGGTGATCTTCGGTATTCACCCTTGCAGCGGTGATCGTTGAACGTTACAACCTGGCCTATTCTCCCATACCGAAGGGGTCGGTCGTGCCTGGCCCGGATCCGTAACCGCAATTGTCACCGTGAAACTTCTTTTCGACATTCAATTCGCCAAGTCATATTTTACTTGATATCTTCATTTCAAGAAGGTATAATATCTGTGCAGTTAAAACGCGCGAGCGTGGCGGAATGGCAGACGCGCTAGGTTCAGGACCTAGTGGGTGTAGGCCCGTGGAGGTTCAAGTCCTCTCGCTCGCACCATAACTGATACCGCAGATTGATATATTGTATCTTTCTGCGGTATCGTTCTTTTTACCCTCTTAAAGCCCTGACTATCAAGCACTTTTGAAAAGAGTGGTGCATTTACGCTCTGACGGTGGGTCCATGCTTATTTCCCGCGCTGATTTACCTACAAAGATGTTGGTAAAAGCGGATGGTTACTCTGGCTACTGTAGTGTTAAACTCAACCGACAGGGCTGCGGGCACGTCCTGCCGGGGGAATGTCAGGGAAATACATGTTTTAGGTTCACATCCAATCCCGGGAACACTTCCGATTCGGCTTGCTCACCGACTTTAAAGGTCAGGATTTTCCCAATATCATGATTTTCAAACAGGTAGATATAGATCTCTGCTGCAGAGGTGTTGACGACCCAGTATTCCCGGATGCCGCTTTCCATGTACAGGTCCAGTTTTTGGACCAGGTCTCTGCGCCTGGTGGAATCTGAAAGCACTTCAACCACCAGGGTGGGGGTTCCATTGTACTTACCCTTTTCGTCAATTTTATCCTGGTCGCAGATGACCAGGATATCCGGCTGGACAGAGTTTATCATCATATTATTGCCAAGCCGGTACAGAGTCACATCAAAGGGAGAGACCAGAGGTTCACACTTTTTGTCTCTGAACCAGTTAATAAACTCGCCGAAAATTTCTTTGACAGCTTTCTGGTGGGGATACAAAGGCGAGGCCAGCAGGATGATTTCTCCGTCTATGTACTCATAGCGGTTCTCGCTTTTTTCAGTCATCTTCAAATATTCATCGTAGGAGACCTTGATCCCGTTGGAGCGGTCCCCGGGAACGCTCTCGCTGACAATCCACCGTCCCATATTTTCATCTTCGGAGTAGGGCAGGAGTTTAGCTACTTTTTTCCCGTTTTTGGTGATAATGATTTCTTCATCCCGGCACAATTGCAGATACTTGCCAAAGCTGTTCTGCAGATCCGTGGTTGTGACAATCATGGGGCCACCTCCCAAAATAACTATTCTCCGGATGATTATACCTGTTCAGGTTGGCTAATGTCAAATATAATTGGCTAAAACATTAGGTAATGTGTGAACAACAACCAGTCTCTTAAGGTAAAACGGGTTGCCCGGGAGGCATTATCAACCTTCCCATTTATCCATGTGATATAATTAGCGTCATCATGGAAAAACTTTGCGTCATCTACGGCAGTCGAGCGGAAGAGATGGCCCGGGCGATCATGGAACGGATGGATATTGACCGGGACCTGGCGTCGTTAAAGAAAGGAAACCCGCTGATTTGTTTAAAACCGAACCTGGTGGTGGCGCAGCCGGCGCATTGGGGGGCCACCACCGATCCGGGCCTGGTCAAGGGTGTCATCGGCTATTTACGGGAGCACGGTTACACCAATATCGCGATCATGGAGAGCGCCTGGGTCGGCGACGATACCCAAAAGGCCTTCGAGGTATGCGGCTATCGGAAAATCGCCGCAGAGTATTCCGTGCCGCTGGTGGACCTGAAACAAGACCGGGCGGTTACGCTAACAGTGGACGGCCTGGAGATTGAGATTTGCGCGCGACTGCTGGAGGTGGACTACCTCATCAATCTGCCGGTGCTGAAGGCGCACTGCCAGACCGGGTTGACCTGCGCCCTGAAGAACCTGAAAGGATGCATTCCGGACCGGGAGAAGCGGCGCTTTCACCGCCTCGGTTTGCACAGGCCCATCGCCTGCCTGAACAAGGCTATCCGGTCTCATTTGACAGTGGTTGACGGCATTGTAGGCGACCTGACTTACGAGGGCGGCGGGACGCCGGTGCGCATGGACAGGGTCATTGCCGGAAGGGATCCGGTCATGGTCGACGCCTACGCGGCGGAGTTGATCGGCTACCGTGCAGCAGAGGTGGAGTATATCGGCCTGGCCGAACGTCTCGGCGTGGGCAACGCCGCGGCCGGGGAGGACTCCATCGTCTACTTAAACCGCCGCACAGCGGCCAGACGCGATGAACCGGCGCTGGCCAGCGGGGAGGTGGACTACCTGCGGCGCTGGATCCTGGAGAAGGAGGCCTGTTCACCCTGTTACGCCGCGCTGATTTATGCCCTGCGAAGGCTCAAGGAAAGCGGACAACTGGAGAAACTGCCGCCGGTGTGCATCGGCCAGGGGTGGAAAGAGAAGCCGGGGGAACTGGGCGTGGGAGCATGCACCAGAAGCTGCTTCCGGCATGTGCGAGGCTGCCCGCCCCGGGCCGGGGATATCGCGGCGGCGCTGCAGTCCTGGGTACGGTGAAAGTAATTAATCCCAACACCCATGCAATGCCACAGCTTGCTCGATAAATAGGGCATCCAAACTTTCAGAAGAAAACCTGCGTCTAAAGTCATAGAAGAGCATCGCCAAGGCCAGCCACGCAAGGTTGCCGCCGAAAAATAAAAGTAAAACCGCGATAGTGTGCAACATACATGTACGACCCTACCCTCTG
>CAYFRE010000147.1:0-3931 GCA_964345455.1 uncultured Syntrophomonadaceae bacterium | reverse complement strand
GGAACTGCAGGGCAAATGATAGATCCATGATCTCCGCCGGGTGACCGTCGCCGGCGGCAAGGTTGACCAGCCTCCCCTCGGCGAGCAGGTAAATCCTGCGCCCGTCGGGAAAGCGGTACTCTTCAATATTTAGCCGCGGGCTTCCGGCAGGTTTGGCGAGGCGGTTTAGAGCGACTTTATCTATCTCCACGTCAAAATGACCGGCATTGGCCAGAATGGCGCCGTCCTTGAGGCGGGCCAGATCTGCGGCGCCGATTACCTCGCGGCATCCGGTGGTGGTGACGAAAATATCCCCGAGAGGGGCCGCCTTGCGCATGGGCATAACGCGGTAACCTTCGACCGCCGCCTCCAGGGCGCGCACCGGGTCAACTTCGGTGACGATCACCTGCGCCCCCAGCCCTTTTGCCCGCATGGCCACCCCGCGACCGCACCATCCGAATCCGGCCACGGCCACGGTTTTCCCCGCTACCAGCAGGTTGGTCGTGCGCATGATCCCGTCCCAGACCGATTGCCCGGTGCCGTAGCGGTTGTCAAAAAGATATTTGCACAAGGCGTCATTAACGGCTATTACCGGGAAGGCCAGCTCCCCCGAATCGGCCAGCGCCCGCAGCCGGGTCAGTCCCGTGGTGGTCTCCTCGGCGCCGCCGCGCACCTGCGGCAGCAGGTCGGGCCGTTCGCGGTGCAGCATCGTGCTCAGGTCACCCCCGTCATCGATAACCAGGTCGGGCCCGCTCTCAACGGTGCGGCGGATATGGTCCGCATACTCTTTTTCTGTGGCGCCGTGAAAGGCAAATACGGTGATCCCTTCTTCCACCAGGGCGGCGGCGACATCATCCTGGGTTGAAAGGGGGTTGCTGCCGGTAACGGTCACCTGCGCCCCGCAACGCTGGAAGACTGTGGCCATGTAGGCGGTTTTAGCTTCGAGATGGATGCAGATAGCCATTTTCAACCCGGCAAAAGGGAGCCTGGGGATATATTTTTCAGCCAGGCTGCTTAATACCGGCATATGCCTGCTCACCCAGGATATTTTTTTTTGCCCCTCAGGGGCCTGTTCCGGGCTGCGGATCGCGCTCATACTATTTCACCGTCCGTATTGTTCATATTTATTTCAATAATTATCTGCTGCAATACAAAAAACCTGCAAATATTTTTAAAATAAGAGGATTTGCCGGGCACATGGTGAATATATAGTATCGGGTAGCACGATAACAATATTTGTAACACTATTCGGTTTTTAGGCAGCATTTTGTGGCGGTTCCCCTGATAGTTTATCGATGCGGTAGGGGCGGGAGGGGAAGGAGACGTCCCAAACAGATACAGGCTCAACTCAGCGGCGGCAATATCCTCCCCCGCTCTTTTTTTAGAAAAAAGGGTTTTTACACCGGGCAAAGAATCTAGAATAGGCATGTTCTGACCATATCAGCCTGTGATAAAGCGGGGTTACGATGGTCGATCTACGTTCCATGAAAAAATTACAGATGGCCGTGCAGGCGGCCCGGCTTTATTACGGATGCGACGAAAGCCAGGCCCGGATTGCCCTCAAGCTAAAGATATCCCGGCCCCAGGTATCGCGGCTGCTGCAGCTGGCGCGAGAACAGGGTATCGTAACCATTCATGTAAACAATCCCCCGGGAGTTCACACCGAGCTGGAGCAGCTCTTTGTTGATCGCTTCGGTATAAAACATGCTGTCATCGTTCCTCTTTCAACTTCCAATCGCGAAACAATCAAACAGAAGCTTGCCGCCATCGCGGCAGATTATATTTACGAGATCGTCGAAGGTGATCAGATCATCGGGCTTCCCTGGGGTTCCACGTTGAATTATGTCGCCGCTTATTTGAAACCGAAGGATTTGCCGGGCACAACTGTCGTCCAGTTGAAGGGAGGCGTTTGCCGGATCTCGGGCAATTACGATACACAAAATCCGGTCTTAACTTTCGCCCGCAAATTGGGCGGCACGCCCTGCCTGCTGCCGGTTCCGGGTATTGTCGAAGACGAAAAGGTCAAAGAAGCCCTCTTAAAAGATGAGAGGATCAAGGAGATCTTGAATTTGGGGGAGAAAGCTGAAATCGCCGTTTTCAGCATCGGCGTACCCGGCGAGGGGTCGGTTCTGGTCAGGGCCGGTTACTTCACCGGATCCGAGATGCTTGATCTTCAGTCGCGGGGCGCGGTTGGTGATATCTGTTCACGTTATTTTACAATTGACGGAAAGATCTTCGACCCGCAATTGAATGCGCGGACAATCGGGATTGAACTGGAACAGTTAAAACAGAAAAAATATGCCATTGCAGTAGCCGGCGGCGTCGACAGGGCAAAAGGGATACTGGGGGCTCTCCGGGGCGGCTACATCAATGTTCTGATTACCGATGAAGATGCCGCCAGGGAGGTTTTGCATCTGGCCGGGATACCGGAGAAACAGTGAATAAGTATTTTTGCCTGCAGTTGGAAAATGCACCAGGCAAAGAGGATTTTTCAGGATGAACAGAGAAGATTCGTCATGAACAAAAGCCCGGCATTATGAAATTATGTACATACTTCAATCGTTTTTAAACTGGACTCAATATTTACAATAAGCCGGTTTTGACAAAGGAAATGATTTAACTGGAGGTGGGTCCGGTTATTTCGCCTGACAAGCAGCGCTGTCTTTAGTTATCTGGAAGAATTGTTAAACACATTAAGGGGGTTTTATTATGAAGAAATGGCTCGCTTTATTGCTTATTCTGGTGCCGGCTCTTCTGTTCGCAGGCTGTACTCCTGAAACCGGGTCTGAGAAACTGGTTTACATGGTCACCGATATGGGCGGGGTTGATGACGCTTCGTTCAACGAGTCGGCCTGGCAAGGCCTGGAGCGTTTCAAGGACGAGATCGAAGGATGGACCGCCGAATATATCGAATCTAAAAGTGATGAAGACTATAACCCAAACCTGCGTTCAGCGGTGGAGTACGACGCCGATCTGATCTGGGCCATCGGTTACATGATGGCCGATCACCTTGACGCGGTGGCCGCGGACAATCCCGAGAAGAGCTTCGCGATTATCGACTGGGGCCAGGACGAGATGCGCGAAAACGTGGCCTATGTTCTGTTCAAGGAGAATGAAGGCTCTTTCCTGGTGGGGATGATCGCCGGGCTGACTACCGAAAACGACGTGATCGGCTTTATCGGGGGGATGGAAGGCGACCTGATCAGGCGCTTCGAGGTGGGCTTCCGCGCCGGTGTACATTATGTCAACCCCGACGCCGAGGTGCTGGTGCAGTATGCCGAGTCGTGGGTCGATACAGAGAAGGGTGCCCAGATTGCCACTACCATGATCGGGCAGAAGGCAGACGTGATCTATCATGCCGCCGGTGGCGTGGGCATGGGGGTAGCCGAGGCTTGCAAGGAGAAGGATATCTGGTTCATCGGCGTGGACCAGGATCAGAGCGCCCTGGCTCCGGAAAACACGTTGACCAGCATGCTGAAGCGGGTCGACAACGCCACCTTTAGTATCAGCAAAGCCCTGGTTGACGGCGAGTTCCCCGGTGGGAAACTGGCTCACCTGGGCCTGGCTGAAGACGGTGTCGGTTATGTGGAATCTGAATTCATCGATGAAGAGACCATAGCCAAGGTTGAAGAAGTGAAACAGAAGATCATTGACGGTGATATCGACGTACCCGACACCCTCGAAGGGCTGGATGAGTTTATAAATGCCGAACAATAATTAGCAGGGAAAAGGCCAGGTGCCACGCCTGGCCTTTTTTTTAAGAGGTGAAACGATTGCACGCTCAAGAGACCCCTGTTATTCAAATGCGTCGGATCACAAAGTCTTTCCCCGGGGTTGTGGCCAATGACCGCATTGATTTGACCGTCCGGCGGGGCGAGATTCACGCCCTACTGGGGGAAAACGGCGCCGGCAAGACCACCCTGATGAATATTCTCTATGTACTCTACCAGCC
>CAYFRE010000146.1:0-4140 GCA_964345455.1 uncultured Syntrophomonadaceae bacterium | reverse complement strand
ACCGGCGATCACGCTGTTGCTGATTCTCTCAAGATCTGCCATCATCGTTCCTCCTTTGTAAAGATGCCCCGTTCATTTTTGCTTCTTTTTTTCTTTTGTGCTTCTCTTTCCTCAGCCCTGGCGATGATTTCATCCAGAACGGCAAGAACCTCCGGAGGCAGGGGCGGCACTGTATGAGTCTCCAGGATCTTGTGCAATTTGGCTTTCGTCCGTTCGCCCATGGTAGAGGATTTCTCTACATTTTTCCACTCGTCGTAACGCATCCGGTTAATTAACGTGGGAAACCAGATCTCGTTTTTAAAATGCCGGAGCGTATGTTTTTCCTCCAGGAAATGCCCTCCCGGACCGACCTTGTTAACTACATCTACAGCCAGGGTCTCATCATTAACATCAATGCCGCGCATGATCCGCTTGACCATGCCGATTATCTCATCGCTGAGCACCAACTGCTCCAGCGAGCCACATGAGCCGACGCCAGTATAGCCCACATCGTGGACCAGGTTTGCTCCCGCCTGGGCGGCGTTCAGGATGCTCAAGGCCGCCTCGGCTGCAGCCTGCCCGTCAAGAATATGAGAATCGGTGCAGCCGGCCGTTCCAAAAACAGGCACACCCATATAACGTGCTACTTCGGCAATTCCCGCCTGCATGATCTGGAATTCAGGACTTCCATAGCTAAAAACAGTGGTCTGCATATCCATGATCGCATAAACACCGCCCATGATGATCGGCGCCCCCGCGTGAACCAGCTGGGACACAACAATGCCCACCAGGCTCTCGGCCACACCGAGGGCGAGTGTTCCGGCCATGGTTGCGGGCGTTGTAGCACCAAGCATGACACAGGGGGTATAGACAATGGGAATTCTTTTCTTGGCTGCAAATACAGCTTTAGAAATTGCTTCACGCGAATGGAGCAGGGGAGAACTCGGCTCCGAGTAAAGGCAAATGAAGGGCTTCTGCTGCAGCTTTTCGAGCCCACCCGCTACCGCCGCCGCCATCGCCACAATATCCTCATATTGTTCGATATCAAATCCCCAATGGACAATCGGTTTGCGGGTATTCCTGACCAGGGCGTAAAAGGCATAGACATCCGCCAGTGTATCCGTAACCCCGGTAGGCGTGCCCAGGTCCTCTACGAAATCGATGTTGGGCAGCGCATCGCAGACCCGGCCGACATTTTCATTATCTTTCAGGACAGGCCTTCTTCTTTCGCCGGTATAGGGATCGCGGAAATAGGTATTTGTCGGTCCGGGGCCGTAATGAGTTTTACCATCTTCCAAAACCATGCAGCGGTTGCCGTCTCGATCGTATAATGTAATCCGCGAGGGAGCGGTTCTTACCGCCCATTCAGTCAATCCGGCCGGGAAACGAACCAGCTCTCCGTCAACCCAGCAGCCTGCTTTTTGCAAAACCTCTATTGATTCAGGATCGTAGACCTTGGCTCCGGTTCTTTCCAGGATCTCCACAGCCGCCGTGTAGATTTCCCGACACTGCTCCTCGCTCAACATCTGAAAAACAGGAGTCCTGTTGACCTTGTAGCGTGCTCTTACATATCTATCCAATATGTTTCTCTCCTTTCTGCCGATGGTGTAATCCGATCACTGTTTTCCGGCCAGATCAGCAGCGAGGTCCTTGGCCGAAGCCGCATCCGGCGCCCAGCCGTCGGCACCGATCTCATTGGCAAAATCGGCTGTTACCGGCGCGCCGCCCACGATTACCTTCACCGAATCCCTTAAACCTTCTTCCTTCAACAGCTCGATGGTATCTTTCATTGCCAGCATGGTCGTGGTTAAAAGGGCGCTCATCGCCAACACGTCGGGTTTATGTTCCCGCACCGCCCCGGCAAACTTTTCCGCTGAAATGTCCACTCCCATATTTACCACCGTCATGCCGCCGCTTTCCATCATCATCCCAACCAGGTTCTTGCCGATATCATGCAGATCGCCGGCCACGGTGCCCAGAACCACTTTGCCCGCCGTAGGGATATCACCCTCCACGATCAGGGGTCTGACCAGTTCCATCCCCGCTTTCATCGCCCGGGCGGCGACCATCACCTCGGGGACATACATCTCTCCGGCCTTGAAACGCTGCCCGACCACATTCATTCCCTTGATCAGGCCGCTGTTGATAATCTCGGAAGGCTGCACTCCCTCATCAATGGCCTGCCGGGTTAACTCCGCTACTTCGGCATCATCACCGGCGATCACGCTGTTGCTGATTCTCTCAAGATCTGCCATCATCGTTCCTCCTGCAAATTATTTGGTATAGGTAAATATGAAAAGGAGGAAAACATTTTAGTGATATTGTTTGTGCATATAAACCGTATCGTATGATACCGGTAATGTTTTCCTCCCCCGCACCCTTAATCTACCTGTCGTTTGAAACGGCAACCTTGATTAAACAGTTTTTCCCTTTGAAACCGGTATTCTGCTCTTTAGACCAAGCTCGCTGGCATCCCGGTTGAAAGACTTGAAGAGACAGTAAATCATCAGGAACATGACCAGCATGAACGGAAAACCGCCCACCACTGAGGCCGTTTGCAGCGATTCAAGACCTCCACCACTTCCGGTAAACAGCAGCAGGGCGGCGATAGCCCCTTCCAGAACACCCCAGATAAAGCGCAAGCGCCGGGGAGGATTGGGGTTGCCGTTCGAGGTAAGCATCGAATTAACATAGGTAGCCGAGTCTGATGAAGTAACAAAGAATATGGCCACCGAAAGCATGGCTACCGGGATCATCAACTGCGGAAGCGGAAATTTTTGCAGCATGGCAAAAAAGCCGGCTGCAGAGTCCACAGCCACGGCTTCAGCAATACCACCCCCACCAAAATGCTCAATGTGCAGGGCGGTTCCGCCGAAAATGCTGAACCAGATCAAGCTTACCCCGGTCGGGATTAGCAGCACGCCGGAGATAAACTGCCGCAGTGTCCGCCCCTTGGAGATGCGGGCAATAAAGGTTCCCACAAACGGCGCCCAGGCGATCCACCAGGCCCAGTAAAAGACAGTCCAGCCACCGGCGCCGGTGATCCAGCCTTCTGCACCCTCAGCCATGGGATCAAGCCGGAAAGACATCGAAATGATATTCTGCAGATAATCCCCGGTGGCATGTCCAAACATATTCAGTATGAACACGGTGGGACCGATAATAAAGATCAAGATCATCAACAGGGAAGCAATGTAGACGTTAAGCGTGCTCAATCTCTTGATGCCCCTGTCGATACCGCTTATTGCTGAGACGACCGCACCGGCGGTAAAGACAACGGTAAGCGTCACCCATACCCATGTAGTGCTCGGCAGCCCAAAGAGTGATTCCAGGCCCGCGCCGACCTGCATCGCCCCAAGGCCTAGTGAAGTGGCCATTCCGAAAAGGGTGGCAAATACCCCAATCACGTTAATGACGATCCCCCAACCGCGGTAGATCCCCTCCCTTCCCAGCATCGGCTCCAGGGTTGAACTAAGCATCATCGGAAGGCCTTTGCGATAAGAGAAATAAGCCAGGGCGGCGCCGACCACGGCATAAACCGCCCAGGGGTGCAGCCCCCAGTGGAAGAAGGCGTAGCGCATGGCCACATGGCCCGCAGCCGCGGTACCTGCTTCACCGAAAGGCGGCCAGATATAGTGCCAGATCGGTTCGGAAACACCCCAGAAGAGAAGCCCGATACCCATACCGCAGCTAAACAGCATGGCGAACCAGGCAAAATTGGAATATTCCGGCTTGTCCTCATCCTTACCCAGCCTGATCTTCCCGTAGGGGCTGACCATCACGAAGATGATTATTAAGAGAAAGGCGCTTGCTCCCAGGATAAAGGACCAGCCCAGGTTATTGGTCATGAAACTGAAAACTTCATTGGTGTATTCGCCGAATTTTACCGGCGCCGCAATGCCGACTAAGAGAAACACCAGGCCGATGACCAGGGAGACCCAAAAAGTAACCTTCGCAGATTTCCCTTTATTGTCTTCCAATACGACTCCTCCTCATTTATTATTTGATTTAACCGAACTACCGGGGGCTTTGATAAGCCCCCCACCGCTGTTAACTTACTGCCAGTTATGCCCATGATTGCCATGATTGGGAGCTGATCCAACGGTTACAGGTAAATTAAGGGCTTTGACACAGTAGATTAAATTGCAATCTTCGTGCCAC
>CAYFRE010000145.1:1924-4143 GCA_964345455.1 uncultured Syntrophomonadaceae bacterium | reverse complement strand
CTGCCTGAACCCGATATGGCCCACTATGTCACCGGAAGCCAGTCCTGCGGTAAATTTTTCAGGAGTAACGCCGACACCCTGCGTCTGCATCACTGTCGGTCCAAAGGGAGCAAGATTGTTCACCCTCTTGCCGTGAATGTGGCGTACCTCCCGGCAGATGCCCGTAAGGCCGATGATCAGGGTATCCAGGACAAAACCGGGATTGATCCCGGTCCCCAGAACAGTATTCCCCTGCTTGCGGGCGATGCGGTCAATTTCATCGGAGAGCTTCTCCGAGGCCGCCATCTCTTCGGCAATGGTGATCACATCTGCATTTGCCTCCAGGGCATACCTGATCTGCGGCGCCAGCGCTTCGACAAAGGAGTGCGTGGCGATCAGCGCCAGATCGGGTTTGCTGCGAAAAGCCGCTTCGGGATCAGTAGTTACCTTTACTCCCACCGGAGGGCCGCCGGTAATCTCACCCAGGTCCCGGCCCGCCTTTTCGGAACGTTGCGCGATGGCCGCGACGACACGCACATTTTCTTTTGACAGCAGCATCCTGGCCATTCCGCTGCCCATTGCGCCGAGGCCCCAGATCAGCACTTTAACTCCAGACATAACTCCTCCCCTTTCTTAATATAGAAATATTTCTGCTCTATGCTTAGTTCTTGAACAAGCAGATAAATCCTTCTCGCGGAGCGGATGGTCCGGGAACAGGTTCCTATAATCTCAGTGAGCCTTGCTCTGCTCCGGATGCCTTTTATTTAAAGGCAGCTCTTTGCCCTGTTGAGCGTTAATTATGCTTATCCAACCATAATATCAAGAATGCTGATTACGTGGCCTACCCTTTAATCATTGCCACAGTTACCTGGCAAATTGAATATCCGGGCTCCCCGGTTATTGGCTGGCATTGCTTACCCCATCCAAACAACGCAGTACATTGAAAAGACCGCCGCCGCAGAGGGCTGCGCCTTGCTGCTTACCACCGCCTTTCAGTTACCCTTTGCCAGGATATCAAAATGTGATAAAATTAGATCGACAACATCTGCATAGATCTTCCTCGGGAGCTTGGATAAACCAGGCTGAGATCTCCCCTTGCCCAAGGCTGTGGGGGTAACCGATGAACCTGATCCAGGATAATGCCGGCGCAGGAAGGAAGAGGTTACCTAAAGCCACCGCCGGGTGGTTTTTTTATGTAAAAGAGCTTAAGGAGGAAGCCAAAATGAAAATCGTCGCCGTTGCAATCTGGGCGGACCTGGTTAAAATAAGGGAGAGCGCCCCCCTGGTCCATAATATCACCAACCACGTGGTGATGAATTCGACCGCCAACGCGCTCCTGGCCCTGGGCGCATCACCGGTAATGGCTCACGCCGAAGAGGAGGTAGCGGATATGGTTAAAATAGCGCGCGCCCTGGTCATCAACATCGGCACCCTGAGCCCGGCCTGGGTCCGGGCGATGCATACAGCGGCCGCGCAGTCGCGGGAGCAGGGGGTGCCCGTGATCCTTGACCCGGTGGGTGCGGGCGCGACGCCGTACCGCACCCGGACGGTACATGAACTTCTGTCCGCGGCCGGAGCGGATATCATCCGGGGCAACGCATCGGAGATCCGGGCCCTGGTTGAAACCGGGGCTACGACCAAGGGGGTGGACAGCACCGCTGCCGCCGAGGATTCGATCCGGGCGGCACGCAAGCTGGCCGGCGCCCACCGCTGCACCGTCTGCGTCAGCGGCGCCACCGATTATATTATCTCCGGCAGCCGAATGCTGCAGGTGTGTAACGGCAATCCGTTGATGCCACGCGTCACCGGGCTGGGCTGTACAGCCAGCGTCCTCTGCGGCGCCTTTGCCGCGGTCAACCCCTCCCCGCTTATGGCTGCGGCCCATGCCATGGCTGTTATGGGTATCGCCGGAGAGACGGCTGCGGAGCAGGCCTGCGGGCCGGGCAGCCTGCAAATGCACTTCATCGATGCCCTCTATAACTTGAACCCGGAACAGATTGCCGGAAAGCTGCGTGTAGAATCATGAGCTTGGGAGAACTATATCTGGTCACCGATCGCGCCCTGAGCCTGGGCCGGCCCCTGGAAGAGGTGGTCGCCCGGGCGGTGCGGGGCGGTGCCTCCATGGTGCAGCTGCGGGAGAAGAATACTTCCACCCGTTTCTTTGTGGAGGAGGCCGCGCGGATCAAGGATTTGCTGGATCCCCTGGGCATACCGCTTCTGATTAACGACCGGGTGGATGT
>CAYFRE010000145.1:0-1914 GCA_964345455.1 uncultured Syntrophomonadaceae bacterium | reverse complement strand
GGTCCACATTGGCCAGGAAGACATGCCCTACCCCCTGGCCAGGCGCCTGCTGGGGCCGCGGGCGATCATCGGACTTTCGGTGGAGACGGAGCAGCAGGTTCTGGCCGCCGGAGACTATGACGTCGATTACCTGGGGGTCAGCCCGATCTTCCCCACGCCAACCAAAACCGACACAGTCGGCAGTTGGGGGCTGGAGGGGCTGTCCCGCGTGCGCCGGCTCTCGCGGCACCGGCTCGTGGCCATAGGCGGCCTGGACCTCGCCAACGCCCCGGCGGTTATCGCCGCCGGCGCCGATAGCATTGCCGTCGTTTCGGCAATCTGCTCGGCCCCCGATCCCCGGGCGGCCGCCGCCGCGCTTAGCAAAAACATCCGCGCCTCCCTGGCGACGCGGGCGAAGGAGGAGAAGAGTTGAAAACCTATCACCGTACTTTGACCGTGGCCGGCTCTGACAGCGGCGGCGGAGCCGGCATCCAGGCAGATCTGAAGACCTTTGCCGCGCTGGGCTGTTACGGTATGTCGGTTATAACCGCCCTGACAGCCCAGAATACCATCGGGGTAAGCGCTATTTACGCCGTCCCCCCGGAGTTCGTGGCCCGGCAACTGGATGATGTGCTGGAAGATATCGGAGCCGATGCGGTCAAGATCGGCATGCTTCACGCTCCGGAGGTAATCCGCACGGTAGCCGAAAGGCTGCGGTTCTACCGGGCCTCCAATATTGTGCTCGACCCGGTCATGGTGGCCAAAAGCGGCGACCGCCTGCTCCAGGAGGAGGCGATTGAAGCGCTCTCTACCGATCTGCTGCCCCTCGCTACCGTGATCACCCCCAACCTGCCGGAGGCCGCAGTCCTCTTTGGGAGACCAATCGAAGGACCGGAGGCGATGGAGGCGGCGGCCCGGGCCCTGGCCCGACAGGGTCCGGCGGCTGTTCTGCTCAAGGGAGGCCACCTGGCGGGCGAGCGCAGCCCCGACCTTCTTTACGTGCGGGACGGGGACACAGTCACCCGTTTTGACGCCTCCCGGGTAAAGACGAAAAACACGCACGGGACCGGCTGCACCCTCTCGTCGGCCATCGCCGCCGGCCTGGCCCACGGGCTCGGCCTGGCCGAGGCTGTGGGGCGGGCCAAAGAATACATCACCGGCGCCCTGCGGACGGGGGCGGGCTACCGCGTGGGCTGCGGCCACGGACCGGTCCACCACTTCTGGGAGCATTGGGGTTGAAAGCGGAAACCGGGGCCCAGGCGGCGGTGCTCGATTTTTCCGGCACGCTGAGCCTGGAAGCAGTGCATTTTGGGCGGCCGCAAAACCTGGAGCAGGTTCTGCAAGATTCCGGACTCTCCGATCTGGGCCTCTCTCCGGCGAGCTTCTGGAGCGAAGTGATCAACCCCTCCTGGCAGGAGGGCAGCACCACATCCATCGGCTACAGGCAGCTGCTTTGTGAAGGCGTGCGCCGCCTCGCGGCGGCCCGGGGAGAGAATCCACCGCCGGAAGCAGTCCGGTCCGCCGCCGGCCGCTTCACCGCCTCCTACCTGCGCAGCTCCACCATCGAACCGGAATGGGCTCCCGTCCTCCACCGGCTGGCCGGGCAGAAAGTAATCGTTGTCGCCACCGACCACTATGCCGAAGGCACCGCCCACATTATTCAGCAGCTGGCCGCCCTGGGCCTGGATGCCGCCCCGGCGCAGCAGGCCCTTCCAGTGCACATTCTGGTAGCCAATTCGGCCGATCTGGGAAACCATAAAGAAAACTCCGCCTTTTGGGAAACATTGCGGCAATACCTGGAGCCTGGAAATTTCACCTCAGTGGCCGTCGTGGACGATTTCGGCCACAATGAGCAGCCTGCCGACAGCTACGCCGCTGCCGGAAAAATATCCGAGAGGCGCGCCGGGACGGTCAAGGCCATTGAAACCGCCTGGC
>CAYFRE010000144.1:0-4227 GCA_964345455.1 uncultured Syntrophomonadaceae bacterium | reverse complement strand
TTTAAATTCTTCCAGATCGATCCCCGTGGGAATCACCGCCACTTCAGTATTCACGCCGATTTCTCTCAGATAACATTCGACGATGCGGGAGGGGGCAATCACCAGATCGCAGTGATTGCAAAAATCTCTCCCGATAGTCTGGACCAGGAGTTTGGTCGTCTGCTGGCCCACCGGCAGGTAATGGACATATTGTTCGTATAGGGTGTGGAAAGTGAAAACGAGCGGCAGGCCGTAGCGGCGCGCGGCATGTGCGCCCAATCTCCCCAGGAGAAAGGGGGAATGGACATGGATGACCTCCAAATTAATCCGGCGGACGGTCCTTTCGAGCTGGGCCGAAAAGGGGATGGGGATGGAGAATTCGGGCATGGTCGGGGCCGGGATCGAGACGAAGCGGAATACCTTATCTTCCCCGGGGTAATGAATCAGCGGATAATCGGGCCCGAAGATATAGACTTCATGCCCGCGGGCGTTGAATTCGCGGGTAAACAGCTCTATCGAGCGGACTACCCCGCTGGTATAAGGGCGGTAACTGTCTGTAAAGAAGCCTATGTTCACTGATTATTCACCGGGTCCGGATTATACCGGTTGATCGCCCATCAGCCACTGCAGGGCGGCGTAAAGCCAGGACCACTGCGCGCCGCTGCCGCCTTCCGTCTGCACCAGTTCATCTGATTGAATATATCCCAGCTCGGGGTGGGGCCCCGAGAGCAGTACCCGCCCCCGGCCGAAATTGAAGGCAATTACAGCCGCTTCGCCGTTCGCATTGTAGCGAGCCAGAATATCGACATTTGCTTCATGGAAGCCGGTAAAACAGGGACCGCCAAAATACCACATCTCCACGGCGTCCGGGAAGTCGCTGTGGAAGGAGATTTCCGGATTTAAATTGATGGTAGCCAGTGAGCCCCAGGGCAGGTAGGGGCCGGCCGCTTCGCCGGTAAAGAGCTCCAGCGGGTAATCGTAGACATTACCTTCCCAGCGCATTGTAGAAGAGGCATAATAAGCTCCGGCGCAGAAGCCGACGAAACAGCCGCCGTTCTCGACAAAGGAGCGGATATTGGCATGATTGCCGATGTGGTGAAGATATTCAGAGCTGGCTCCGCCAACCAAAACAAGGAGATCGCGAAGCTCATTTAGATCAACGCCGCTGACCGTCTCCTGATCAATTTCCACGCAGGCAAGATCATATTCCGCGAGAAAATTCCGCAGCGCTGCAAGATCTACATCCCAGCTGCCCCGGCCGGTGTAGAGACCGACGGTACAGTCAAGCGGCTCCGGTTTTTCCGGTTCAACGATTACTGGCTCTTCCGGCGGATCATCCACCTGCTCAGATGGATCCGCAGGACTGCCGTTGACCGCTTTTTTGGTTAGCGCGTCATAGACAATAAAGGCCCCCGCGGTGATAATGGCGAGAGCGAGAATGATTCCCAAAATGAGACGTAGCCTGGACATAACCGTATCTCCTGTAATGTATTCAAGACTTTTACCGCAACCATATCTAGTATCTCTACAGAGATTATATCATTTGTGATTGCACAAATAAAGATTAGAGCTGAAAGCCAGTGATCTGTGATATGATACAATGGCTTCAGGGAACGGGAACGCCGCGGTCAACGGCCAGGTCCGCCGTGCGCCGGAGGCGGAGGGCTGCCTGTAAATTTCCTTCTCCGGTTCTAAGAAAGATGGTCCGGGCATATTTGTAAGTAATCTCTTTTTTTACGGAGTGGGGGAGAAGGATGGATCAGCTCACGGTATACGGTGTCGCCCTTGTCCCGGTGATCATCGGACTTTCCGAACTGCTTAAGCGTTTCGGCCTGCCCGCGAGGTTGATCCCGCTGGCGGCGCTGGCACTGGGACTATTTTTTTCCTTTTTTTACCTGGCCCCGGGGGAACCTAAAAAAGCGCTGTTTTTCGGAACGGTGCTCGGACTATCGGCAATCGGACTTTTTTCAGGCGCAAAAAATACAATCATGAGCCGGAAGAAATAAAATGTATGAAGGGATATATTTATTTCAGTTATTTTGCGTCAATGACGCTTATTGCGGTTGAAGTGATCGCAGTATAAAAATTATTGTCCGCTGCCTGAACAGGCAAATAAGGTTTAACGGTGGTGTCGGAATTGGGACGTAAAAGAATTCCCGTAGATATCCAGAAGGTAACCAGGCTGTACAGACAGGGGCTGTCTACCCGTGAAGTTGCATCTCAAATCAACGTGTCGCATGATACCGTGCTGCGGAGACTGAAAGAGGCGGGACAACCGCTGCGCCGGTGGCGCCTGCCGGAGGGCTGTCGGTAGCTATTTCTTTCTTGATCCCCCTCTTAGTTTACATAAGATACATTATCGGAAGTTAAATTTCCTTAAAAGAATAATGTTCAATTCGCTTTTCCTGTGTCGATCCTGTCTCTTCATCTGTCATCCTAGCTCTTATATGTTATCCTGAGCGCAGCGAAGGATGACCGCGCCGGGCCAGCGCATAACCGCCGCTTACCCTGCACCCCGGTTACTGCACCGGTTTTTTTGCACGGTAAAAGATTATCGTATGCTAACAAACATAAACAGAGATTCTTCGCTTCGCTCAGAATGACAGTGGCAGGCTTCGCTCAGAGTGACAGTGGCAGGCTTCGCTTAGAGTTACCACGTGTACCCACACCACGATAAACGAAAGTGACAAAACGGGTCTTCATAGTGACGACAACAAGATGACTCAGGGTTGGTTGTGCGGGCGAGGCATACCTCGCCCGCACAATACAGGCATCATATGCATGATCGATATTTTCTGGCCTAAATCGGCACCTGATTGAGCTATCTGTAAATATTTGGGCTGCCCATGGGCAGCCCCTACAGATGGTATGAAAGTATGTCGTATAAACAGGTAATTTCGTGAGGCGTATCCCTCATCCTGCTTTCTTAGAATTCACCGTTCTCCTCTTCCCAGAACGAAGGATACGGATGGCGCAGCGGGGTAATGATCCCGCCAGTTACTCCTTCCTCCCGCTTTTCCTCATCCTGCTCCTCATCGATATCCTCTTCGATCGGCTGAAAGTGTTCCAGGGGGAGCTGCTTTAACGGGCTCTTGTCCGCCGTTATTTTTTTGTTCATCCTTCCCCACCTCGCTGCACGAATTTTGTACTAGTGTACGCCCTGCAAATTAGAGCATACGGTCAATAAAAAGCTTGTTAACCGGATTATGGTATAATCAATTAAACGGCAAAAGAGGTGGCGTCATGAAGCCCTTGACCCCGCAGCAGCAAAGGGTGCTCGATTATATCTCCCGGGAAGTGTCGGAACGGGGTTATCCCCCCTCTGTCCGCGAAATCTGCGCGGCTCTGGGCTTTCGCTCCAGCTCCACGGCGCACCGCTACCTGGCTGTGCTCGAAGAGATGGGCTACCTGGAGCGTGCAGCGGACAGGCCGCGAGCGATACGCATCCTTGACCCGGCAGGCGGCCGGCTGCAGTGCCGCTACGTCCCTTTGATCGGCAGGATCAGGGCCGGCAAACCCCTGCTGGCCGAAGAGAATCTTGAAGGATACCTCCCCCTCCCCGCCGAATTTACCGCCGGAGGCGAATATTTCATTTTACGCGTGGAAGGTGAGAGCATGTTGGGCGCGGGAATCCGCGACGGCGATTTTGTGATTGTGCGGAAGCAGAAAACGGTGGAGAACGGCGAGATCGCGGCGCTATTGCTCGGTGATGAAGCCACCGTGAAGCGTCTATACAAAGAAAAAGATTTTATCCGGCTCCAGCCGGAAAATGACGATTTTGAACCCATCCTGACGCGGGAGGTTGAAGTATTGGGCAGGGTCACCGGCCTCTTCCGCCGCTACTGAGAATGGATCCGTCAACCCTTCCTCCCCCATGCCCCTCTCTAATCTATCCTCGTTTCCCTTTTACTGGCATTCCCGCCTCATCCCCCTAGCCGTCATTTCTGGACCATCCCCCTGGCTGTTATTGCACAGTATTTACCCTATAATAAATTCAACATTTCTATTAGAACCTCAAAAATTATTAAGGCTGTCATAGCTATTATCATGTTGGGAATGAGTTTCATATTATTATTAAAATGAACAGACCGACTTCTGAACTCTGACCTCCAATATTGTGGAACATTGGGGATGTACCTGTTTGTCTTCGATGTAAACTCATTGCCAGAAATGATGATTTTATCTGTTTAACGTTATTATCAACGCAGGCGGCACGGGTTTGGGCGAGGCGTGCCTAGCCCCTACGAC
>CAYFRE010000143.1:0-4291 GCA_964345455.1 uncultured Syntrophomonadaceae bacterium | reverse complement strand
GCTGGCCCTTTTGTCCGCTCCCCTCGCCGGGAAAACCGTCCTCATCACCGGGTGCGGCGCCATCGGTCTTTTTGCCGTCGGCGTGGCCCGCGTGGCGGGAGCGGTCCGGGTCTATGCCGCCGACATTAACGATTACCGGCTGGAGATTGCCGCGCAGATGGGCGCCGGGACGGTGATCAATCCCCGCAGGGAGAAGCTCGTGGAGAAGGTTCTCGCAGATACCACAGGCTGCGGCGTCGATCTTTTCGTGGAGATGAGCGGCCATGAAAGCTGTCTCCATGACGGGTTGCAAGCCCTGAAGAATGGCGGGCACGCAGCCCTGCTGGGCATACCGGCGGATAAGGTGACCCTGGACCTGGCCAATGAGGTCGTCTTCAAAGGGATCACCCTGGCCGGCATCACCGGCAGGAAAATATTTGACACCTGGTATACAACCGCCGCGCTGTTAAGCGGAGTCCTCGACATCCGCCCGGTGATCACCCACCGCATGAAGCTGGAAGAATACGAGGAAGCATTCGAGATGATGAAGGCCGGGCAGGGCGGGAAGATCATTCTTTATCCCTGAAAATGAGGTGAGACCATGAATGATTTGCTGGAACAGGTTTTGGGCGGAAAGATTGACGATCTGAAAAATAAAAAACTATTCCGCGAACTGACGGTTTTGCAGAGCGCGCAGGGCCCCCACGTGACGATCAACGGGCGCAATGTGATCAATCTGGCCTCGAACAACTACCTGGGCCTGGCCACGCATTCGAAAATTATCGATGCCGCCGTGAGAGCGACAGAGGCGCTCGGCGTAGGCTCCGGCGCGGTGCGGACGATCGCGGGAACCCTGCAGATCCACCAGGAACTCGAAGAGAAGCTGGCAAAGTTCAAGCGGACCGAAGCGGCGCTGGTCTTTCAATCGGGATTTACCTGCAACATGGGCGTGATCGGGCCGCTGCTTTCACCGGAAGATGTGATCATCAGCGATGAACTGAACCACGCCAGCATCATTGACGGGATCAGGCTGAGCAAGGCCGCGCGGCGGATTTACCCGCACAGCGATATGGATGGCCTCGAAAAGCAGTTGCAGGAGTGCGCCGGTTACCGCCTCCGGCTGATTGTCACCGACGGTGTCTTCAGCATGGACGGCGATATCGCCAGGCTGCCGGAGATCACCGCCCTGGCCGAGAAATACAATGCCGCGGTGATGGTTGACGACGCTCACGCCAGCGGCGTCCTGGGACGGCAGGGCCGGGGAAGTGTCGATCATTTCAACCTGCACGGCCGGGTTGATATCCAGGTGGGCACCCTCTCCAAGGCCATCGGAGTGCTGGGCGGCTATATCGCCGGCAGCAGAAAATTGATCGACTACCTGATCCACCGGGGCCGGCCTTTTCTATTCAGCACCTCGCACCCGCCGGGAGCAACCGCCGCCAATATCGCCGCCCTGGAGGTAATGCAGGAAGAGGATCTCCAGGAAAAGCTGTGGGAAAATGCCGCCTACTTCAAGAAGGGGCTGAAACAGCTGGGCTTCAATACCGGGCAGAGCGAAACGCCGATCACTCCGGTGATCATCGGAGACGGGGCCAGGGCCATGGCTTTCAGCGACGCCCTCCTCGAAGAAGGGGTCTTCTGCACCGGGATCGGTTACCCCACGGTCCCCGAAGAGAAATCGCGGGTCCGGACCATCGTCACGGCGACACATACCCGGGAAGACCTGGAGCAGGCCCTCGAGGCCTTTGCCAGGGTAAAGGAGAAAGTGTAAGCAATACCGTTTACAATTCATCACGCGCACCAAACAAGGCCGGAGCAGGTCATCTTCTCCGGCCATTCCATCTTGCTTCTTATAGATCCTTCCTGACGGTTAATCCCGACGCTCGCTCTGTCCCCCTTCACTACCGGAGGGCTTCTCTGAAGCCGCGGTGGGCGGCATAGCGAAGCAGAAGCTGCAGGCATTCGCGCTTCGGTACGTTAAAATGCTCATTCTCCGCCGGCAGGCCGGCGTAGTAAGCTTTCGCCTGCGGCTGTTTCTTTAAAAAAACAGCCAGCCAGTAAGCAAACTTCCTCTGGCGGTCAAAGAGATCGTCAAAGTCCAGCTGATGCAAATGATAGACCAGCGCCCCGGGATCGTAGCGCATCGGCAGGCCCGCCTTATAGAGCCTGTAACCGAGCTCGATATCCTCGCAGGAGGCCTCGCGGAAGTCTTCGTCAAACCCGCCGGCTTTGAGCACCCGGGCCCGCGGCAAGGAGAGGTTGCCGGTGATAAAAAAAGCAAAACTGACGTTCTCGTGGTCGGAGATCTGCTCATATGGAAAATAGTAGCGGCCAATAAGGGCTCTAATTTCAGGCCGCAGTTCAATCTCCGGAGACCAGGCGATACGGCCCAGCACGGAGCCATCTCCAAATCGCCCGTGCATGGCCCGGTGCCGGGCCAATAGATCCGGGGCGGCAAGGCAATCATCATTTAAAAAGAGGACAATCCGCCCCGCAGCCCTTCTCAAGGCGGCATTGCGCGCCGCCGCCGGACCTCGCCGGTCCTGTGCAAGATAATCAAAGGGAAAAGAGAAAGAAAGGGCGCTCTCCGTCAGCGCCGCAATGGTATCGTCGGTCGAACCGTCATCGGCGACAATGACCTCAAAGGGCCGCCCTTCTCTTTCCTGCCTGTCGAGAGAACGCAGCACCCGCATGAGCGACTCGCGGCGGTTGTAAGTGGGGATAACCACGCTGATCAAATCTGCTGCGCCGTGCATTTTCTAGCTTTGCCTCCCTTTCTCACTCGCTTGTTCCGCCCGCTGCCGGCGATGCCAGTCCAGCGTTCTCTGCAGGCCCTCCTCGAGCGGGACGGCGGGCCGGTAATTCAAGAGACGCCTCGCCGCAGAAATATCCGGCACCCTCCGGGAAATATCTTCGTAAAAGAAACCGTAAAATTCTTCATAGGGTTGAAAGATAAGCCCCCCCTCACTCCCGGAAAGGCGGATAATCAGCTCGGCAAGCTCAAGAATGGAAATCTCTTTGTCGGTGCCGAGATTTATGATCCGGCCTACAGCCGCCGGAGCCTCCCCTGCGGCCATCGTCCCGGCCACGATATCGTCGATATAAGTGAAGCAGCGGGTTTGCCGGCCGTCGCCATGGACCGTCAGCGGCCTTCCCTCGAGGGCCGGTTTGATGAAGCAGTTGGCCACCCCTCCGTAGACAGAGCTGTCTCCATGGGGACCGTAGACATTGAAATAGCGCAGAATGACCACCGGCAGCCCCTGCGCGGCGTAACCCAGGCAGAGATGCTCGGCGGCGCTCTTGGAGATAGCGTAGCACCACCGGCTGGTCAAGGATGAGCCGTAGAGGCGATCCGCGCTCTCGTTAAAGGGAAGGACGCTGCTCTTTCCGTATACTTCCGAGGTAGAGGTGAACACGACTTTGCGGCGGTGAAGCTGCGCCAGCTGCAATAGCATTGCGGTTTGACAGACGTTTGTTTCGATTACCCTGACCGGATCTTCGACATAGCGCTTTACCCCTACCACGGCGGCAAGATGATAGATCAACGCGGCCTGCTTGATTATTTCAGCCAGGTTGCTTACGGCATCAAGAGGGCCGGGGACCCCGTGAAAAGAATCATTTTCACTGAGCTCATGAAACCGCTCCTCTTTCCCTGAACTGAGGTCGTCAATCCCCCAAACCTCCGCCCCCCGGTTCAGCAACGCCCTGCAGAGATGGAAACCGATGAAACCGGCCGCCCCCGTAACCAGGCACTTCATCTTCCCACCTCCGCTCCTATTCCCACTCCCCGGTAATCGATGCCCAGCGCGGCCATCTCGGACGGCTCAAAAAGATTCCTTCCATCCACAACCAGCGGATTGGCCAGGCGGCTTTTCAGCTTCGCCGGATCGATGTCACGGTACTCGGGCCAGGCAGTTAGAATCAGCAGGGCATCCTTTCCTTCGGCGGCCTCGTAGGGGGACGAGGCCCACCTCAGGTCAGGCAAAAAAGCGCTCATCTGCCGCGGCCAGCTCATCACGCCGAGAAGCGGGTCGTGAACCGTGACTTCAGCTCCCGAGAAGGCGAGCTGCTCAATCACCGGCAGGGTATGGGTGTCGCGAAGATCGTCTGTGCCCGGCTTGAAGGCAAGCCCCAGCACCGCAATCTTTTTCCCTTTGAGCTCACCCAGGCTTTTCTTCAGCCTGGAGACAACCAGATAGCGCTGCCTTTGATTGATATATAGGGCTGCTTCCAGAAGGGGCGCCTCCTCCCCGGCATCTTGGAACTGGCCAATCAGAGAGCGCAGATCCTTCTCCAGGCAGGGGCCGCTGAA
>CAYFRE010000142.1:2364-4312 GCA_964345455.1 uncultured Syntrophomonadaceae bacterium | reverse complement strand
CTGGTGGTCTGGCCGCGCAGCAGCTCCGAGGTGGCCGCGGTGCTCAGGCTGGCCGGTGAGAACAATGTACCGGTAACCCCGTACGGCGAGGGCTCCGGAGCGCTCGGCGGAGCCGTGCCGCTGCAGGGCGGTATCACGCTGGATCTGAAGCGGATGAACAGGGTGTTGAAGCTGGACCGGGATAATTTGATGGTTACCGTCGAGCCCGGCCTGAACGGTTCGCGTTACGAAGAATATCTCAACCGGCACGGGTTTACCGGGGGCCATTTCCCCCAGTCGCTGCGCTGCTCCACCGTGGGGGGATGGGCCGCCTGCCGGGCGGCGGGGACATTTTCCACCCGCTACGGCAAGATCGAAGATATGGTCGTCTCCCTTGAAGTGGCGCTGCCGGACGGAAAGGTGATCTGCGGCCGCAATTTGCCGCGCACCTCCACCGGGCCACGGGTGGACCATCTTTTTATGGGCTCCGAAGGTACCCTCGGGGTGATTACAGGGATCACCCTGCGGATCTGGCCCTACCCGGAAAAGCGGATCTGCAGCTCGTATACTTTCGAGACCATCGAGCGGGCCCTGGAGGCGATCCGCCGGCTGATCCGGGCCGGGGCGCGCCCCGCGGTGGTGCGGCTCTATGATCCCGCCGAGACGGCGCTTCATTTTCCCGACTGCGAAGCGGCGGCGGGACGGGCCATGTTAATCCTTCTTTTCGAGGGCAATGCCGGGATCATTGCCGCGGAAGATCAAGTGGCGGCCGGGCTGTCCCGCGAAGCAGGAGGCGTGGCCGCCGGCCCTGAACCGGTGGAACGCTGGCTGGAGACCCGCTTTGATGTGGGCATCGCTTCGAAGCTCTACCGGCAGGGAGCCGTTGTAGATACCATTGAAGTCTCCACTACCTGGTCCAATGCGGCGCCGCTCTACCACGCCATGCAGAAAGCGATGCTCGCGGTGGAGGGGACGGCGCTGGCTTCGGGACACTACTCCCACGTCTACCCGGAGGGAACGGCTCTCTACCTGACCCTGGTCGGCTTTCCTTCCGGCGATAAGGCGGAATATTACCGGCGTCTCTGGAGCGCCGCCATGGAGAGCTGCCTGGCCCTGGGCGGCGCGATCAGCCACCACCACGGCATCGGCCTGCACAGGGGGCTCTGGATGGCGCAGGAGCACGGCCCGGCGCTGGAGGCGCTGCGCATGATTAAAGAGGCCTTCGACCCGCAGGGGATCATGAATCCGGGCAAGCTGGGCCTGGGGGAGGTGGAGAAATGGCCGAAGTAAACCGGGCCCTGTTGCTCGATTGCGCGATCTGCCCGAACATGTGCCGCTGCGAATGCCCCGTGGACCAGGTATTCGGCCGCGAGGCTGTATCCCCCTCCGGGAAAGCCCGCCTGGCCCACCTGCTGCTGGAGGGGCACCTCGATTGGGAGAGCGATCTTCTGGAAGCGCTCTCGGCCTGCCTGGGCTGCCGCGGCTGCAGTCTGCTCTGTCCCTTTCCCGAACTGGACCTGGCTGAAGAGCTGCTCCTGGCGCGGACGGAAGCCCGCCCCGCCGGGATGATTCTTCCCGCCGCGGTCCCATATTTGAACAATTTGAAAAAGTTTGGCAGCCCCTACGGACCCCGTTCTGCCGGCCTGGATCCCTCAGGGGGTAAAAATCCGGAGGTGCTTTATTTTGTCAACTGCACTTCGCAGGCGAACCACCCCCGGTCGCAGCAGATCACCCTGGAGCTGCTCGATGCCGCCGGGGTCTCTTACCGGGTGCTGGACCAGTACTGCTGCGGTTACCCGGCGCAGATCTGGGGCGACCTGGAGCTGGCCCGGCAGCTGGCGGCGGAAAATAGCGCTCGCGCGGCGCAAAGCGGCGCCTCGCTCCTGCTGACCGACTGCCCGGAGTGCTGGCATACCTTTACGGCCAGGTATCCTCAATGGGGCAGCGAGCTAAGCCTGCCCGTGGTTGA
>CAYFRE010000142.1:1732-2354 GCA_964345455.1 uncultured Syntrophomonadaceae bacterium | reverse complement strand
GCAGGGGCGGCTCAAGCCGGGGCGGCTCGAAGGGATCGGCACGGTTGCCTACCACGATCCCTGCATCTGGGCGCGGGTGGCCGAGAAATGTGCGGCGCCGCGCGAATTGCTGCAGAGCATTCCCGGGCTGGAGCTGAGAGAGGCCCGGCCTGCGGGGCGGGAGACGCGCTGCTGCGGCGGCGGAGCCATGTTCCAGTTGACCTTCCCGGAGCGCTCCGCCGAGATGGCCCGGCGGCGCCTGGAGGAACTGCCTCCGTCCGCGGCGCTGGTCACCTCCTGCCCGTTCTGCCGCGAGAACCTGCAGACGGGCGGCGGAAGGGTGTTGGACCTGGCCGAACTGCTGGGCCTGGCCGCTCTCCGGTAGAGGGTTGCAAAACTGTTACCGCGAGTAACTAAAACGGGGGTGTTGAAATTGAAAGCATTGAAGACCGCCGTGGTGGTCAACCCGGTCTCAGCGAACGGGGTCACTGCCAGGCGCTGGCCGGAGATAGCCGCCTTGATGGAGCGCGAAGGTATTTCGTTTGACAGTTTCATGACGGAGGCTCCCGAACATGCCACGGAGCTGACCCGCAGGGCGCTCCGGGACGGCTGCGACCTGGTGGTCTCGGTAGGGGGTGACGGG
>CAYFRE010000142.1:0-1683 GCA_964345455.1 uncultured Syntrophomonadaceae bacterium | reverse complement strand
CTGATCAAAACGCTGCAGCTCCCCAAAGAGCCGGCGGAGGCGGTAAGGCGCCTTCTCCAGACCCGGCCGCGGACGGTCGATGTGGGCAGGCTCAGCTTCTGCAGCCACCGCGGAGATAAGGAGACACGTTATTTTATCAATATTGCCGGGCTGGGGCTGGACGGCGATACCGTGGACCGGGTCAACAGGACCAGCAAGGCTTTGGGCGGCTTTGTCTCTTTTCTCTGGGGGACCGTGGCCAGCCTGATGCTCTACCGCAACCAGGAGATGGCGGTCACCGTTGATGATCAGCCCGTGTTTGAAGGGCCGGTGACGATAGCGGCCGTAGCCAACGGCCGCTATTTCGGCGGCGGGATGTGTATCGCTCCCCAAGCCCGGATGGATGACGGACTTTTCGATATCGTGATCATGCACAGCCTGGGCAAGGCAAACCTGCTCGCCAACCTGCCAAAGGTCTACCGGGGGGCTCACCTGACTCATCCCAACTGTATCAGTTTGCGCGGCCGGAAGGTGGCCATTCAGACCGAACAGGCGCTCTTGAATCTGGACGGCGAGCAGCCGGGCCGGGGGCCGGTGGAGGTGGAGCTGCTGCCCCTGGCGCTGCAGGTGAAGGCTTAATAAAATACTTAATCTGGCGGAAGGTAGTAGATGGCGGGCACTCCTCATATAATAAAGCAGGAAGGAGGAGACCCGGTGAAAACTATCTCCATCGTGGTCAGGCGCTCTTGGGAACGGCTGCAGCAGAGGCTGGAGCAGAAGGGCGCCTTTATAAATGACTTGCCCTTTCTCTGCTCCTGGAGCGACTGCGGCAGCGCCGGCAAGCTACTTGTTTTCATCCCGGAGCAGTCCGGCGGCGGCTCCTCCCGGCAATCACTCGGAAAAGAGATCGCCTCCCTGGTATCGCATTTCATCATCGAGGACTTGAAGGTTCATCTGTTACATGATCTGCTTCGCTTTCACTATTTCTATTTCGGCAGAGAGGAGCGCGAAGAGATCCTGGCCATTGCCTGCCGCAACTTTGAAAGTGCGAAGCTTGCCCGGCGCCGGGAGCTCCACCGGGATTTGATCGAGAAGACTATCCGCGCATACCTGAACGGATCTCATGAACATATAAATATTGAAGGGTTCTACAATTTCCGGCTGCACGACTGCCGCCGCGAACTGCGGAGGGTAATCGACGAAGCCGTGGAAAGCTACCTTGCTGAGAGAGAATACCGGGAATTTGTCCGCCTGTTGAAGTATTTTCTGAATCTGCAGCAGCCGAAGATAGAGCTAATCCACCTTTCCGTGGATCAAAAGGGACGTGTCCGGATTACCGATCACCGCTTCAGACAGGTCGATCCCTGCGACTGGGATGATTTCGATCTAACCGATTTTGACGAAGAGAGCGATTATGAAGATATCCTTGTGAGCATGCTTGTATCGGTAGCGCCGCGCCGGATCATGCTGCACCGGAGCGTCTCCTTGCGCTATCCCCGGGCGGTGGAGAGCCTGCGCCGCATTTTTGAAAACCGGCTCATTTATTGTGAAAACTGCAGCCATTGCCGCAGGGAGATAACTCCTCTTGTTACCGGCGACAACCCGCGGCCGCTCAATTAGTTGTTTCGGTGCCAGGCACCGAAACAACTAACTTAGCCCCTTATCTTGACAGGGATAGGGACAAGTCATATCATAAAGCTATCC
>CAYFRE010000141.1:0-4364 GCA_964345455.1 uncultured Syntrophomonadaceae bacterium | reverse complement strand
GCCCGTCAAAGAATGAGGTGCCGCAACCTGCTTTAACCGGCATCAGCGGGCCGGTGTGGCTGCCGCGCATGAATCCGGCGACATAGTGGCCGATGCTGTAAGGCGAGAGGATCTCACCGGCAGCGGGGAAGGAGCCCTGAGCCCTGACCAGCAAAACAGGATCGTCCTTACCGGTATATGTTCCGGCAATGTTATGCAGGCGGGTGGTGCTGGCCGCGACCGCCTGTTCGCCGCTTTCCCGCGAGTAGATTTTCGAGACGACAAAGCGTTCGTTATCCCGCAGCAGGGCGGCGATATCATAGAGATCTTCGGGAGCATTCAGCTCGATAAAGCGGTCCTTTTCCGTATATGCCACATCCATGATCACGAACCTGAAACCCTTGCTCATTTTCGGAGAAAGGATCAGGCCGGAGCAGTGCATCGGGTCGGCAAAACTCAGGTAAAGCGGCAGGTTGTAAGCTCCCGGGTCGGTCTTATCCGCGGCAAAAAAAATAAAGGGCTCGTTCTCCCGCTCTTCAAATTCCATCTCGGCAACCGCCGGTCCCAGCCCCTTGATATTTCCGGAAAAGGCGTCTTTAAGCAGATCCTGTCCGGCGCCGTAGAGCCCCTCCGCCTTTGCCTTTGCCGTTCCGGCCATGAAGGCGTTCCAGGCCAGTTCATGAACATCGCTGTTGCCGCTACCTTTCCGGTGGGAGAAAAGAATGGCGATATCATCTCCGGTGCTGCTGATCCGGTAATCGATGACCAGGTTATCTTTCTCACGTTCAATATGTTCTCCGACCGTCTCCAGAAGCGCCCTGCTCGGCCTGAGGTGTCCGCCGATACTGCCGATATCGGCTTTGATCACACTTAATGTAATTTTCATAAAAAAGCCTCCCTCTGGTGTTGAAATATTCAGGAGATACAGGCAACAGATCGCCGCTTTCTCCTTAATGTGTTAATACATTATATTAATTCAACTACATTATTAGAAGATCCTGCTTTAAATAATATAGCACATTAAAATTGTTTGATCTGAGAAATCTCCAATTCGGTAACTATTTATTCTTGAAAAGGAAATTAAGCGGATGATCGAGAATCTTAACTATATAGCCATTTACCGGGGTGGGTTGAACTGATGACCAAAGATGTAATCACGCTGCTGCGTGAGCTTTTGGCGGGAAACGATCTGGAGAAATACAAACTGCAGATCTCGAATGATCGGGGCCTGATCCGCCTTTCCGGTTCCGTGGACACCTGGGAACAGGCGGTCACGGCGGGGCACCTGGCCGGCGGAATCAGGGGAGTGCACGGGGTGGTCAATGAGATCATTGCTGCGAGCGGCGGGCCGCCTCCTTATGCGGCTCCGGAGGGGGATCCTGCCGTCATCGGCAAAGCCGACGTGATCATCATCGGCGCCGGCGTTGTCGGAACGGCGATCGCCCGGGAGCTGTCTCGCTTTGATCTAAGCGTGGTAGTCCTTGAAAAGGAAGCCGATGTGGCCTGCGGCGCCAGCAAAGCGAACAACGGGATGGTCCATTCAGGCATTGTTCAGGAGCCGGACAGCCTGCGGAGCAGATTGAACCTGCGCGGCAGGGCTCTCTTCGAAAAGGTCTGCCGCGAACTTGATGTCCCCTTCCGGCGCTGCAACCTGGCTGTGACCGTGTTCAAGGAAGAAGAGCTCTTTCTCCTGGAACTGCTGAAGGCAAGGGGAGAGATGAGCGGCATTCCCGTGGAGCTGGTCGGCCCGGAAAAGCTGGCCTCCCTGGAACCCGACCTCAGCCCCGAAATAAAGGGAGCGCTTCTCGCCCCCACCACCGCTATGACCTGCCCCTACAAGTTGACCATCGCCTATGCCGAAAATGCCATCGCCAACGGAGCCAGGTTCTATTTGAATACCGAGGTTACCGCTCTTGAGCAGAAAGACGGCGCTCTCCACAAGGTGATCACTTCGCGGGGGAGCTTTTTGACCGGCTGCTGCATCAACGCCGCCGGAGTTTACGCCGGCCGGATCGCGGAGATGGCCGGGCCTCCCGAATTCACGATCCACCCCCGCAAAGGCGAGTTTATTATTTTTGACCGCGAATCGGCCCCGGAACATGCCGACATGGCCACCGGGATACTCGAACTGACCCGGGATCCCTACACCAAGGGTGGCGGCACCATGCTCACCGTGGACGGCAACCCGGAATGGGGCCCGACAGCCATTGAGGTCTGCGATCCCGAAGATACCTCCGTTTCACCGGAGGGGCTGGCCCGGCTTGTCGAGAAATTCAGTCCGCTGCTGCCCGGTTTCAATGCGCGCAGTTCGATCATCACCTTTTTTGCCGGTGTCAGAGCCGCCACCTATACCGAAGACTTTCATATCGCCCCGTCAAAACAGCTGAAGGGGCTGATCCACGTGGCCGGGATTCAATCGCCGGGACTGGCGGCGGCACCGGCCATCGCCGAAATGGTTCTGCAGATCCTTGGTGAAGAGGGATTGACCCTGGAGGAAAAAGAGAACTTCAACCCTCAGCGCCGGGAAACGCCACCCTTTAGCGGGCTTTCCCTGGCCGAGCAAAACAGGTTGATCCGGAAAGATTCACGTTACGGGCATATTGTCTGCCGCTGCGAGCAGGTTACCGAGAGGGAGATTATCGACGCCCTGCGCAGTCCCCTCCCCGCCCTGACCCTCGATGCGGTGAAAAGGCGCACCCGCGCCGGGATGGGACGCTGCCAGGGAGGATTTTGCCTGCCCCGGGTGCTCTTGATCATCTCACGGGAGCTGGGGATCCCTCTCGAGAAGGTGACCAAGAGCGGCCCCGGCTCGCCACTCTTCAGTCGCCGGACCAAGGAGTCACCTCCCCTGAAGGAGGCTTCCGTCCAGTGAGCCGCGGGCAGATCGCGATAATCGGTGCAGGTCCGGCCGGGCTGGCAGCCGCCCTGGCGGCATCTGAAGCCGGAGCCGAAGATATTGTGCTTATCGAGCGGGACCGGGAACCCGGAGGCATCCTCAACCAGTGTATCCACGATGGATTCGGCAATCTCATCTTCGGTGAAAGCCTGACCGGGCCGGAATATGCCCGGCGCTTTATCGAAACGCTGCGGCGCCATTCCGGGATCAGGGTGCTGGCCGGAACGATGGTTTTGCGGCTGGGGCCTGACCTTCGACTTAATGCGGTGAATCGGAAAGGGGCCTTTACGTTGAAACCGGGGGCGGTGGTCCTGGCGATGGGCTGCCGCGAGCGCAGCCGTTTCCAGGTAATGCTTCCGGGCTACCGCCCGGCGGGGATCTATACCGCCGGCACAGTGCAGCGGCTGATCAACATGGAAGGGTTGATGCCGGGTGAACGGGCGGTCATTCTCGGTTCAGGCGATATCGGCTTGATCATGGCCCGCCGCCTCACCCTTGAAGGAGCCCATGTGTGCGGGGTTTACGAGATCCTGCCCCGCCCCGGAGGCCTGACCAGGAATATCGTCCAGTGCCTCCACGACTTTGAAATTCCGCTCTTTCTCTCGCACACGGTTACCTTCATTCACGGCAAGAAGAGGCTCAGCGGAGTATCGGTGGCGCCGGTCGATCGACTGGGAAAACCCTGCCCGGAGCAGGAGCACTTCATTCCCTGCGACACCCTGATTCTCTCCGTGGGTCTGATCCCCGAAAACGAGCTTTCCCGCGGCGCCGGCGTGCTCATCGACCCGGCCACAAGGGGACCCCGGGTGGACCAGGATATGGCCACCAGCGTCCCGGGCATCTTTGCCGGCGGAAACGTGGTCCATGTTCACGATCTCGTGGATCACGTCAGCCGCGCGGCCGGAATCGCCGGCCGGGCCGCCGCCTGCTTTGCCTCCGGGGATAACCGCACCGCGGGCCGTCTCCTCCTGCAGCCGGGAGAGAATGTTACTGCGCTCGTGCCGCAGCAGCTGAATCTGCCGCTGAAAAAAGAGGAGCGGATCGATCTTTACCTTCGCGTCAGCACTGAAATCCGCGGCGCCGCGGTATCCCTGCTCCACCGGGAGAAGGTCTTCTACCGGAAAAAAATGCGCATCGTTCGCCCTCCGGAGATGATTCATCTGGAGATGGAGGCCGCGCTCTTTTCCGGCCTGGGCGCCGGTGAAGAAATTACCTGCCGGGTTGCGGCGGAAGAGGTGAACCGGAGTTGAGCAGGAAACATCAGATTACCTGTATTGTCTGCCCGCTGGGCTGCACGATCGAGGTTGCGGAAGAGCACGGGGAGCCCGCAGTTAGCGGGCACGAATGCAGCCGTGGCGAAAAGTATGCCTTGCAGGAGGCTTCGGATCCCCGCCGGATCTTGACCGGCACGGTCAGGGTAACCGGCGGATGGCTCCCCCGGCTTCCGGTAAAGACCACGGCGCCGATTCCGAAACAACTGATACCGGAG
>CAYFRE010000140.1:0-4484 GCA_964345455.1 uncultured Syntrophomonadaceae bacterium | reverse complement strand
GCGGCCTGATTCCGGCTCGTTTCCTGCCCGGCGGCGGAGCAGGCCCCAAGGCCGGGCCGCCCGGTTTGCCGCTCTCCATACAGATTCCTCCCACCGGTTTCAATTAATACAGATTTCTATCCGGCTTTGCGGTAATCCTTTGCCGGAACAGCTGGATGTGTCAAAAAAAGCGCTGTTTTAAGAACAGCGCTTTTGGATTTCGGTCAGGTTGCAAAATTTGCCCGGCTATTTCAGCCGGATTTTTTTCGCCGTGGTAACGATCTCCACCCGGAACCCTTTCCGGCTCTGGCGTATGACAACCACGATCCTGCCCGTGTCGTAATTTTTCCTGACCTCACCGATGACAGACGAAAAGTTTCCTTGTCCAGTTTGTTTCCGGGGAAAAGTTCATAATGAATTGGAATTCCATCTGCGTCCATCGCCAGGCCCATTTGGACGACCGGGTTGTGGCGGCGCTCTTTAGATCTGCCGTACTTGTGCAGCTCATCGGCCTCATTAATTCCAAAATTAGTAACATCATATTAGATCATCCTGGTGTCGCGGCAACCTTGTGCTAAGCGTACCGGGCCATCACAATGATCTTGATTTGTTCTGTTAAGGTCTTCTCCTGCCGGCAGAGTATAAAATATATTTCGCCGCTGTCAGAATTGGGCTATAATTAAAGTGGTTGGACTCATACTTGCAACTGCATCCAGGCAACCAACTACTCTTAGAGAGAGGACGGTTCAGTAATGAAAGCAGGCAGGTACCTTCTTGTAGTGGCGGCAACGCTGGTTGTTTTGACGGCAGGAGTTTTTCTGATGGCACAGCCTCTTCCTGAGGCCCACGTTTCGGAAGTAGAGCCGCTGTTCGATGAGGAATCGGGGTTCGGTTACCTGGAAGAGTTGGTTACTACTTATCCCCAGCGGGATATCTGGCACCAGGACGGCAAGGATGCGGCGGTCTGGCTGAGGAAAAATCTGGAAGGCTTCGGCCTGGAGGTCTATACCCAGGAGTTTTCCCAGTATGTAAAGGATGAGGTGGTTGAGGGGCAGGAGAATGTTTACGGTATCAGCCGGGGGGTAGGTTATCCGGATGAATATATCCTGCTGACGGCTCATTACGATATACCCCCCTATGTCACCCAGGGTGCGGCAGATAACGCATCCAGTGTCGGGGCGTCCCTGGAGCTGGCCCGGATCTTCTCGGCGGAAGAGCATAACCGTTCCATAATTTTTCTCATGACCGACAGCGAAGAATACGGGGCCATGACCGGTGCGGTCCGGTTTCTGGATGAGTTTGATGAGATTGACAACGTGGTGGCGGCAATCGCCCTGGATTACATGAACATGGGCGAAATGAAGGCTATTTCCCAACGCTCTATGGGGCTGCAGCAGGGCTACACTCCCCTCTGGCTGCGGGAGCTAACCTTGCGAGCCTTGGAGCAGGAGGGGCCGGCAGCCAACTCTGACGGGCTCTTTGAATGGATCGACCGCTCGGTGGCCATCGCTCCCACAGAGGCGGGAGTGCTCTTAAGGGCAGGTATCCCGGCAACTAACCTGGGGACCTCACCGGTGGATGCAGAGACCCAGAGCCGTTACTTCCATACTACGGAAGATACTATCGATAAATTGCGGGTAGATGTGATGGGCTACTACGGCCGCTCCATCGAGCGCACTCTGCGGGCCATCGATGAGCTGCCGGAGATCCCCTCGGAGAGCATGTACTACTTCAAGTTCGGAAACGGCTACCTGCCCAACTGGTCAGTGGCGCTGCTGCAGCTGCTCTTCTTTGCTCCCCTGGGCTATGCCCTGGTGAGCAGTTACCGGGGGCTGAAGGGTTCAGGGAGGCTGAATGCGGCAGCAGTTAAAGCAGAGTTCTTGCGCTGGGGCGCCTTCTTTGCTGCCGCTATTACCGGCTTTATTTTGTTGAAGGCCCTCCCTTATACGGATCTGATGTATCGCTATGAGCTCTACCCGGCCACCCAGAAAGATCCGGTTCTATACAATCCGCAGTATCTGCCGGTTCTGGTCATCCTGGCCGGTATGATAATAACATTTATTCTATTCCGCCGCTTAACCGCAAAGTACCGGTTGCCGGTGGCCGGAGACTGGGACAGCCGCAAGCTGGCGGTGCTGGCCCTGCTGACGCTTCTTACCCTGGTATCCCTGGTGGGCAAGGGCGGCTTTGCAGCAGTGGTATTCCTGTTTTTACCCGCCTATCTCTGGCCGCTGCTATCCCCGGCCCGGGGATGGGGCGGCAGGCTGCTCAACCTGTTTGTAGTGCTGCTCAGTAATGCCGTGTTCTTCTTCTTTATCTACATGTTCTCGACCATGTATGATATCGGTGTAATGTGGTGGTACCTTCTGTTGAGCTCTTCGTACGGGCAGTTCAGCGTACCGGGAGTGCTGTCAACAGCGGCGGGCCTCTGCCTCTATCTCTCCACCATCGGCCTGGCCTGGAGCTCTCCGGCCATCTCCTCCGCCAGGGCAGAGCTTAAGGAAGGGATAAAACAGCAGGGTTAGTTGGGGTGAAGATCGTTTTAGAACTGTCCGGGGGTATTGTAGGGCACGGCGCACGCCGTGCCCTTTCGTTCCCCTTGTGCTATCGCAGAGCTTTTTTCGCCGCGGTAACGATCTCCACCCGGAAGCCTTTCCGGCTCTGGCGCACCGTGGCCGCCAGGAAGCCGAAAAAGAAGGCCGCCCAGACGCCTCCGGCCACGACAGCGCCTGCAACTATCCGCCATGCCGGCGCCCAGAAAAAGGGGCGGGTCAGCAAAGAAAAAAAGTAAAGGAGCAACCCCGGAAAGCTCCAGCTGAAAGCAACGGGGGGCAGCTTCTGCAGCAGGCTGGTCAGCTCCGCCGGAGCAAAAATATAAAGCAGGCCGACGGACATCAGCACAATCAGAATCAGGTTGAATAGAAACATCAGCCAGGTGGCTCCGGGGGCGATCCGCTGCCGGGGATTGTCCGGATGATAGCGGCAGTTGTTGATGGAGAAGAAAAGACCGATGGCGCTGGCGGCAAATGTTAGCAGGAGAGCGCCTGCAGCCATGAGCAGTGTCATCCCGCTGGAGAGCCCGGTGGCCAGGGCGGTTCCCAGCAGCATAGACTCCATCAAGATCAGGGTGGGCAGGATCGCAGCCAGCAGTTTACCCCAGACCACCGGCCACCCGGCCAGGGGGACGCTGTTCAGGATCCACTCCGACTCCCCCTCCCGGCCGAAGGACTGCGCGGCCATATTACCGCTGAACATGATTGTATAGATCATCAGGATCGAAACCAGCGAAGAGCGGGAGGCATCGCTGGAGAGGAATATATACTGGCCGATAAAGAAGGCCAGGATGATCAGCGGGATCATGTAACCGAACCATTCGCGGGTGTCGCGCCTCAGGTAGAGCAGATCTTTTTTGGCCACGGCCCACATGCCCCGCCAGGAGGAGGCCTTGGCGTCGGCTTCAGGGGCGCCGGCTAAAGATAACGGGCGGCTTTCTTCATGCCGGGCCCGACCGTAGCTGTTTTTTAGATGGCGGCGTCTCTTCCGGCGGCGGCTGCCCTGATCCTGGCTCAGGGAGATCCAGCCGCGGCGGAAGCCCCGCTCCACCAGTAGAAAGGCTGCGGCAAGAATTGCCGCTCCCAGTGCCAGCAGCAGCAGGCTCCAGCCCAAGCCGGCCCAGTGATGACCGGCGGCGCTACCGGCCAGGGCCCGGGAAGCCCAGCCCCAGGGGAAGAGATCCATCACCTGCAGCAGCTTTTGCTGTCCGCTGAGCCAGCCCGATAGGTCAAGTTTTTGCCCGCTTTGAATAATTAAGTTGGGAAGCTGGAAGAAAAGGGCGATCAAGATCCCGCCAATGCCTCCGAGCAATCCTACGGCTTCGCGGCTGCGGTGCGGAGGGACAATTCGCATTACCAGCAGGTTCAGCAGCTCCGCCGCGGCTATTCCTGCTGCCCAGAGTCCCAGGCTGACCAGCGCCGCCCAGAGATAGAAGAGTGGGCCGGCGCCGAAGAGGAGTCCGAAGAACAGCGCCGGCAGGAAAATGAAGAGCAGCACAGTGATGCTGTTGCCGGCGGCCACAACCAGCGATTTTACCGCAAAGACCGCCCGGGTGGAGACCGGGGCCATAAAAAGCAGCTCCAGGTCATCGGACATGTAGAGGGTGGCGAAGGCAGTGGTAATACCGAAAAATATCAGTGCGCCAAATCCTGCCATGAAAATGAGCGAGAGGAAACCGCGCGCAATATCGGGCGGCAACTGGTTAAGAACACCGAATGACAGCTGGGCCAGGTAGACAAATAAAGACAAAAAGGCCAGAGTGGTGATTGCTATCCAAATTTGCGTGCTCCGGGGCCAGTGACGCATCTTGTT
Organism: uncultured Syntrophomonadaceae bacterium; assembly: GCA_964345455.1. Classification (GTDB taxonomy): domain Bacteria; phylum Bacillota; class Dethiobacteria; order DTU022; family DTU022; genus JAAZIN01. Next base: position 140 of record CAYFRE010000140.1, on the reverse strand, counting down.
CCAGGTTACCCGCAATTGAGCGGCCAGGAGCAATTTGAAATCCTGCCAGAAGGAGCGTGGCGGCGGTGCTTCAACCAGCGGAGAAGGCAGATCGATTTTCAATGGTGCTCCTCCTCCCCGAGGCTCCGGATCAGCTCGGC
>CAYFRE010000139.1:1065-4523 GCA_964345455.1 uncultured Syntrophomonadaceae bacterium | reverse complement strand
ACAACTTAAGCGATAAAACGTAGTCCAGCAGTTTTTGCTGCTGATCCTGACTCAGGCTTTCCAGTTCGATGGGGAAAATGTTCTAAATACTGTTGACATATACAGTCATACTGTATATACTTAGACTATACAGTATTACTGTATAAGGGGAGGATCGATATGAACAGGGATAAATTTTTACCATTGACGGAAACCACTTATTACATCTTGCTGGCCCTGCTGGAGCCATCCCATGGCTATGCAGTTATGCAGAAGATAGAGAAGTTAAGCGAAGGCCAGGTCAGGATAGCTGCAGGCACCTTGTACGGAGCCTTTGAGAACCTGGCGGGGCGAAAATTAATTAAACCGGTAGAAAGTAATGACCCCCGCCGTAAAACCTACAAAACCACCGGGCAGGGAAAGAAAATCCTGATGCAGGACTGCAAGCGCATGGAGCACATGATTGCGCTGGCCAGGGATATGATCAAGGAGGAGATGGCATGATTACCAGGCAAAGGTTATTTTATAACTTTGATCAAGAAGAAAAGTGGCTGGCTTCAATGGCCGGACAGGGATACGAATTTGTCTCCAAAAACTGTTTTGGGGTCTATCGTTTCCGCAATGCCGAACCCAAAGATACTGTTATCCGGATTGATTACCGTAATTTTAAACGAGAGGCAGACTTTGCGGACTACAAGGTCTTGTTTGAGGACAGCGGCTGGAAACATATTTCAGGCAGCAAAAGATCGGGGGCACAGTACTTTAGAAAGCTCAGCGGCAGCGCCGGTGAAGACATCTTTTCTGACCAGGCTTCAAAAGCCGGACGTTACCGGAGATTATCCGGCATCTTTTCTACACTGGCTGCTGTGTGCCTGCCGTTGACGGCCAGTGTACTGGCCGGCGGCGCCACCAACATTCGGGCTTTCCTGGATCCCAGACTGCTTTACCAGACTCCGGGGCTGTGGGAAATGACAGCCGCAGATTTCTGGCGGGCCTTTCTCTTTGAAACCCCGTTTGCGCTGCTGCGAGGGCTTGGCCTCCTGGTGTTTCCGGCAACGGCCGCTTGCTCCCTGTTTTATGCCATTCGCGCCGGTATCACTTACAAGAAAAGTATCAGCGATTGAATTGGAGTTTCCTGGACTCATTGTGGCAACTTTAATAAAGTAAGGTCATTGCAGAAAAGAAAGAACCGCCGGTTAAACACCGGCGGTTTACTGCAAATTGTCAGCCCGCATCCCAGAGGCCGTTCTGCCTGAGTTCCTCCACGGCCTCCCGGGCTATTTTCTGGAGCTCTATTTTATCCACCTTGCCTACCCTGGTCAGCGGCATCATCCTGTCCGCGGGCCAGATGACCACGTGCTGCGGCCGCTTGTAGGAGGCGATATCCCCGCAGAAATCGATGATCTCCCCGGGAGTCAATGTGGCACCCGGTTTCGTTTGCACAAAAGCAAAGATCCCTTCATCAAATAGCCGGTGCGGTACGCCCACCACCTCGGCTATGGCCACATCCGGGTGAGTAGCGATATGGTTCTGCACCTCATCCGGGAAGACATTGTAACCCTTTTGTTTGATCACGAATTTGCGTCGGCCGGAGAGGTAAAGGGCGCGGTACTCGCCCATGTTTTTAAAGTATCCCAAATCGCCGGTATAGAGGAGGCCCTCTTTCGATATGACCCTGGCCGTCTCTTCAGGTTGGTTGAAATAACCGGGGAAAACGATGGGCGGATGGTAGCAGATCTCCCCTATCTCCCCGTCGGGAAGCTCCGCCCCGGCGGAGCGGTCATCGCGCATGGGCCGGCGCACGGTGACATCGGCCACGTCTGGGAAAGGCCGGCCTACCTGTCCCGCCATCTCTTCCACGGAGATGCCCGGAGGGGTGAAAGTGGCAAAGCCGGCATTCTCGGTCATGCCGAGCCCGGTGCCGAAGTGAGGCGCCATCTGGCTCAGCCGCTCCAGGAAGGGCACATCCACAGCCGACCCGGCGTAGATCGCGCTTTTTACACTGCTGAGGTCAAAGCTGTCATAATCCGGTAAGGACCATAGCATTCTGTATTGTGTCGGAATCATGCCGAGGACGGTGGCGCGGTACTTCTGGGCCGCCTCGAGGGTCAAGCGAGGATCGAATACACGAAGCATGATCGCCGTGCCGCCCACGTAAAACGTGGTCATGGGAGCTTCGCTTGTCCCCGCCACATGGCTCGGAGGTAAATTGACCACCATTTTGAAGTCGTCCCCGTAGACACCGATGCCCCTTGAAAGGATTTCGTTTTGGGCGATGATGTTCTCGTGGATCAGGAGGGCCGGTTTCGGTTCTCCGGTTGTTCCCGTGGTGTAGATAATCAAAGCCGGTGTCTGCGGGGTGATCTGCGCATATACTCTGGCCAGGTTCCCGCTTTGCATATCCGCCTCTTTCAACCAGCCGACCTTGGAGGGATCTGTAAACTCATCCACGGAAGCGGCGCCCGCGATGATGTCACCCGGTTTAGGGTCAGGGGTGAACTGGACCAGGTGCCGGACGTAGCTGCAGTTATCACGCACCGCTTCTCCTACCGTTCTGAAATCGCGGGCGGGGGTGCTGCCGAGAAAGAAGAAAGCCTTCGGTTCAATTTTATCCAGGTCCCGCAGCACTTCTTTTTCCTTGAGGCGAAGGTCAAGAGGCGCCACAATCACACCGATCTTGAAGCAGGCGTACATAAGAACATAATGCTCGGGAAACGTCAGCAGCATGGTGGCCAGCCGGTCGCCTTGCTTCAGCCCCATGTCGAGCAGGTTCAGGGCGAGCAAGTCCACGGCCTCCACGAATTGCCTGTAGGTCATGGTCTTGCCGTCTTCGTACTGGACCATGGCCGCCCGCCCGGGCGCAGACCCGGCCCACTTTTCCAGGTAAGAATTCAAAAGGGGAAGTTTCCAATCCTTGCTCACTGTAAACCCTCCCGTTTGCATTTTTTTAAGAATTCAATGCACATGTTCACACCTTTTTTGGGATCCAGGGTCCAGGCATCGGCCCCGGTATAATCACGCACCTCCGCGGTGGTAGGACCGCCGCCGATGATCACGAACCTGCCGTTGCGCAGGCCTTTTTCACGCAGCAGATCGGTAACCTCTTTCATGGACTGAAAGGTGGGCGTGATCAGGGCGGACATGGCCACAACTCTGGCCCCGGTTTCATCCACCTTGGCCACGAAATCTTCAGGCGGCACATCCACGCCCAGATCGTGGACGTTAAATCCAGCCGCCTTGAAGACGGTGGCGACAATATTTTTACCGATATCGTGAATGTCTCCCTGCGGGGTGCCCAGGACAACGGCCTCGGGTCCGCCGGCATCACCGGCCTGCTGCGGGGTTAGCTTCAAGCCGGAGACAATCTTGTCAAAGATATCTGCCGACATGATCAGCTCTCCCAGGAAATACTCGCCCCGGCTGTAAAGCTCGCCGACATTGTCCATCCCTGCCCGGCATTCCTCCAGTATCCCCCAGTG
>CAYFRE010000139.1:0-1055 GCA_964345455.1 uncultured Syntrophomonadaceae bacterium | reverse complement strand
TACGCCAGACTGGTAAAGGCCCGGGTGATCTCTCCACCGCCTTTCTCCGCCGTCTTCTCTGCGGAGGCGGAGCGTGTTTCTTCAGATACTGCAAGCGGCGTGCGGCTCGCGCGAACACCTCCTCCCCGGTAATGCAGGCCTGTTTCCACCATGGCTCTCAGGTTTTCCGGCTTGACGTCTACCGGGCACTCGCATCCGGTTGTGAGCATGAACCCGCCGCCGGCGCCCACAACGTCGATCAGTCTTTTACAGTAATTTACAACATCTTCGGGTTTACCAAGGGCCAGTAAAGCTGCGGGGACATCGCCGCTGATGCAGATGTGATCTTCAAGAATCTCCTTGGCCCGGAATATGTCGGTGGTGCCGTCCAGATCGAGGACGCATTTACCCCCGGGCAGTTGCTTGAAATAGGGGAGGTTCATGATCCAGTCCGTGTCCAGGTGCAACCAGGGAGTGATCCCCGCATCGACGAAGGCATGCACGTAGCGCTGCAAAAAAGGCCACTCGAACCGCTCAAACACTTCCCGCCGGTAATAAAAGCCGGACCCTCTTTCAAGAACAATCCAGGCCACTTTTTTACCGTTGGCCCGACAGACCTGGATGGTGTTGGCGATGAGATCATCACAGGAGGCCCGCATGGCCGCCTCGACCAGGCCGGGCACTTCGTAAAGATCCCTGGTGAATTCGGTCAGAGTGCGGCAGAGCGAGAAGGCCAGCAACACCGAGTCCACAAAGGCGCCGATTAGGATGGGCAGGCCCTGCTCTTCGCAGATGCGCAGGTCTGCATTGAACAGGTCGTTGGTGACAGTCATCATCTGCGTCATCTGTTCCAGCGATTTGCGTGATATCGTGGGATAGTGCTCTTCCCAGAAGTTATTCCAGCCAAGCGCCGCCAGCCTGGGGTAGTCCTCGCGGTCAAAAAGAACTCTTTCCTCCACCTGGTAGAGGGCATCTTCGGGCAGATGTTTACCGGGAATCAGGTTGCGGACCGGCGCGCCGCAAAACCTGCCCGGCAGCATCGGGTAGTAGAAATTTGGTTTGCTGCCGATATCATA
>CAYFRE010000138.1:0-4535 GCA_964345455.1 uncultured Syntrophomonadaceae bacterium | reverse complement strand
GCCAACCTGCTGCCGGCTTTTACCGGCGCTTTCGAACCGTCCCCCTGATATATTTTCGCTACTGGAGGGCGACGGCGAGGACATCTTCTTTCAGCGAGTTCAGCTTCGCCTCTGCGGCCGCGGCGCTGCCGGCGTTGACAGAAAAATATAGCTTGATTTTCGGTTCGGTGCCCGAGGGGCGGATGCAGAACCAGGCTCCGCTTTTCAGACGGTAGTAGAGCGCCTCGGAGCGGGGCAGCTCTACAGGGCGCTCCGCCCCGGTCAGAAGATCCCAGCTTTTGCGCTGCGCGTAATCCCGTTTTTCGATCACCCTCTCCCCCGCCACCTCCGGCGGGAGCCCGGCATAGGAACGCATGATCTCCCCGGCTTTGTCAATATCCTGCAGCCCGATCGAGACCAGGTCTTCGCGGAAGAAGCCGTGCTTCCGGGAAAGCTGCTCCAGGGCCTGCAGCAGGCTGCGCCCCTTTTCCTTGTGGTAGGCGGCCATCTCGGCAATGAGGCAGGCCGCCCCGACGGCATCCTTGTCTCGCCCAAAGGTGCCGGCGAGGAAGCCGTAGCTCTCTTCGTAGCCGAAGATAAAGCTGAATTCCCCAGTCTCTGCAAATTCTTTCATCTTCTCGCCGATATACTTGAAGCCGGTGAGGGTCTCTATGGTCTTAACTCCGTAGGCGCCGGCCACCTTCCGGCCGAGATCGCCGGTGACGATGGTCTTGATCATAACCGCATTGGACGGCAGAGCCTTCCTTTCAGCCATCCGCCCCAGGAGATAATCCAGCAGCAGGGCGCCGATCTGATTGCCGGTAAGGTGGATATAGCTGCCGGCGGCGTCGCGGACGGCGCAGCCGACCCGGTCGCCGTCGGGATCGGTGACCAAAACGATATCCGCTTCTTCGCGTTGGGCCAGCTTCAGGGCCATTTGAAAAGCCGCCGGCTCTTCGGGATTGGGGACCGCCACGGTGCTGAATTGCGGGTCCGGAACCATCTGCTCTTCGACCACGGCCAGGTCAATGTAGCCGCACTCGCGCAGCAGATCGGGGATATGACAGGCCCCGGTGCCGTGCAGTGGCGTATAGACCACCTTCAGCCTTGTCCGCGGCCTGGATAGGGAGAGCGACCTGATCGCCTCGCTGTAAGACCGGTCTATCTCCGGGCCGATCAGGCGGAGCAGTCCGGATTTCTCAGCCTTTTCCCGAGATGTGGTCCTGACATCATCAAAGAGATCTACCCTTGATATGGCTGCGGCGACTTCGTCTATCAGCGGTGAGACCGCCTGGCCGCCGTCGGGGCCGTAGACTTTGTAACCGTTGTACTGCGACGGGTTGTGGCTGGCTGTGATCACTATCCCGGCGGCGCAGCCCAGCTCGCGCACGGCAAAGGAGAGCTCCGGTGTAGGGCGAACGCCGTCGAAGAGGAGCGCGGTGATCCCGTTGGCCGCCAGGGTCAGGGCGGCTTCGACAGAGAATTCGCGGGAAAAGCGCCGGGTGTCGTAGGCGATGGCCACCTTCTTCTTTTCTCCTTCCAGGCCGAGGCTGTTGATGTAATCGGCCAGTCCCTGTGTCGCCCGCCGCACGACGTAGCGGTTCATCCGGTTCTGGCCGGCGCCGATCACGCCGCGCATCCCCCCGGTCCCGAAAGCCAGCTCCCCGCCGAAACAGGCGGCAATCTTGCCGCTGTCGCCGGCCATGGCCTCCAGCTCGCACCGGGTCTCCGGATCAAGATCCGGGCAGGCCAGCCATCTGCGGTAGCGCTGCTCCGGGTCCGGCTCTTCATCCGCCGCCGTACGGCCGAAATCATCTTCATAGCGGGTGATATCATCTTCACCCAGGTAGCTGCCGTTCTGCACCTCGATCACCTCCAGCAGCTCATCGCCTGGATTCTCCAGGCGGTGCTTCGCCCCGGCGGGGATGAAGGCGCTTTCACCTTTCTGCCGCAGCATCTCCGCCTCCCCCACGGTAACCAGCCCCTTCCCCCGGACCACGATCCAGTTTTCCGAGCGGTGGCGGTGGCTCTGCAGGCTGAGCCGTTTCCCGGGATCGACGGTGAGCCGCTTCACCTGGTAGCCCTCTCCCGCCTCCAGGGAAGTAAAGCTCCCCCAGGGGCGGTAGACGGTACGGTGGTGGGAATATTCCGGAACCCCGCTCTCCTCCAGCGCCGCGGCCAACTCTCTGACCTCCTGGGAGCGCCGCAGCGGGCAGACCAGCAGGGCGTCGCCGGTCTCCACCACGGCCAGGTTCTCCAGCCCCACCGCGCCGACCAGGCGCGACCCGGCGAGCACCAGGCTGTTGCGGGTATCGATCAGCAGGGTGCGCCCCTCGCAGTAGTTGCCGGCGTCGTCCCTGGGTGAAATCTTGTAGAGAGCTTCAAAGCTGCCCACGTCGCTCCAGGAGATCTCCGCCGGGATCACCGTCACGCCCGCAGCTTTCTCCATGATCCCGTAGTCGATGGAGAGAGGCGTCATTTTTGCATAGGCTTCCCTGGTTGAATTATCGTCCGAAAAATCGATCTCATCAAGGGCGGCCGCCATCTCCGGCAGATGGCGGCGGTAGGCGGCGATAAGATCCCCCACCTTGAACACAAACATGCCGCTGTTCCACAGGAAACGGCCGTCTTCCAGGTAAGCCGCGGCCTGCTCCCCGTCCGGCTTCTCCACAAAGCGCTCCACCAGGTAAGCGGTTTCTTCGAGCCGCCGCCCGCGGCAGATATAGCCGTAACCGGTCTCCGGATACTGCGGGGTGATCCCGAAGGTGACCAGCCCGTATTTTCCGGCGGCCTTCTCTCCCTGTGACAGGAGTTTGATATATTCTTCCCCGGCCGGGATGAAGTGGTCCGACGGTAGGACCGCCATGACCTCTTCCTCTCCCCCGCGGCTTGACAGGAACCAGGCGGCCATTCCGATCGCCGGGGCGGTGTTGCGCGACTGCGGCTCGCAGAGCAGCGTCGCTGATCCCGGATCAAGACCCATGCCCCAGAGCTGGCGGCAGATCTCGCCTTCCTGGTCCGCATGGGTGACCACGATGATCCTCTCCGCCGGAACTTTCGGCGCCAGCCTGGCGACGGTCTCCTGGAAGAGGCTTTTCCGGTTGCGGCCAAAGGTCAGATATTGCTTCGGAAATTGCTCCCGGCTAAGCGGCCACAAACGGGTCCCGCTGCCGCCTGCTAAAATGACAGCATACATTTGAGGATCACTCCCTGCATCGCTTTTACTAATTGCAATTTATATTATCTCATGCGGCGGTAAGGCCGTACCGGCGACTTCATCGATACCCGCATATCCCTGATGAGAGGTGAGGTGCATCTGGTGCAGCGCCATCAGCAGCGAAACAGTTGATTCGCCGCCCTGATTCAGGTTCACCCCACCCGGTTGGAGACCATCGCAGCAGCCACCGCTGGAAAAATCAAACAGGGGCTGACGGATATCGTTATTGCCGAAAAACCAGTTGAAAGACCAGTCCATTGCAATCTGCCAGCGGGGATCCCCGGTAGCGATATAGGCCTGGTAGCAGGCATCAACGAGCGCCGCCGCATCAAGGGGCTGCTGATCAAAGCGGGCTTTCTCACCGCCGCGGCGGTACCACCCGTCATTGCCGACCAGGGACAGCTGCCCCCCGGCCGGATCGGTCTGGATCGAGATCAGCCAGTTCAGGGCGCGCACCCCGGATTGCAGGATCCGTTCATCCTGCAGGTAGCTCCCCGCGGCGAGCAGGGCTTGCGGGATCCTGGCGTTGTCATAAGTAACGATCTCTTCAAGCCAGAACCACTCTTCTGTGGCGTATTCGGAAAACTGGCGGCACAGCCGGCCGCTCAGATTCTCCACCAGGCCACGCACCTCGGGATCGCCGCCAAAACGCTTCAGGTAATAGATCGCGCCAATGACCGAAAAGGCCCAGGCGCGAGGCGAGGTAAAATCAGCAACCGGCGAGAGGCACTGTTTAAAAATACGCGTCACCAAACCGATAAGTGAGTCTATGGGAGGATAGGCAATCGTGTAACCAAGGGCCCAGATGCTGCGGCCGTGGCTGTCCTCAGAACCCGCTTCTTCCAGCCAGCTGCGGTGATAGGTTAACAAGTTGCGCATTCTCCCTTCTTCCGGATTGAAGGCGTAAAGTAAAAAACTCAGGTAGGCGCGAAACAGCGGCAGGATTAGCTCATCCTTGAACAGGCGCCAGTTCATCACCGAAACAATCAGGGCGCGGGCATTGTCGTCGGTACAGTAGCCGCAACTGCGATCCGGAATCGTAAATGAGGCATGTTGATACAGGCCGGTATCATCGGTCAATGTATAAAGGTGGTCCAGCTTGACCTCGGGCAGAACAGCACTTTCGGTTACTGCCAGGCTCTGCACCGATGGTTTTACCCCTCTGCTGTAATTAAGCTGCGCTTTTTCAAAAGCTGCAGCATAATTTCGCGCCACTTCACGCCAGATCATTTTGCGGCCGTATTGATAAGAGAGCTTGCGCATGCGTCCGCGCAGCCCCTCGTCTTCAAGAAGCCGGATCAGTGTATCTGCCATCGCCTCGCTGTCGCGGAAAGGCACC
>CAYFRE010000137.1:0-4590 GCA_964345455.1 uncultured Syntrophomonadaceae bacterium | reverse complement strand
GCCAACGGATTCGATTTCGCTGCTCGATTCGCCCGCTATGCGAACGGAAAAGCCCGGCGTGGCTGCCGGTGTGAAGGACGCTATCGATTCCGCGGCCACCCGCGTGAAGGGTATTGGCGCGGGGACGGTTATCTTCCTTATCCTCCTGCCGATCCTGCAGATCATGATGGGTACCGTGGGCAACATGGTGCTTGATGAAGGCACGACTGCGCAGCGCTGGCTGTCGATCTCGGCCACCACCACCACTTCAACCTGCGGATGGCGAAGCGCCTTCTGCAAACTGTAGCCCACCCCCAGCCCTCCCATGAGAACACGCACACCTTGATCCCGGGGCAACAGGGCCAGTGAACGGCGCACGGCAGCGCGCTCCGAGGCTCCGTTATAGGTGGCCATGAGAAAAACACCGCTGTAGATAATCTCATATGCCTCACCGCGGCGCTGAAGCTGCAACTCCCCGCCGCGCCCCTGAATTCGCTCCAGAACCACGGGAGTTTCCGGTATGAAAAACCCGGCCATCAGCATCAAAACCTTTTCTTTCCATCAACAATAACATTCTTCAACGTAAAACAGTAAACTCCTTCGTGGAGAGGTGCATAAATACAAATTATCGGAGGGCCGGGTTGGTCCGGTAAATCCAACTAGGGGTTGGGCGGAAGGCCGCGAATCAGGGTTTGTAAATCAGGGGAGCCGCTTAAGGCGAGAAAAGCCTGAGGGCCGCCTGCCTCCTGCCAGGCAATACCGGAATGTTCACCGGCTTTAAATTCAAGAATACTTTTATGGCTATCATTAACCTTAACCTCATCCAAAATTTCAATCCCGACATCGAGTTGCCGGCTGATTTGAGCAATGAAATCTCTCAAATCCGTTGAAGGTGAGGAGGCGCAGATCCAGAGAAGCCTCTCTTCCCCCCTGCGGTAAACAGCGGCTGGATAATGATCCCCTGTTTGAAAAAACCCTTCTGCCCCTGCCTTTTCAAGTGTAAAACCATCCGGTAGCCTGAGCGGTTGCAACACCGCATCTGAACACATTTCTGCATTATCCTCTTCTCTTGATCTTAACTGCTCGGATTCGGCTTTCCCCGGGCCTGACGAGGTCAGCAGGCCGGAGCGGCCGAGAGCCAATCCGCCGCCGACAAAAAGAAGCAGAAGGGCGGCTGCGGCAGCCAGGCGGCGCCAGGAGAGACGGCGGACAAGCGGGGCGGCACGCTCTTTCTTATCCCGGACCAGGCCGGCCCGGATGCGCTCCCAGACCGGCTCTGATGGAGGAGGAGATGCGCTCTCCAACTCGTGCCTGAGCGCCTCCCTGATGATCTCTTCATGATGGGGGCCGGTTTTACCGGTATGCACTACTGCTCACCGCCTCTCCTATCTATTCGACAAACAAGATCCTCTTTTGGTTCCAGCACCTGATATAATCTGGCCCTGGCGCGGAAAAGACGGGACTTTACAGTGCCGGGACTTATCTTTAAAAGCCGCGCAATCTCGGTCAGCTTGAGATCGTAAAAATACTGCATGATCACCACCTGGTACTGTTCGGGGGATAGGGTGCGCAGCGCTGCACGGACCCGGGCTATCTCCGCCTCGCGGATGACCTGCTCTTCGGTGCTGCAAGGAGTTCTTTCAGTTGAACCGGCCGCCGGCTCAACAGGATTGGCGGAATAATAAAGGCGCTTCTCCCGCTTCAAATGGTTGCGGGCCAGGTTGGTCGCAATTACCGCCAGCCACGGTCCAAATTTTTCTTTTTCCCGCAACTGTGACATATTCTGGAATGCCTTGATAAAAGCATCCTGGGTGATATCCTCGGCGCTCTCCCGGTGGCGCAAAATGGCAAAAACCACGGCATAGGTGCGCCTGTAAAATATCTCAAAAAGCTCCCGGCGCGAAGCGTCGTCATTCTGGCCCACCAGCTGCGCCACGTGTTCCCGTTCCAAGGCAGTCCTCCTTGCATAAAAATAATAGCTCTGCTGCGGGTTACTGCCTATGTATTCGCGCCCAACCTCTCTTTTCCTCTCGAGCCGGAGAACCTTGCCAATTGATTTGCCTTACGGATCAACCATGTGGTATAATCCCATAGAATTAGAAGCTGTTCAACGGAGGATAAACCTTCATGCGCAGAATCCATATCGCCGGTATCATTTTACTACTGATTGCTGCATTGATTGGAGGCATCTACGCCGGTTCATATTTTGCTTCCAAAGAACCCAATGGAAACCATAATCCACCCGATGATCAGGAACCCTTGGAGCCCCCGGCTCCCGATATCCGGACCGCCACCATCCTCTCTGCCGGGACCACCTATCCTCACAAGCCGCAGCTTCAACAGGCCCATCTGGGCGGCGGTAAATATGATTTTACCCCCAGCTTCGAAATAATCGCTCCCCTGATCCGGGAGGCGGACCTGGCCATAGCCACCCTCGAAGCAGCCCAGGCCGGCCTTGAATACGGCATCACCAGCTATCCCAACTTCAATGCCCCGATTGAACTTTCCGAAGCTTTGAAAGGGGCGGGCTTTGATATTTTTAACACGGCCAACAATCATATCATGGACCGCGGTTACGACGGCCTGATGGATACCCTTGACAATGTCCGGGCCCTCGGTATAAAAACATTTGGCACCAGCAAAAGCTGGGAAGAGCGGGATAAACCTTTAATTGTTGACCTAAATGGAATTAAAGTGGGTTTAATCTCTTACACCTATAACATCAACGGGGTCACTGTTCCCGAAGGCCATGAATATGCGATCAACTATATTAAAGATTTTTATACCCTTGAACCGATTATCTCCGATATTGAAAAAACCCGCAGCGCCGGGGCCGACCTGATCGCTTTGTACCTGCATATGGGAGAAGAGTACCTTCATGAACCGACCCCATACCAGAAAGAGATGGTCCGGGAGCTTACCACGGCCGGCGCCGACATGATCATCGGCACTCATTCACACGTGCCGCAGCCCCTGGAATGGATCAGCGTGGAACTGCCGGACGGCAGCACCCGCAAGTCCCTGGTGATCTATACATTGGGCAATTTCTGCACCAACCAGCACTTAACCACAGGCGTCCCCACGGATCTGACCCGTTACGGCATTCTGGCCGGAATCGAGCTGGGCAAGGATATGAACAGCGGTGAAGCCTGGATTGAAGATGTCAATTACGAAGTATATATCTGCCACATAGACTGGCGCCACCGGGTTATCCCCGTATCCTTTATCCTGGATGCTCCGCCGGAAAAGTATCATCACAGCGAGGCGCGGGTCCAAACCATCAGAAGCCAGCATGATGCCGTTCTGGAAATACTCGAAAGGTATGGATTTAGCGCCAAGAAGAGCAATTTTCTTCCCTTGAAAAACAGCAATTGAGTTCCCCTCAGGTTTCCTTCTGGAGATCATCTATCTTCTGTATGTAAAGTTCGGTCAGCGAATCAGAAAACTCTTCAGAGAAAGCTTCACTGTAAACATGGTAGGAAGGCTTCTCCGGATCGGGCAATACCAGGGTCCATCCCTGGGGGTGGTAGATCTTTAGACCGTCAATCATCTCGGTCCTCTTGTTGGCCGACTCCTGGATCAGGCGCCTCATTACCCGCCCCTTCATCGTCCAGGGACAGGGAATCTCCCGCTCCCGGACCTTGATCGCCGGGATCTCATCGAGCAGTCCGGTCAGGGTGAGGTCCTGGTTTGCCAGCAGATCCAGCAGGTAAACCAGCGCGGCGACACCGTCAAAGGAGAGCGCCGCGGAGAGGTTGCGGCCCGCCCGGGCAGGTGCTTGCTCCTCCATCAGGTTGCGCGGCGCAGCCTTGGTCCGCAGCACCCGTCCCCGGTAGCGCTTCGCCAGCTTCTCAACAACCTGCGAGACGTGCACCGGAACCGCCACGGTGCCCCCCCGGCGCTCCCGGAAAACCAACAGTGAGATAAGGGCGGTATAGAGATCGCCCTGCACAAGCTTCCCTCTTTCATCAAAAATAAGCGCCTTTTCACCGCCCGGTGTGATCATCGCACCGAGGGTGGCATTATTTCCGCGCACCGCCGCCGCCAGCTCACTGCTGCGATAGGTTGGCAGATCGTTTATATCATAGCCGGGTTCATCCCCGGAACCTGATGCGGAATTTACCGTTACAACGGTGCAGTAAATCTGCTGCAGCAGCGGGATAAGAAAGCGGCGCAGGTAAGGCGTAGGATTGCCCAGCACGACGCGCAGGCCCGCCCGGGCCAATTTGTTGAAAGAGACGTTTTGCAGCAGCTCGGAACGGTAAATCTCATCCAAATTTGAAAGCCGCAAAACTTCCCCGATGGCATCTCCGGGAGCCCGGGAAAAATCCTCACGGAAATACAGCTGTTCTATCTTTCGTTCCAGGCTCCGCGCCAGGGGCAACCCTTCATCGTCAAAAAAAGAGAGAGAGATGCCGTATTTCTCTCCGGAAGAATGCGAGATATGCATCCCCCCGCGCGCCTTCAGGTAGGTTACCGCACGCCGCGCCATGGGGATGAGAAGTTCGCCGCCATCGAATACAGATACTCCCGCTGAAAGCAATCCGGAAATAAAGGCTTTGCGCAGGGCCACCATCGGCTTATACCCGTCACCACTGACCAGAACCGGTC
>CAYFRE010000136.1:4243-4673 GCA_964345455.1 uncultured Syntrophomonadaceae bacterium | reverse complement strand
ATCCGGCCTGTTTCAGGGGCGCGCGCAGGCTGGGATCGTAAAGCTGCAGCGCCTCCCGCATCTTCGCCTGGTAACCGTCCCCCAGGATAAAGGTGGGGAAGCGGTAGCGCCAGGCGTTATGGAAGGCCTTGATCGTATAATCGTAAAGCTCCTGGTGGCTGCTCGTCGAGTAGACAAGGCGGAGCCCCTCCCCGTTGCCGCCGAAACAGGTCAGATTAAGCTCCTGCTGCGAGTAGATCACCGTGGCCGTGGAAGGGCCGCCGCGCTGCTGCACGGCTACAACTACCGGCAGGCGCATCATCTCGGCCATGGAGAGCGGTTCCTGGAAGAGAACGGTGCCCGGGACTGCAGTGGCCGAGAAGGCCGCCTTCCCGCTGATGAGCGCCCCGATCGTGGTAACGCCGGAGGCGAGTTCGTCGTCGGTCTGCGT
>CAYFRE010000136.1:3444-4233 GCA_964345455.1 uncultured Syntrophomonadaceae bacterium | reverse complement strand
GCTATGACGGGCGAACCATGCAAGCCTTCCGCGCCTAAATAGGAGCCGTAGGCCGCGATCGTCGTCAGCGTGATTTCGAGCAGGTGATCGTCAAAGCGCGCGGTCAGCGCCGAGGCGGTCAGCCCGATGATCGCCCCGATCGTGGTAAAGCCGGCGGAGAGTTCGTCTTCGGTCTGCATGAAGCCCCGCCCGTGCTGCGGCGCCAACCTGCGCCAGTGATGCATGATCTCGTTCTGCGGCGTGATCGGGTAGCCGAACATGTAGTCCGCCCCGGCAGCCAGCGCCGCCCGGGCAATGACCTCGTTCCCGGTCATGAAAGCGCTGCACTCTTCCGCTACTGCTTTCTCCATGAATTCAGATCGCCTCTTCTTGAAAGATGTTGCTTTTTTGATTTTTTCCCGTTAGAAAGATAAAATACATAAATAAAGTCAGGGCGGCTCCCCTGACTTAGGAACAGCAAAGAATGACAGCGGCTTTAGCCGAAAAGATATTTCAGCCCAATCAGCGCCCCCAGGCCGGGCAGCCCCATCACCCCGGCGACAAAGGCGCTGATCACATTCAGACCCACGTCCAGTCCCCAAATCGCTCCGGCAAAATTATAGAGGTAGATCATGACCCCGCCCAGGACTGTCCAGAGCAGCAGGCGTAAAAGCAGCTTCAGAGGCCTGTAGAAAATCCGCGAGAGAAAATAAAGCATAAAAATACCGAATATTACTGCCGCCACCAGGTTCCAATCAAGCCCATCCAGCATTGTCAATTCCCCCTTTCATCTGCTGCAGAGTAAAGGTT
>CAYFRE010000136.1:0-3434 GCA_964345455.1 uncultured Syntrophomonadaceae bacterium | reverse complement strand
CCCCTCTTCCTTGGCTTTTTTCAACAGGTAGATATAGCGCCGCTCCGCCGCCTCGAGATTGTAGATGGCATGATCAATCAGATCCGGGTCGTTAATCTGATCAAATTTAACCTTGGCGATCTGCCATTCCCTCCGGGCTTGCTCCACCAGGTAAAAGTAATCTTCCGGCTGCCGAGGAACCGCCTTTTCTTCCGAGGTGAAAAAGTAGTCCGGTATATTCAATATAAACTCCGCCAGCTTTTTTAACATGCTCTCCCTCCTAAAATCCCTATGCCGGGATCATTGCAAATATTAATCCCCTTCGGAGGAAGATCTATGCAAAAAACTGCCGGGCTCATTTATTCCTGCAGTTTAAGGTACAATCAGCACTTCCGGTCGATTTTTGCCGGGTTGGGCTCATTCTCCACGGCCATGGCACGCAGAGCGTCAAGCATACGCCCACAACCTTTCATGCTTTCGCATATGCATCATCCTGGCAGCGGCAGAAGAGCCTTTCCTCTGATCGCAAGATTATTGTTCGCCCGGCGGTATAAACTAAGATAAACTGAACCGGAGAAAGGTGGTTTTCATGGAGAACGGGGAGATGGTATACGAGGAGAAGTGCAAATACCAGCGCGAAGGGCGCTGCATTCTGGAGCGGTTGGATTTCCTGGCCCCCGTGCACGGCGCCGTCTGCTGCGACCATCTCTGGGAAGACGAGGCACAGGTTCACGATTAAGAGAGCGGCACTACATCTCCCGCCGTCCCTCCAGGGAGCGGCTCAATGTAAGATCGTCGGCATACTCCAGGTCTCCGCCTACGGGAAGTCCGAAGGCGATGCGTGTCACTTTAATTTTAAGCGGCTTGACCAGGCTGGCAATATAGGCGGCGGTGGCATCACCTTCCACATTCGGGTTGGTCGCCACGATCAATTCTTCGGCCTCTTTTTCAGAAAGCCGCTGCAGCAGCTGCGGGAGGCGGAGCTCTTCGGGGCCCATTCCGTCCAGCGGAGAGAGCGCTCCGTGCAATACATGGTAAATGCCGCGGTAATGGCCTGTTTGCTCCAGCCTCAAGACATCGCGCGGTTCCTGAACCACGCAGAAAAGCTTCTGCTCGCGGCGCGGGTCGCTGCAGTAACGGCAGGGCTCCTTCTCGGTCAGGCAGCCGCATTGCGAGCAAAAAAGAAGGTTGTCCTTCGCCTCGACAACGGCCCTGGCCAGTCCGGCCGCCTCTTCCCGCGGCCGGCTTAACAGAAAGAAGGATAACCGCTGGGCCGTCTTCGGTCCAATACCCGGGAAACGGCAGAATTCCTCGATTAATTTCTGCAACGGTTCCGGATAGCTCATCGGTGATGGTTTGCTCCTTTTATTACCCTATCGATCAAAACATGCCCGGCGGCAAATTGAGTCCGCCGGTAAGTTTCTGCATCTCCGAGTTGATCATCTCGTCAACCTTTTTTAAAGCCTCGTTGACCGCCGCCAGGATCAGGTCTTCGAGCATCTCGCGGTTCTCTTCACTGAGCACCTCCGGATCGATCTGCAGTGCCAGCAGCTCTTTATGCCCGTTCATCTCGACCCTTACCGCTCCTCCGCCGCTGCTGATCTGCATCGTTTTTTCACCGAGCTGCTCCTGCATCTTCATCATTTGCGCCTGTGCCTTCTGCACCTGCTTCATTATTTTACCCATGCCGCCGTTCATCTGCAGGCCCCCTTTTCACTGTACCTCAAATACCTCTCCGGGAAAGAGCTTTACCGCCTCTTCAAAATTGTAAGAAACCTCTTCTTTTTGATGTTCTCTCTCGGGAACAACCATTTCCTCTCCGGCGCCACTTTCCGGCGGCTGACCACCGTAGCGCACCTTGATCTGTACCGGGCGGGCCAGCAGCTTGCGGCAGCTCTCTTCCACAATCCGCCGGTGCTCTTTCTCGAGAATCCTGTCCCCGGCAAAATCACCGGGGTAATATGTCAGGATAAGCAGGTTCTCCTCCAGAATATGCCCGTGGGCTGCATTGAGATGTCTGTACGTAGCCCCGTGCTGCGTCTTGACCTCTCTCAGGAGCCGCTCCCACCAGTCCGCATCTTTAACCCTGTCGGGAAACACTTTCGGGACGGCGGCAGCTGTCTCCCGCTCCGCGGACGGCTTTGCAGGAGGCTCAGCCGGCGGGGACGGCGCTGTTTTCTCTGCAGTTGGTTTAACTGCGATTGACTTCTCTGCCGGTTTTTTGCCCGGCGGCTGTTTTGTCCGTGGCGCGGGCGCCGGTGTGCCGGCCTGCCGGGTTTCCCGATGCAGCACCCGCATCATCCTGATCAAGGCCACCTCCAGGACAAACTGCGGGTAATGGGTGTAACGCATCTCACCGGCCAGTCCGTGAAGCAGCTCGATCAGCTCTAGCAGAAGGACGCGGGAGAAGTGGCCCCGGTACTTTTTAAGAAGCGCCTCGAAACCGTAATAGCTTTCCTCGAGCTGCAACCGGCCCGGGGTTCCGCCGAGGAGCAGCCGGCTGAAGAAAAATGTTAGATCCCGCAACAGCATCGTCAGATCCCGGCCGCTGTAAATAATCTCCTGAAGCGTTTGCAATCCGGTGTCCAGGTCGCCGGCCGCGAGCGCCTCGATCAATGCGCCGATGGTCTCGACGCGGGTAACCCCGGTTACCGAGCGAACGTGCTCCGCAGAGATCAGCTCTTCCCCGTAAGCGCTGCATTGCTCCAGGAGCCCCAGGCCGTCTCTCAGGGAGCCCTCGGCCAGGCGGGCCATCAGGCGCAGTGCCTCCTCTTCGACGCTCCACCCTTCATCTTTGGTCACCTGCCGGAGCCGTTCGCCGATCTGCTCCACCGTGAGCAGGTGGAAATCAAAACGCTGGCAGCGGGAAACAACAGTCGGGGGAAGACGCGAAGGATCCGTTGTCGCCAGGATAAAAATTACCCCGGGCGGCGGCTCCTCCAGGGTTTTCAGAAAAGCATTGCAGGCTTCGTTGGTAAGCATGTGCGCTTCGTCGATAATATAAACCTTGTAGCGGCTTTCTCCGCTGGCATAGCGGGTTCTCTCCCGCAGCTCCCGGATCTCATCGATGCCGCGGTTCGAGGCGGCATCCATTTCGATCACATCAAGTGATACACCGGCGGCAATATTGCGGCAGGGAGGGCATTCCCCGCAGGGCTCGGGAACCGGATAACGATGACAGTTAACTGCGCGGGCCAGAATCTTGGCTGTCGTAGTCTTCCCGGTCCCGCGCGGCCCGCAGAAAAGATAAGCATGGGCCAGCTGCCCCCGGGAAAGGGCATGGCTTAAAGTCCGGGTAACATGATCCTGTCCTGTAATCTGAGCAAAGTTCAAGGGCCTGAGGCGACGGTAGAGGCTTAAATAAGCCATCGGAATGACACTCCATTCGCGGATAAAATAGGTATGGCCGTGCACCTGCCTTTGATCTCCGCCCCCAGGCGCCGGCCGGGCAGTTG
>CAYFRE010000135.1:0-4767 GCA_964345455.1 uncultured Syntrophomonadaceae bacterium | reverse complement strand
GTTGGCCGGCGGGCGGGAGGCAGCACGCAAAGCCGGGAAACCCTATCTTTACCCGGGAACCTGCTCTTGCCTCTCCCAGGAAGAGGCAAGAGCATACCTGGCCGCCGGACGGAGCCCCGTGATCCGTCTGCGCACTCCGGACCGCGGCGAGACGGTGGTCCGGGACCTGATCCGGGGAGAGGTCCGCTTTGACAACAGCACCCTCGACGATTTCATTATCGTCAAGTCAAACGGCTTGCCGACCTATAACTTTGCCAGCGTAGTCGACGATGCCCTGATGCAGATCAGCGATGTGATCAGGGGCGAGGAGCACCTTTCTAATACCCCGCGCCAGCAGCTCTGTATCGAGGCGCTGGGCTACGAGGCGCCCCGCTATGCCCACGTGCCCATGATCCTCGCTCCGGACCGCAGCAAGTTGAGCAAACGTCACGGCGCCACATCGGTGGAAGAGTTTCGCGACCGGGGCTACCTGCCACAGGCGCTGCTCAACTATATTGCTCTCCTGGGCTGGTCTCCCGGAGAGAAGGAGATCGTTTCCCTGTCTGAAATGGTCTCTCTTTTTTCGCTGGAGCGGGTGAACAAAACCGCCGCGATCTACGATACCACCAAGCTGACCTGGATGAATGGACATTACCTGCGCGAAGCGCCCCTGGAATGCCTTGCGGAAAATGCCATTCCCTTTTTCGAAGCGGAGGGGCTTCTCAAGGCTCCCGTCGAGGGAGCGGCGCTAAACTATTTCCAAAAGATAGTGGATGCTGTTCGCGACCGGGTAAAAACACTCGTTGAACTGGCCGATGCTTCAACATACTTCTACAGGGATGAGTTTCCCTATGACCCCAAAGGGGTGGAAAAACATTTCCGCAAAGGGGGCAGCGCCGATCTGCTGCGCCGGGCAGCAGGCCTGCTGCGAAGCATTGAACCTTTCGACCTGGAATCAATCGAAAAGGCCTACCGCAGTTTATGCGAAGAGCTGGGTGTATCCACCGGCCGCCTGATCCATCCCACCCGCCTGGCCATTTCCGGCAGGACCATGGGGCCGGGCCTTTTTGAGATAATCGTGTTGCTGGGCCGCAATAAGACGGTCGATCGCCTTGAAAGAGCGGCCTGCTGGATCGGTTAATTTACATAATCCGATTTGAATTTTGGCGATCCTGTTGACAGGATCGCCATTTTAATATAGAATAACGGCTAATAACGTAGCATGGTAGGGACAACACTCACCGGAGAAGAACGGTAGGATGGTAGGAGAGCTGCAAAGAGGCCCTCCCGGGCTTTTTTCTTTTCCGCTGGTGTTCCCGCCGGAAAATGGAGGGAATCAAAGATGAAAAAGGTTTGGTTGTTGTTGCTTATGGGGGTCCTGTTAATATCTTTACTTACGGCAGGTTGCAGCCCTCAAGCAGGACTCAAGATCGGCATCATGCAGATTGCGGATCACCCCGCTCTGAATGCGGCCCGCGACGGTTTTATCGAAGCGCTGCAGGAAGAGGGCTTTGTGGATGGTGAAAACATCAGTCTGGATATTCAGAATGCGCAAGGTGAGCTCACTACCGCTTCAACTATAGCCGAAGGCTTTGTCATTGACCAGGTTGATCTAATCCTGGCCATTGCCACGGATTCGGCGGAATCTGCCTACAATGCCACCAAAGAGATACCGATCATGATCACTGCAGTAACAGATCCCGTTATCATCGGCCTTGCAGACAGCCTGGAGCAACCGGGTAAAAATGTTACCGGGACACACGATATGAATCCGATTAGAGAGCAGCTCGAGTTGCTAAAGGAGATCTTGCCCGGGGCAACCGCTGTCGGGGTTATCTTTAACTCGGGTGAAGAGAACTCCCGGGTCCAGGTAGACATCCTGGAAAAAATGGCCGGACAATTTGATCTGACTATTATCAAAGCGCCGGTTACGACCACGGGCGAGGTAAGTACCGCTGCCGAGTCGCTGATCGGCAAGGTTGATGCTATCTATATCCCCACGGATAACACGGTGGTAAGCGCCATCGCTTCGGTAATTCAGGTCTCGGAAGAGCAATCGATCCCCATTATCCCCGGTGAAGAGAACTGCGTCCGGGCAGGAGCGCTGGCCACGGTAGGCATTGACTACTTCAAACTGGGCTACCAGACCGGCATGATGGCCGTAAAAATCCTGCGCGGCGAGGCGGAACCGGCCACCATGCCCATTGAGGGACAGTCGGAATTCAGAGTCATTGTCAACAAAAGCTGCGCAGCGAAGCTGAACCTGAGCCTGCCTCAAGATTTTCTGGAGCGGGCTGATGAAGTAGTCGAATAATATCGTATAAGAGTTCACACCCAAGAGTGCTTAATGCCAGTGAACAATGATTTAAATATAACATGGGAGGAGCGGAAGGAAGATGAATCTCACACTAATTTGGAGCACCCTCATCCTGGGGCTGCTATACGGACTGCTGGTGCTGGGAGTATTTATCACCTTCCGCATTCTCAATTATGCCGATCTCACCGTTGACGGCAGTCTGCCCTTGGGTGCGGCGATCACAGCCACGCTCATCTTTAACGGAGTAAACCCTTTCCTGGCCACCCTGGCTGCGTTACCCCTGGGCGCGCTGGCCGGAATGATTACCGGGGTTCTCCATACCCGCTTCTCGATCACGCCTCTGCTCTCGGGGATCCTCACGATGATAGGTCTTTATTCGATCAACCTGCGGATCATGGGTCGTCCCAATGTCCCCCTGCTCAGGCATGATACGATCTTTGATCTGTTGTCTAGTGCAGGGCTATCCCTACGCGTCAGCCAGACCGTGATCGCCCTCGCCGTCATTGTTCTGGTCGTGTCCGGGCTCTACCTATTTCTCTGCACCGAGCTGGGCCAGGCGTTGCGCGGTACCGGCGAAAACGAGGTGATGCTGCGCAGCCTGGGGGTTAACACGGACCGGATGAAGATCATGGGCCTGGCTATCGGCAATGCCCTGGTCGCCCTCTCCGGAGCGATGCTCGCCCAGTACCAGGGGTTTGCCGATATCAATATGGGTATCGGGATGATCGTGATCGGCCTGGCTTCGGTGATCATCGGCGAGGTGGTTCTCGGGGTTAAATCAATCCTGGGGCGCCTCTGCGCCGTGGTGATCGGTTCAATCCTCTACCGCCTGGCCATAGCCCTGGTGCTGCGAATCCACTTTATCGAATATACCGATTTAAAACTTTTCACCGCGTTGCTGGTTACAATAGCCTTGATTTCACCAGAGATCAGCAAGAAGTTCAAGCCTGCTCCGAAACTTTCGGTGGCAGGTCATAAATCTGGAACATCCGAGAAGGTCGGCGGTTAAAATGCTGCGTATTTCAAATCTCTACAAGGTATTCAATTTTGGGGAAGTCAATGAAAAAATAGCGCTGCAGGATATCAACCTGTGCCTTGCGCCGGGTGAATTTGTCACCGTTATCGGCGGCAACGGAGCCGGCAAGAGCACCCTGCTGAACTGTATCGCCGGAGTATATATCCCTGAAGAGGGATCGATCTTGTTGGACGGACGGGAAATCACCCGTCTGCCCGATTACCGGCGGGCTGCTTCGATCTGCCGGATTTTCCAGGATCCGATGATCGGCACGGCAGCTTCTCTGACCGTGGAAGAGAACCTGGCCCTGGCCTTGCGGCGCGGCCATAGGAGGCGCCTGAACCGGGCCATCACCGAAAATGAGCGTGAACTGTTCCGCGTGAAGCTGGCCCGCCTGGAGCTGGGCCTGGAAGACCGCCTGGCTGCACCGGTGAAGCTCCTCTCGGGCGGTCAGCGACAGGCGCTGGCGCTGCTGATGGCCACGCTGGTCCGTCCGCAGCTGGCCCTGCTCGACGAGCATACCGCCTCGCTGGATCCGAAGACTGCGCTGCGCGTTCTGGAGCTGACGAAGACACTCTTCGAGAACGAGAAGATCACCACCCTGATGATCACCCATAACATGGAGCAGGCTCTCCGCCTGGGGAAGCGTCTGATCATGCTCCATGAAGGTTCGATCATTCTCGATGTCAACGATGGGGCAAGAGACGGCCTGACCGTCTCCAGGCTGATTGAGCTGTTTCATGCCGCCAGCGGCGAACGTCTCCAGAACGACCGTCTCTTGCTGGGCTGACAAGATGACAGGGGCGTCTGACTGTGTGATATATAATCAGCGGTTTACTAGAGCTAACAATCCTTTAACCTTGTGCAAGGGGCGAGGCCTGCCTTGCCTCTACGGGAAAAATGGCCCCTGGGGGTCATTCCGGCACTATCAGGCGTAATGTTCTTGTTGAATATACACGCAGTTATTGTTATAATAATAACTGTGATGCGGGATGGTGTAGTGGCAGCACGTGTGACTCTGGATCACAAAGCCTAGGTTCGACCCCTAGTCCCGCAGCCATTGAATCATCGATATCCTTCCGTACAACCTGTCTCGGAAGGATTTTTTAAATCGATCGAAACAAAGAATCCAATCACTCGCTTTATCCCGTTTAAACAGGTTGGTAGCGGGAGGGGGAGGGGGGCTTTTTTTCAAGCAGATGCTCATATTGCGACAGCAGTTTTTCAGCGGAGGAGGCAGAGGAGAGAGCGGTGGCGTTGCGCAGCGCTTGGCGGCGCATCTTTTCATAAAGAGAGCGGTCCTGCAGCAGCCTGATGATGCTCCCGGTAAACGCCTCCTGCGAGTGCTCCGACAGCAGCCCGTCCTCGCCGTGCCGGACCATCTCGGCCGCGCCGAAAGCATTGATCGCCACAACCGGCAGGCCGGCAGCCTCTGCTTCAGCGATAACCACGCCCT
>CAYFRE010000134.1:0-4830 GCA_964345455.1 uncultured Syntrophomonadaceae bacterium | reverse complement strand
CCAGCGATATCTTGTAGACAGCCCGCACTTCACTGGGGCCGACTTGATAGATCTTGGTTGCCTCTTTCAATGTTGCGATCCTGCCGTTACCTTCAGTCATTGTTTACTCCCTCCCCGGTCACTTCCCGCAAGACGTGCTCGATAAAAAGAATGTCCCGGCCCAGGATTTCAGGATCAATCTTCTCCAGGGTATCTTTTTTGGTATTGCTGTAAGGAGCAAAACGCCAGTAGGTAGCCGCCGGTATTCCCGCTTCCAGGAGGCGCCGGCCAAGGCAGGTGGAAAAAGCCGGCAATATCTCCATTTTAAGCTCCCGGTCCACCGTTTCCGCGGCGGCCATCCAGTGATCTGAAGTGAACACTACCTCAACGCCAAGCAGCTTGCGGGTGCAGGGATAATCAAGGTCGAGAAGCAGGGCGGGGTACACGGACGGCAGGTCGATGAAGGGAATGTAGTCCTCCGGTTTAAGATCCGGCGCTGCCGCGGGCGGAAACCGGGCTTTACCAAAAAGAGTATCGATCCTGTCTCCAAAAACAGCCGGTTGAGCGCTGCCCAGGCGGCAGATTGCCAGGACCAGGTCGGGCGGAGTATGATTCTCCAGGTAACAGGCCAGCCCCCCGCAATACTGAGCATCTCCTCCGGCAGTCCAGATGATGCTCACCGGGACAGGCGGCGGGTTATCCGCTAGTTGCCGGGCTAGCAAAGCAGCCCCGGCTGCGCCGCCGGCATTGTCCGCAGCCCCCGGGCCGACAGCCCCGTGGTTGGTGAGTACCCAGATCGGCCGGCCCTGACCGGCTGAGCCGGGTATATCCACCCGGATGGTCTCCGAAGTAAAGCCCCCGGTGATCTCCGCCACCTCAAGGGTTGCCTGAGCCGGTTTTCCCGATTCAGCCGCCCCTGGACTGATCCCGATAATCGCCAGGGGATTTTCTTTAACATAAAGAGGTAGAGAGCTATAGAAAAGATCGATTGATTCAGCTTCAAGCAGGAGCAGGCGCCCCGCAACTCTGCTGCCGGCAGGTTCGCCCGCCTTCAGGAGAAAAGGATTTTCATCTTGCAAGATGTATGGTTGATCAACCGCAGCCGGGGCCAGATCTGCTGCCAGAGCGATAAAGTCTATCTGAACACCGCCTACCTCCAGCTTTGAGCCCGGCCCCAGGCCCCTTACGGCAGGGCATGTTACCGGCTCGCGTTTTACTTCCAGGCCGGCCTGCTCAAGGCTGCCGCAGAGAAGCTCGATCTCCTGGCGGTTGGCTTCACTACCCGCTGGGCGGTGCCCCAGAGCCGCCAACTGCCGCGTCAGCTCCAGCGCCTCAGAGCCCAGATCTCTTATCGTCTGTTTTTCAGCCAAGGACTTTTCATCCGGGGGTTCCCCTGTACGCGCCTGCGGACTGAAGTGGAGGATAAAGAATACCGCCCCGATCAAAACAGCAGCGGCCATGCCTATGATCAAGACCGCTTTGACCGGAGAGTTCTCCTTTCCGGCGCCGGGCAGGCGCTTTTGCACCTGTGTCTGCATCCATCCCAGGATCAAAAGCACAGTTAAGACGGTAAAGGCCGCGGCGACCAGCAGAGGCTGCCATACCGGAAGCGGAAAAGTATCGTAGATCAGCAGCACGGCGCCGCCGGCCAGCGTCACCGCCAGCAGTGCGGCCAGGGCAACCGGGATCAGCAGTTGCGGGAGGATTAACTTGAGCAGGTGTCCGGAGCGCCACCCGAGCTGCTGCAGCAGCTCCAGCTGGGGACGGCGCAGATCCAGGTAGGAGAGCAGCGAGTCAATACAGGTCAACAGGAGCAGCAGCAGCGTAGCCAGGCCGATCAATCCCAGCCATAACCCCGCGCGGGCATAGATGAACTCACCCAGTCGGGTCGGGGTTAGCTGCATGCCGGCGGCGGAGACGGCCAGCCAGGCAAAAAGGCTTAAAGCTCCCCCAAAGATCAGCTGCACCGCCATGGGGAGCAAACGGCTGCCGTAGTACGAGAGATCCGAGCGAAGCAGCGCCTTGATGCCGCCCGGTGAATTTGATTTGCCCTGAGGGCGGTCCCATCTTTTCCTACTCACTTTGACCCCGCCGGGCAGTACTTCAGTTTTCCTTAAACTATGGTAGGCGCTACCGACAAAGAGGAGCCCCCCTGTCAACAGCACCGCCGCCCAACGCATGCTTATATCCGGCCACGGCACCCTAAGCAGGCTGCCGGCCGACAGGCCCAGCACGAGCGTGACCGCGCCCGCCGCCATCCAGAGCAGGGCGATCTCCAGGGTAAATAGCCTGGTCACCGCACTGTTCGTCCACCCTTCAGCCTGTAATATGGCCACCTCTTGCCGCCTCTGCCAGAGATAGATCCGGCTGCGGTTATAGACAAAGACCAGCCCTACAATGATAAACGCCGTTATGAAGATCGAAGCGAAAAGGCTGAAGACTTCATCGATCACCGTGGTGACGCCCAGGCTGAGCCACCACGTCCCGGCCTTGCCCAGCGGCTCCACAGGGGCATGCCCGGGCAGATCGATCGTGACCTGACGGGGGGAGCTGCCGGCGACGATCTCGACACGCAGGCCGGTCCGGGCGACGATCTCTTCGGCTACCCTCCTGATCCGGGCCTCACCCGCAGCGTCATAGCAGGTCACCCCGGCCACCCGTACCCGAATCGCATCGATGGGCGCTTTTCCCTTCAGGAGTTCGGCGGCCTCCAGGGTGGTAAAGCCGTGGGCGGCAGGCAGCTGCAGGGTGCCGGGGGTAACGGTGGGGCGCAGCTCAACCGGGAAGGCCAGCCTGTTCCCCGCGCCGTCTTCTTCCAGCAGCATCTGCTCGGAACCATAGATCCCCAGGGGTGATTTGGCCAGCTCGTTCTGCCGAGGCCCGCCAAAATTTACTTCGCCCACAGGAACGAATTGAAAGATCCAGTGGCCTTCATCTGAAAGGGAAAGGGCATCTTTGCCTTGTATCTCCAGCCCGTGATAGAGGACCTGCCCGTCTTGAACACCGGTGGGAACCGGCTGGAAGGCCCTTTCTCCCAGAGCGCTGTAGGCAATGCCGCGCGTGGTGTAATACATGGTTGCCGGGGCAATCATGGATAGGCCTTCAATGGTGGTCGTCACAGTACCGTCTAAGGTGTCAAATTTGATTCCCGTGGTCTGAAACGCTTTGAGAAAAGGTGAAAGATCCAGGACAGTCCCGGTAGACTGCACCGCGTCTGCCGCCAGCAACTGCTCGGCTGCCTTATTTCTTAATTCACATTCTTCCCGGGTCTCTGTCGGCCAGGGCACACTGGCGATTAGATCGTCCAGAGCGGGGGTTATCACTAGCTCCTCTCGGATAACCCTGGCTGAAAGCGGCACGGGGGTAGCTGTGTTGATCAAAACCGGGACTTGATAGGAGTCAAGCAGCGTCTGGTTATTAATGCTTACCTTGTTGATTTGCAGATCCCCTTCGGTAAGGTAGCGCCCTCTTTGTAAGCTCTCTTCAAGTCCGACCAGCCCCGCTTCACTGTTCGGGTCGATCGCTACGAGGAAATGGTACATGGGGGGGAGCAAGAAAGATGACCGCCCACTGCCTCCGGAATGGCCTCCGTTCATCCCGGAAGTCGCTGTAAATATTTCATATATAGAATCCGTCCAGGGCGCAGAGGCCACCGTGCGCCTGTTGCCAAGCGTATAGCTCTTCAACCCATCAGTGGTGATGAATTCAACCTGCAGCCTCCAGGCTTTATCGGTAGGGCTCTCTATGTTCAGGCTGTCTTCGTTATTTGTAAAATAGCCCACTGCCGCCACCGGAGCGGCGATTTCTATCCCGGGGATGGATTGGATTTCCCGCCAGGCCTCCAGGGAGATCCCCCCACCCCCTGAACTGATAAAGTTGGGCTCCAGCAACTTTTCATCACTTGTCTCAGTTTTTTCTTTTTGTGCTGGCGCCGGGCGGACTAATATGTCGTAGAGATCGCGGGAATACCGAGTCAGATCCTCCGTCACATTGACCCGGACTTGCTGTAAAGCAAACAACCCGGCGCCAACACCCAGTTGAATGGCCAGCAACCCGGCCAGCAGGCTCAGGGTTTGAATTTTGTAATGCTGCAAGGTCTGCCGGATATAGCGTAACATTTGGACCTCACCTTGAAAATAATAATGTAAACCAGCATGGGTGATCCCCTTCTTTTTGAAAAGGATCACCCAAATTACAACTACAATGCTGGGTAATACCAACGCTCCCCATAAAAATGGGATGTGTTGCCGTTGGTTACTGAAAGTGTTATCTTGTATAGCCTCATAACAGGCCAGGGAGCATAGCTATGCGCGAAATAGTCTGTTGTTTTCGTCGTGTATCTCCTTTCGGTTGCGCCATCACCATATTGCATTACGGCCGTGTAATGTATACCCGCCCCTCCCGACCAGGAAGCCTGCCACTCACTGTAAGTGCCCCAGGTAAACATAACTTTAGGGAAAAAACTGCAAGAACATGGATCATACGCTGATGCAGTACTAGACAACCCCAGAAGCAATATGACAACAATAGATATTACAATCCATTTCCGATTCAACCTTTTCACCACCTTTCATTTTCATTGCTTTTTCGAAAACCTTAACACGGGGTTCCCTGGACACCACCAAAAGCCTGTAATACAAGGCCTTTAGCCCATTCCGTGATATAATTACGCAAGAAGATATCTTCCCGCTCCACCAACAAAAAATCACCTCGTTTTACGGTTCTATATGTATAACCGTAAAACACAGTGATTCCTGACAAACTATTTTGAAAAATACTGTTTCTCTATTTCATGCTAGTAGCGTCCGGTATACTGGTGTAAATTGAGGTGGCAGGTTTACCGCAGTTAGC
>CAYFRE010000133.1:0-4863 GCA_964345455.1 uncultured Syntrophomonadaceae bacterium | reverse complement strand
CTCCTGCGGGGCGGGTCATATCCGGGACGGCTCCTTCTCCGGCCGCCGCCGGGCCGGGGATGGCGTGGCCGCGGCCCTGCTGAAGCGGCACGGCATCCCGGTATACAATGAAACAAAACTGCCCCCGGGAAGAAGCATCAGGCGGCGCCGATCTTCTCCAGGAAAGAGGCGATGGCCCGGTTGACCTCCTGCGGCGCCTCCAGCATGACCATGTGGCCGGCGCTCTCCACCTCCACCAGTTCCGCCCGCGGCAGCCGCTCCACCAGGTAACGGCTGTATTTGGGCGGGGTCATCTGATCAGCCCCACCGCAGGTGAGCAAAACCGGCAGATCAATTTCAGCCAGCCTCTCCATGCAGTCAAAGTTGTTGCAGGCGGTGAAGTCCGCAAAATATGTCTGCGGCGGGACCGCGGCCATCTCCTGCCGTGCGCTCTCCAGGAGCTCCGCAGGGGCGGCCGGGCCGTAGGCAAACTCGATCAAGCCCGTGGGGACGTTTCCTCTCCGGCAGGCCTCCAGAAATGGCGGCGCCACCCGCAGGCGGGCTCCGCTGCCGGCAAGGATAAGCCCGCTCAAGCTGTCGGCGTAATGAAGGGCGTAATCGAGAGCGACGGCACCGCCCATGGAGTGTCCGGCCAGGACTAACTTCTGTAGACCCAGGGTCGCGCTGAAGCCGCGCAGAAATTCGCGGTAAACAGCGATCTCATCTGACGGTTCTCCTCCCGAGTTTCCGTGCCCCGGCAGGTCCACCGCCAGCGGTGCGGCCCGCTCTTTAAGCCCCTCCACCTGGTAGAGCCAGTGCCGGTGGCTGCCCCCGGCGCCGTGGCAGAAGAGCAGCGCCGGTTTCTCGGGGTCAACATAGCCGGCATAATAAACGGATGACCCATTAATCTCCACACGGGGCAAATTTACCGCCTCCCTTGAAGGTTCCAATTCGTCGTGCCGCGTTATAATCCTTTAAATATGTGCTGCAAATAAACTACATAAACAACAGAGGATTTTGAATATTGCAATATCGGGTTGACGCTCAAAGGTTTATAGTCTAATATTTAAAATAGCCGCCCGCCGCTTTGTCAATATTGGTAAGGGAGGTGAAATTAAATCAAATAAAGTTGCGTAGATTTATAGTTGTTTTAGCGTTGCTTTTAACCATAACCATTCTACTGACAAATTACGTTTTTGCAGGCAGCCCCAATACTGGTGAGTCAAAACATTATCTTGAAATATACTACAAAGGTTACGTCCAGATCCAGCCTTCATATAACGATAATGGGTACCATGCCGCCAGAGGGTATTTTGTCTATCGCAATGGTCTGGGCGGGGAAAAATGTTGGTACACGGCTTGGGGTCGTAGTGCAAACGATGGCAATATTTATTCAGCTAGTGGTACATACATTGATGATCCGCTTAATCCACTTAAGGTCACTTGGCACCATAATTTCGTTTGGGTACCGCATGGCGTTTCGTATTGGCCTATCTAGCCAAGCTCTCAGAGTAGTGTCAACTCTATACGGACGGCGGGTGTCTATTTCTTGGGGAAGGATTAACAAATGAGTAAGAAATATTGTATCCTGATTGCCCTGCTCAATGTATTGATCGCCTGTGCCGTATCAGTATATTGGTTCTCTATTGAGATAGGCATGTTGAAAAATGAAGTTTCCTCTTTTGGTTTGGACGACAACCATGTTGTCATAAATGTGGATAATCAACGAGAGCCGGGTATGCGCGGCGAAGTTCAAGACCTGTTAACCGAGATTTACGATATCTGCGCCGCCGACAGCACCCTCCTGCTTTACACCAATTTTGAGCATGGTTTGGGACTCTATGATCCCCAGGGGTCCTACGCCCATGAACCCCTGGTCAGCGGGAGCTATTTTAAACCCGTTGATTTTCAGCCCGAAACCGCGGCGGTGCTTGTGAAAAACGGTTCGTCTCACTACCGGATGATAAAGAGGGGTGCACCATCGTGGACGGCGTTTTAACCCCGGTGAGGGGGCCTATGATCGCCGTCACCTGCTCTTTTCTTCAAACCAGGAATATATATATAATTATTTTTCTTCGATCTGCCTGGCGGGAACTTATTACTTCACCGAAAATTCGGAGGCCGTTAAGCGCATCGTCTCCCTGCTGGAAAAGGAAGGTTTCACTTGTGATTACGCGGCTCCCCCGGGCATTTTAAACTCTGTTGACCCCATATTTACAACCTCCATGTTTTTCATCTACTTTAACTGCTTCCTGGTTTATTATATTTTAATTTCACGGCAGAGCAGGGTTCACGCCATCCAGATCACGTTCGGGGCCACCAGGGGGAGGATCCGGGCCAGGTTGATGAAAGAAGCTCTACTGCCGATCGCTGCGGGATCTTTGCTGGGAACTATTTTGATCTGGGGCTTCTTCCGGGCCCCCTACATGGACTTGATCGATCTTTCGCCGGGCGGGTTCACCTGCGTTGTTGCCGCCAACATTGTCTGCAGCGTCCTCACGCTCCTGGCTGCATTTCAGCTGCAGAGACATTGGCAGGGTTGGGAGAAGCTGGTATGATCACTCCATGGCGCTTTGCCTTCAGGGATATCCGAAAAGAACCGCTGCTTTTCGCCTTCTTTGCTTTTCAGATGATCGTGGCCACCTTCTTCTTTTCTATATACATGGACCGGGTAATCGGCTTGGCCCGGGGCATTGATCAAGTCAGCAGATTTTCTCAACATGATCTCATCTTCTTCTCACCCCACCTGGGTACCGTATCGCAGCGGCGGATCACGGAGCGGGCTGCGGAATTATTGAGGGAAATATTTGATTTGAAGCGCGCCGGTTATTCAGTGATCGAAACGATAACGCCGGAGGGCTATCCAGATGTCAAGGTAGTTGCCGGCGTGGGGGCATGGGAAGAAATCTTCCTCCAGGATATATCCCCGCCGCGGAACCAGGATATAGCCGTGTTTGTGGGGAGCAGGGTCAAATCAATCGAAGTGGGTGACGGGGTCAAATTTGGCAAGACCAGGACCGTGGAGCTAAATGTGAGCGGCCGGTTACCGGAGGGTTCTGTTTATATCCAGGGAGGGAGCCCGCTGAGCCTCGACCATGCTCTTCTCTTCCTGGTCGATTTCCAATGCCTCACCGAAACATACTATACCGTCTGGCATTTCTGGGATGAAATCATCTTCAATACCGGCCTGGTCAACCCTGGCGGAGAAGAACTGCTCGAATTCATTACCGGGATCCGGGAAGAGACGGGGCTTATCTTAAACCCCTTTAGCCAGGATTATTACCATGATCGTTATCGCGGATATCTGAGTGGCGCCCGGCTCTCGATTATATTTTTCTCGGTAACAACTGTTTTTATCTTCTTTGGGTTACTCTCCAACATTTTGCTGCTTCTGGAGAGCAACATGCGCGAGTATGCCATCCACCTTCTTCATGGCGCCGGGATGCCGCAGCTATACAGCAGAATTGCGATCTATGTTTTTCTGCTGGTCAGCATTCCGCTTCTGGCGGCCCAGGTTCTCAACGCGCTACTCCCATCCCCACTTGTTCCATTATCGAGGCTGGTGCCGTTGATCGTATTTATGGCCTTGCTGCTGGCCTGCATACCCATGGGGCAATTGAAAAAAAGCGATCTGATCTTTTATTTGAGGAGTGACGGCTAGTGGAGATGATCAAAGCGGTATCGCTGCACAAGGAGTATCCCATTCATGGAGATAAAAAAACCCATGCGGTCAGGGGGGTGTCGCTGGAGATAGGAAGGGGCTGCAGCATGGCCATAACCGGCCCCTCCGGCTGCGGCAAAACCACCTTGCTGAATATGATCGGGTTGGTGGTTGCCCCAACCGGCGGAGATCTCTATATAGAGGGCGGCGACGCCGGGCTTTTTTCCGAGAAGAAGAAAGCGGCATACAGGAACAGCTTTTATGGATATATCGTGCAGGATTTCGCCCTGGTGGAAGACTATACCGTTCGGGAAAACGTGGAGATCCCGCTGCTCTACAGCTCCCGGCGGTATGGAGCGAGGGAATGCAAAGAAAGGGTGGGCGAAGCCCTGGCCCTGGTGGGATTAACTGATAAAGTCAAAGAGAAGACCAGGAATCTTTCGGGCGGCCAGCGCCAGAGAGTGGCCATCGCCAGGGCCCTGGTCAACGATCCGCAGGTGATCCTGGCCGACGAACCCACCGGCTCCCTCGATTCGCAAACCGGGGAAGAGGTGCTCGATCTGCTTTTCGATCTGGTCCGCAAAGGTAAAACCTTGCTGCTGATCACGCATAATCATGAGTTGGCCGGGCTTTGCGAAAGGCAATTGAGAATGAAGGACGGCTCTCTTATATTTTAAATGGCATAACCAGGCCTGCTTAGAAATAACGGCTCGATGAGAGATCACACCCTCCCGGGCCCTTTTGGTTTTCTAAGGCCCCCTTCATGGGGGATCTCCCCATACCGCTTCAAGGTGCCTATATCATAGTCCGATCACACTGTCTGTTGTTTCCGGTTGACACGCGAAAGATATCGAGGAGCTGCAGCGCAAAACAAAGTTTATCCGCATCACCGGCCCGGGTCTCGTCGAGAACCATCCGCACGGTGTCCAGATTACCAAGAAGGTTCCCAACTACAGTTTCTAAGGTTTAAGATCAGCCTGGGCATTAAGCTTTTCTTCGGAAAGCACCTTGATAGGAACAAAGGTGCTTTTTTAGTGCGCCCGGGCATGGGCGATAGCTTGGCGGTGAAAGTCCGCTATTATTTATTCGACGATGTCCAAAAACACTGCCTTCAAACGCTATATAATTAGAGGCAGCTCAAAGAGGTGACAATCGGGTGCAGGAGAAACATATCAATTCAATTTGCGATAGGAATCATCGAGTTTTCATGGGGCGATAGCGGT
>CAYFRE010000132.1:0-4896 GCA_964345455.1 uncultured Syntrophomonadaceae bacterium | reverse complement strand
GAACCGTCCCCCTGATATATGCACAGGATATCCCGGGCCGTCCGGCATAATAGAATTAGTTCATGATAACACCACATTCTCCTGCTTCTGGAGGGTGTTACAGCCGAGAAGATAACCGGTATTCCACAGAGGATGGCGCGGCCCGGTGCAGAATAACCGGTAAATTTGGAAACTACTGAAGGAAAAAGCAGAATCGTTGTAGAAAAATAATGTACTGCCTCACCGATATCTCTATGCATCAAAGGGGAATAAAGATGGGTATCTCCAAAAATACAACCTGCCCGTTCTGCAAAATACCGCTTAGAGAGTACCATGATCATGTAACCTGCTCTACGTGTGAGACTTCCTATCATAAAAAATGCTGGGAGGATAATGGTGGGTGTGCCTTATGCAACGTGATCCCCGGTACTCCAGGCGATACTCCCGACAAATCTGCCAACTGGTACCTCTACCACAACAACAAAAACCTGGGCCCGTTAACCTGGGAACAGCTCTGCAGCCATCCCGGCATTCAACCCGGCGATCTGGTCTGGAATAACCGCCTGCCGGGCTGGATCAGGGCGGATCAACTCCCGGACCTGCCGTCAGGCGGCCCATCGGGGATGCCGGCAGTGGAGGCGGAGGAGCGCCTGGGAACAGATAAAGATACGGCCTTTCCAGAAACCGGGGAGCGTCCCGCCGCCGCCCCTGCTCCATCAAGCGGCTCCACTCAATGGAGATCGGGCGGAGCAGGTTACCGCTTCTCGCCAAAACCGGCCCGGGAACCGGAACACAGGGACACCGGTAAAGACGCAGCGCTGCCTGCAACCGGGGAGCGCCCCGCTGCCGTCCCTGCTCCTTCAGGCGGCTCCCCTCAATGGAGGTTGGGCGGAGCGGGCCAAAAAGGAGAGATGCCCACCGGTGAACAACCATCCCCCTGGAGCGAAACCCAAATCCGGGCTTCGTTCCAGAACGAGCATATCCTGGATCAGCTTTATGCAGATGAAACCTCCGGTCCGCTTGCAAGCTACGGCTACCTGGAGAGCCGGAATTACTATGATGAACAGGCAGAACTGGCGCGGAAGTACTCCCGCCAAATGCTCTTTGGAATCCTCTGGGTCCTGGGCGGCTTGCTCGTCACCGCCGGGACTTTCTTCTCCGCGGTAAATAGGGGCACCGGCTACTATATTATTACCTGGGGGGCCATCATCTACGGTGCATTAGAATTTTTCTACGGTCTGGTGGGCTGGTTGAAATACAGGCTCTAGCGCCCCGGCGATTGAATATGTATGCAGTAATGTAATTCAGTGGTTTCAACAGGGGCTGTCCCCAACTGACGTTTGGGACAGCCCCTGTTTATTCCGGGATACTTCTCCAGAAAAATTATTTATTCATTTTTTTCTACTTTCCTGAGGGGATAAAATTCGGGTCCAGGCCGCGGCCGCGCCCGGGATGGTCTTTACCCTTATTTTTCTTAACCTTGCCCTTATCTTTGTTGTTACCGTAATCCTGCTCATCGCAGTCGGCGTCGCCGTTTTCACTACTGTTTTCGTCGCCATCGGCATTGGTCCGGTTTATCCTGGCGTTTGACCAGGGAGGCGGTCCTTTCTGGCCGGATTTCCCCCAGGCCCACTTCTCGTAAGTCCGGGCCTGGTTCCGCAGCGCTTTCAGCGCCCCTTCCCTGGCGCCGATGGGCATGGTTTCATCCTGAACAATTTCCTGCAACCGCCGGCCCCTGGTGTCACCGTCATTGATGATACCGCCAAAGAGGTCAACCTCGATCACGGCCTCGGCTGAGGTAATCACTTCATCATCGCTGTTCACCAACATCAAGGTGAAGGTGTAATGACCGGGAGTATCGGTCAAGAGCCTGATGGGCGTGGTAACATCGTAACCGTCCTCAACGGGAAAGCCTTCCAAAGGACCCCAGTGGGTCGATACCGGATACCAGGAATCTCCGTCCCGGCCTTCCAGGGTATAATCGGCGTCTTCGGGGGCAGCGGCGCTCACCAGTACGCGGACCACTTGCTCCGGCCCTTCGTACCGCAGTTTCACCCACCCTTTCACCACATAACCTTTCCTTACGGTGAACTCCTCCGATTCCACGCCATAGGTGAATTCGGCCGACATGCCCGTTTCATCACCGGCGCTTACATCAACCTCAAGTACCGCAGAGGTAATTACTGTGTCATCTTCATCCATCATTTCCAGGGTAAAAATATAATCTCCGGGAAGATCCGTAACCAGCCTGACGGGCGTGGTGACATCATAGCCGTCCTCTACAGGAAAGCCTTCTGCAGGACCCCAGTGAGTCGATATGGGATACCAGACATCTCCGTCCCGGCCTTCCAGGGTGTAGTCCGCGCCTTCGGGGACAGCGGCGCTCACCAGCACGCGAACCACCTGCTCCGGACCCGCGTAGCGCAGGTTTACCCAACCTTCCAGAAGATAACCTTCATCTTCACTAAATTCCACTGAATCCACACCATGGGTAAAGCCGGCCTCGGCGCCGGCCAGAGTCTCCATCAAGGCTGCCTCTGTATTCTCCAACGCAAAAATCAGTTCTTCCAGGAATCCGGGATCCGCATTTTCTTCCGCGATGGTATCTACCAGCTTGTCGGCCAGATCGCTTTGCATCAAAGCCTTCTCCATCCGACCGGCAGCCAGCTCCACCTGGGATCCCCTGATGCACATAAACGTATCGAAAAAAACACTGCCCGGTGGCCGGCCGGAATCAGCCTGTCCTCCCCCGGCCCATGCCGTGCCGCCACCTGCCAAGAGAAGGAAAACGATTAACAGGGCGGCAGCTTTTTTGACCATGGCTGCTCCTCCTCGTCATTGTTTTTAAGCTTCCTTCTCATATATAAAAACCCCTGTTTCGGCAGCCTGGCGATCCTAGTCCCCATCCCGAACCTTAGACCCATGACTTTGCGCGCCTGCCTTTCGACAGGTTTGCCCTTAATCGATCAGGAAGCTTATCCAATCCTATTATATCACAATAATGTTTCCACTGTTTCCTTTTTTTTCGCCAACTTTAATAGCAATCCCAGTTTGTCATTCTGCCAGGGGGATTATCAAAATGGCGATTATATAGAAGAGCAGGCCCGGGAAAATCGCAGAAAACAGCGACAGAAGAACATATAACAAACGCACCACGGTGGGATCCAAACCGCAATACTCGGCAAAGCCGCCGCAGACCCCGGAAATCATTGAATTGCTCCGGGAACGATAAAGTTTCTTCGGCTCCATTTTTCCAACCTCCTTATATCAGGGGGACGGTTCTCCTGATATATTTTCAAGCGCGATAGATAATATTGTAACCGATCCCGGTGATTCTGGCTATCTGCCTGATGCTGCATCCTTCGATCTCCTTGGCTCGGTGCAAAAATGAATTTCTCTCCACCCTGCCCATTTTTTGCAATTCGTCAATTGAGCGGTTACCTAAAAGTTCGACAATTTTTTTCCGCGCCTCGCTGTCTTTCAGTTGCTCTGCCGGGCAATCCTCAAGGCACCGGTCATCATTGTCTTCTTCCATAAACTTTCTGAAATGCTCGATCGCAATGCCTTTATCTGTATCAAATAATGACAGGATAAAATCTGTGCCGGTCAATCCGGGCAGGTAATCCTTGCCGCCGAAGTAAGTTGAGCAACTGCTCCATTTATAAGCCTCCGGTTCCCTTACCAACCCCGCCTTAACAGGGTTTTGATGAATATACCTGATTACCACCAGCAGATAGCTGTCATCTTCCACGCATTCGCTTCTGAACCTGTCCTGAAAAACATGTCCGGTCCGCTCGTATTTCCAGTTAAACCACCACGCATAACTGGTGCCTGTTCGTTTCATCACCAGGGACAGTGATTCACCGGAATATGCACAGATCAATAAATGCAGGTGATTTCCCATTAAGCAGTATCCGAGTAGAACACACCCTTCTTCCCTGATTATTTGTTCCAATGTGATTAAATACTTGTGATAATCGTTATCGTCAAGAAAAATTTTTTGCCGGTTAATTCCTCTGGCGATTACATGATAGATGCCGGTTGAACTTACCCTTCGCGCAGCTCTTGGCATAATCTATCACATCCTCATTTCAATCTGATATATCAGGAGAACCGTCCCCCTGATATATTTAAGCAGGCCCTAAAAAATCAGATTGAAGCGGGCCAGGGTTTCGGGCGTAGGGATCCCTTCCGCTGTCCAGCCCCGCAGATCATAATATTCAGCCAGCATTTTGCCCAGGTGCGGCAGGCTTCCCGCCGCGAACCCTTCACGCCGGTCGTGAACCAGCAGCCGCGGCGAAAGGGTGTCATCTTTTCGGCTTATGCCCAGCTCCACGTTGATCAGGCGCTTTAAGTTAAACAGCCTTTCCCCGGTTTCCCATAGCTCTTCCTCGCCCACATCCCAACCGGTAACACCGGAGAGCCAGCGGGCAATATCCGCCGCTGTCACGTGCCCGCGAATGAGGAATTTGCACAAGCCCAGGGCGTTGAATATATTCATGTAGTCTTGCATTCTTTTGGTTAAGGCGGCCTTGCCCACGCTGCTGTGAGGATCGTACTCGTCGGTCAAGCCGACCAGCGAAGCGGGAAAAGACCTGCTTTCATTAAAATGGGTCAGCCCTTCCAGGTGACAGGCGCCGCGGTTGCCCGTGGCATAGACTAAGGCCATGCTGGTAAAGGCACGGGGATCGTGGAAGGCCAGCTCCAGCCCCTTGCTTTCCGCGACAAATTCCTGGGCCAGGGATCCGAAATGCGCCGCCGCTTTTTTTACGCCCAGAGAAAGCTGCGCCCCCAGGCCTTCCCGCCGGGCAATTAAAGGAATCAAGTTGAGTATACCCTCGCCGCTGCCCCAGCGCAGATCCAGGCCGCCGCTCTCCGCTTTACTGATCAGGCCGTATTCAAAAAGCTCCATGGCAA
>CAYFRE010000131.1:0-5015 GCA_964345455.1 uncultured Syntrophomonadaceae bacterium | reverse complement strand
TAATGGTGACATTATCTCAGACCGCTTACAGGGTGACAATATCATAGGCCGATCACAAGAAAGGCGCGCTACTATTGACAAGTGGAAACACCCGCGTATATAATACCTGTAAATAAGAAGCAGGATCATTTAAATGCAGTGAAAGGGAAAGTAGGTTGGTCCCGCTCCCCAGAGAGAGGCCCCCACCGGCTGAAAGGGGCTTTGGCAGTTGGGTTCATCCGAAATGCGCCCCGGAGCAGGAGCCGTGAAAGAGAGTAGCGGCTTCCGGAACCGTCCGTTAAACGGCCCGAGAGGGGCGTTTTATCGTCCAAACAGGGTGGAACCGCGGTCCAGGCCGTCTCTGTGCCGGAGCACAGAAGACGGCCTTAGTTTTTCCAGGAGAGGTTGAAAGGCGATGTTCAGACGAATTATCCGTGAAATAGATGCGGTTAAAGAAAGAGATCCGGCATCCAAAAGCACTGTCGAGGTGCTGCTCTGCTACCCTGGGATCCACGCTTTAAATTTTCACCGTATCGCCCATTTTTTCCACCGCTGCGGCTTGACGCTGCTGCCGCGGCTGATTTCCCAGTTTTCCCGGTGGCTTACCGGCATCGAGATCCATCCGGGAGCAAAAATCGGGGAGGGGCTCTTCATTGATCACGGCATGGGCGTGGTTATCGGTGAAACCACCGAACTGGGTGACAATGTTACCATTTACCAGGGCGTAACCCTGGGTGGCACCGGCAAAGAGAAGGGGAAACGGCATCCGACTATCGGGAACAACGTGGTCATCGGAGCAGGGGCCAAGGTTCTGGGACCCATCGAGATCGGCGCCAACAGCAGGATCGGGGCCGGATCCGTGGTTCTGCGCCCGGTTCCCCCCGGCGCCACAGTAGTAGGTATCCCTGGGCGAGTGGTCTTCTACAACGGCGCCAGGGTGCCCTCGATCAACCTTAATCATACCGATCTTCCCGACCCTGTCTCCGAGGCGCTCCACCGGCTCCAGGATCAGATTGACGGTCTGCGTTACCAGCTCGAACAAGTAGGAAACGGGGGGTCCCGCCGTGGCTCTAAAGCTTTATAATACCCTGACCCGGCGCAAGGAGGAGTTTAAACCCCTGCATCCGCCGGCGGTGACTTTTTATATCTGCGGTCCTACCGTTTATGACTATATTCATATCGGCAATGCCCGTGTCTTCATCGTATTTGATGTAATCCGGCGCTATCTCAACTACAGGGGTTACCGCGTCAAACTGGTCCAAAATTATACCGATATCGACGACAAGATGATCCGGCGGGCCGCGGAAGAAGGTCTCAGCGTCTCCGGATTGGCCCAGAAATTTATTGACGCTTATGAAACCGATACCATGCGGCTGCGGATCCGTCTGGCGGATCTGCAGCCGCGCGCTACGGAGCATATCGAGCCGATCATCGAGTTGATCCGGCGTCTTGAAGAGCGGGGTCTGGCCTATGCCTCCGGGGGTGATGTCTATTTTGATGCCGGGGCCTTTCACGGTTACGGGCAGCTTTCTCACCAGGTGCCTGACGATCTGCTGGCGGGAGCCCGTGTCGAGCCCGGAGAACGGAAAAGAGAGCCGCTCGATTTCGCCCTCTGGAAAGGGCGCAAACCGGGTGAGCCGGCCTGGGAAAGCCCCTGGGGTGAGGGGAGACCGGGATGGCATATCGAATGCTCGTCCATGGCCATGCACTACCTCGGTGAAACGATTGATCTCCATGCCGGCGGGGCGGATCTGATTTTCCCCCATCATGAAAATGAAATTGCCCAGAGCACGGGGGCCACGGGAAATACCTTTGCCCGTTACTGGCTCCACGCCGGTTACCTGAACATTGAAGAGCAGAAGATGTCGAAGTCCCTGGGTAATGTCCTCACCGTGCGCCGGCTTCTGGATAAGTACAATCCTTTCGACATCCGATTTTTTATACTGTCGGCGCACTACCGCAGCCCGCTTAATTTCAGCCGTGAACTGATTGCTCAGGCTCGCTCCGGCCGGGAGAGGCTCCAGGAATTCGCGGACAACCTTTACCGGGTCCTGCCCGGGTCTGCCCCGGAGGCGCCGGAGCACGGGGAGAAACTCTTATCTAATATCGAAGCGGCGCGGGATCGGTTTATCGAGGCCATGGATGATGACTTCAATACCGCCGGGGCGATTGCGGTTCTCTTCGAGCTGGCCCGTGAAGGGAATATCTATTTGCAAAAGGGCTATCCCTATCACCGGAAGCTTCTGGAGCGGCTCCTGGCTTTTTACCGCGAAACGAATGAGCTTTTTGATATACTGGAGCTGCGGCGGCCCGCTTCTCTTGATGAAGATTTGCGCCGGATGATCGCCAGGCGTGAGGAGGCCCGGCAGAAAAAAGATTGGGCCACCGCGGATCGGATTCGCGAAGAACTGCAGGCGCAGGGGATCATCCTTGAGGATACCCCGCATGGAGTGCGCTGGAAGCGCAAACCTGGTAACTGAGATGCTGAATGACCGGTCCAAGCCGCTCCTGCAGCGGCAATTCAAGCGGAAGGTGATGGATAAGAATGCACGTTGAGCTGATTGCATGGACTCCCAATCCCGAGCGCACAGTCGCTGCCGCGGCGAGGCTTTGCTACTCCCCCGCTTCGGCGGCCGAGATTGCCCGGGCGATGCCCCCGGAGAAAACAAGAACATTTGTCGAGAAGCTGGGCGAGATGGGGCATCAATCTCCCCTCGAGCATGTCTCCTTTACCTTTGCCGTTGACGGAGTCAGCCGGGCCCTTTCACACCAGCTGGTCCGGCACCGGATCGCCTCTTACTCACAGAAATCGCAGCGTTACGTTGATGAAAAAGAATTTACCTGGATCATGCCCCCTTCTGTTGGAGAGAACCCGGCCGCAAAGGAGATCTTTGAAGCTCAGATCGAGTCGATCCGGCGGTGTTACGCGGAGCTCTGTGCGGCGGTACCGCGTGAAGATGCGCGCTACATTTTGC
This sequence comes from uncultured Syntrophomonadaceae bacterium, assembly GCA_964345455.1. Lineage (GTDB taxonomy): Bacteria > Bacillota > Dethiobacteria > DTU022 > DTU022 > JAAZIN01. The sequence goes on along the minus strand of CAYFRE010000131.1, from coordinate 2,061 downwards.
CCAATGCCTGCGAGACCAAGCTGGTGGTGACGATGAACGCGCGCAGCCTGCTCCACTTTTTCCGGGTGCGCTGCTGCCGCAGAGCCCAGTGGGAGATCCGCCGCCTGGCCGGGATGATGCTCGCCGAGGTGCGCCGGGTGGCCCCGGACCTCTTCAAGGCAGCCGGTCCACCCTGTGTTACCGAAAAAATCTGTCCCGAAGGCGAAATGAGCTGCGGGCGGCTGCAGGGTAAAGATGAAGAAAGCAAACAGGCCTGAGCCGTCCGGTAAAGGAGAACTGGTCATCGGCCGCCAGCCGGTGATCGAAGCGCTTCGCCGCGGTAACCTGCAGCGGGTTTATCTGGCAGCGGGTCAAAAAGGAGAGATTATCAACCAGATTACCCGGGCGGCACGGCAGCAGGGGCTTCCCCTGGAGGTAATTTCACGCAAAGAGCTACGCAGGCTGGCGGGCGGCGTCAACCACCAGGGTGTGGCCGCCTTGGCTCCCCCCTTTCGATATCTCGACCTCAGGGAACTGCTGGACCGGGTTAAAGCTATCTCCGGCAGCCCCTTTTTGATCATGCTCGATCACCTGCAGGATCCGCAGAATCTCGGTTCGCTGCTGCGCACCGCCGACGCCGCCGGTATGCACGGGGTGATTATCCCGGAAGATCGCAGCGTCAAAATTACACCGGCCGTGCGCAAGGTGGCAGCGGGGGCCGCCGAACGGCTGCCGGTGGCGCGGGTGGTAAACCTGGTTGATGCCGTTCAGCAGCTGAAAGATGAGGGCTTCTGGATCTACGGCGCCGAGGCGGACGGCAAGCTGCCTTATTATCAGGTGGATTACCGCGGCCCCTTTGTCCTGGTGGTCGGTTCGGAGGGAGAAGGTCTCTCCCGTCTTCTCCGGAAGCGGTGCGACGGGATTATCTCCATTCCCATGCGTGGCCCGGGGGGGTCTCTCAATGCCGCCGTGGCTGCGGCGGTGATCATCTATACTGCAACTGCCCAGAGAGAAGGATGGGGTTCCGAAGCGCCAGGGGACTGAATTGCGGAGGATGGCTGTCATTATTCGACAACATCCGGAAACGGCCGGTGAAAAGGCTTGACCCACCTGGAGCTTTGCGTTATAATTACTCCATCAACAAAGCCTTTCCTCCATAAAAACAGCCTAACGGAGGCGATCGATGTGAGTTCTTTAGCCCATGAAGCAAAAGGGAGCAGTAATATTTATCTGGAATTTGAATTTAAAAGTGATGAGGATATTGTTATCGAGGCTAAAGACGGCAACACCATCGCCCTGGAATTTTTGATCAATAAATATAAAAATTTTGTGAAAGCCAAGGCAAGATCTTATTTTCTTATCGGTGCCGATCGTGAGGATATCATTCAGGAAGGGATGATCGGTCTTTACAAGGCTATTCGTGATTTCAGGGGGGACAAGCTTTCATCCTTCAGGGCTTTTGCCGAACTGTGCATTACCCGTCAGATTATCACGGCGATCAAAACGGCCACCCGGCAGAAGCATATTCCGCTTAATTCGTATGTATCTTTGAACAAGCCAATCTATGATGAAGATTCGGACAGGACGCTGCTTGATGTTTTGTCCGGCACCAAGATCACCGATCCCGAAGAGTTGATGATCAACCGGGAAGAATATAACGACATTGAATATAAGATGGGCGAGATTTTGAGCGACCTGGAATGGAAAGTGCTGACTCTCTACCTGGAAGGGAAGTCTTACCAGGAAATTGCCGAGGATCTCGAGCGCCATGTGAAATCGATTGACAACGCACTGCAGCGAGTGAAGCGAAAGCTGGAGCGCTACCTGGAAGTGCGGAAGGGTTAAGAACCCTCCAAAGGGTAACAATATATATATTTCACGAGTTGACATTTCTCTAAGGGGCGTGTATAATCTTAAAGTGCTTTAATGCGGGTGTAGCTCAATGGCAGAGCTCCAGCTTCCCAAGCTGGTAGCGTGGGTTCGATTCCCATCACCCGCTCCAGAGACGTCGCGGGGTGGAGCAGTCAGGTAGCTCGTCGGGCTCATAACCCGGAGGTCGCAGGTTCAAATCCTGCCCCCGCA
>CAYFRE010000130.1:0-5054 GCA_964345455.1 uncultured Syntrophomonadaceae bacterium | reverse complement strand
TCGCGCGCGCTCACCGTAGCGCTATTGAACAGGGCCTCCTCGGCGCGCTGGGCGGCCTGCTCTATGCTGCAGTGATCCGGGAGCGCCGGTTGAGGCTCCATACCACTGTCCTGTCAGGGGCGATCCTCGGCTTGCTGCTCTGGATTGCCGGCCCGCTTTTGCTGGTTCCGGTAATTCTCGGTTTTCCGCCTCTCGCCGCCGGCCCTCTCGATAACTGGATGCCCCTGGTGGCCTTTGTTTTTTACGGAGTGATCGCCGCCCTCCTCTACAGCCGTCTCAGCGTGGCGCAGTCCCCGGCCCGGGTCTATTATGCTGCCGGACTGCTGCTGATCGCCGGGCTGCTTACCCCATTTTTGCTCAGAGCGGCGGTCAGCACCGATCCCCGGTCGCTGGAGCTCCCGCCGGGCTACCGGGCCGAGGTGGTGGCGAAGGGCTTTACCTATCCCACCTCCATCGCCGTGGAGAGCTCCGGGGAGATCTATGTCGCCGAGTCGGGTTACGCCTACGGGCCCAAAGAGACCGCCGCCCGCGTGCTGCGGATATCGCCTGCCGGGACGATTCGCGAGGTGGCCGGCGGATTCAACGGACCGCTGAACGGGCTGGCCCTGCGGGAGGGTAAGCTCTATCTTTCTCAACGCGGCAAGATCACCGCCTTCGATCTTGAGAGCGAAGTCCGTGAAGATCTGGTTACCGGACTTCCTTCGCTGGGGGATCACCAGAACAACGATCTCGTTTTCGGTTCCGACGGAGCGCTCTATTTCGGACAGGGCACCGCCACCAATGCCGGCGTGGTCGGCTCCGACAATTTTGTCTACGCCTGGACGGATCGCTACCCCAAATTTCACGATTTCCCCTCACGCAATTTTAACCTTACCGGAGAGAACTACGAGGCCCTCGACCTGAGTACGCCCGAGCCCTCGGATAAAAAGAGCACCGGCGCCTTCGCTCCCTTTGGAAAAACGCGTCAAAAAGGAGAAACTGTTAAAGCAACGCTGCCGGCCAGCGGCGTGATCCACCGTCTCGACCTAAAGAATAAAAAACTGAGCATACATGCCGACGGCCTGCGCAATCCTTATGGCCTGGCCATGGATGCGGCAGGAGTGCTCTATGCCACCAACCTCGGCTATGACGACCGCGGTTCCAGAGCGGTGAAAAATTCGCCCGACTGGGTGGTGAAAATAAAAAAAGGAGCCTGGTACGGCTGGCCCGATTACGCCGGGCAGATTCCCCTGACCGAGCCGCTGTTCAACTCCGAAAGGGGGATCAACCGCCGCCCCCTGATTGTTAACCCGCCGCCGGTCGAGGCTCCCCTGGCCACGCTGCCGCCGCACTATTCGCCGATGAAGCTGGCCTGGGCTCCGGCACAATTTCCGGCGAAGGGCCTCTTCGTGGCGGTTTTCGGCGACGCCCAGCCCCTCACTGAAAACCTGAAAGAGCTTGTTCCCACGGGGGTGATCAATATCGATCCCGGGACCGGCAAGTACAGCTGGTTTGTCAAGAATAAAGATCAACCGCGGGCCGGGCGCGTCGGCGGCGGTTTCAAGAGGCTGATCGATGTCAAGTTCGGCCCCGACGGGAAGACGCTTTACCTGCTTGACTTCGGAGTGATCGAGTTTACCGGCATGGCCCCCAATGCCATTCCAAACAGTGGCGTTCTCTGGAAAATCAGCCCCATCGGCTAGACCTGTATTGTTCGCGTTCAAGGGAAGAGCGGCGGCGTTTACACACGTGCGCCGCGCTCCCTTTTGGAGAAAGAAGGAATTATCAATTAGGAAGGAGAAACCTATAATAAGCTCGATCAACCGACACATTACCTGCAGGACCGGCAAATCATCCCAATAGCATGATACATCCACATAATCAACCGGCAGAAAATCGATTGGAAGAGAGGTATAAAAGGATGAGCAAATTTGAGCACCGGCGGCGGCTTTTTCACCGCTACGGGGGGAACCCGATTCTCTCTCCAGAGCGCTGGACCTACCCGGCCAATTCCACATTCAACCCGGGGGCGGTGAGGCATAACGGCGAGACCTGGCTGCTGGTGCGGGTCGAAGATATGCGCGGTTTTTCTCACCTGACCTTCGCCCACAGCAGGGACGGCATCACCAGCTGGCAGATCGATGACCGGCCAACGCTGATGCCCGACCCGGTTTACAACGAGGAACAATGGGGGATCGAGGACCCCCGCATTGTCTGGCTGCCCGAGCGAGAGGAGTTCGCCGTGACCTATGTCTCTTTTTCCAAGGACGGTCCCATTGTCTCGCTGGCTCTCTCCAGGGACTTGCACAACTTTGTCCGCAAAGGAGCCATGCTGCCCCCCGAAGACAAGGATGCCTCCCTCTTCCCCCGCCTGATCAAGGACCGTTATGTCCTCATCCACCGTCCAATTATCCGGGGCGAAGCGCATATCTGGATCGCCTTTTCACCGGATCTAAAATACTGGGGTGACCATAAGATTCTCATTCCCGTGCGTCCAGGCAGGTGGGACAGCACCCGGGTCGGCCTGGGCCCGCCGCCGATCGAAACCCCGGAAGGCTGGCTGATCATCTACCACGGGGTACGATTGACTGTTTCCGGCGCCCTCTACCGGGTTGGCCTGGTCCTGCTCGATCTGGATGAACCGTGGAAAATAATTCGGCGCAGCGACGAATGGGTCTTTGGCCCCCGCGAGTCTTACGAGCGGGTCGGCGATGTGCCCGGAGTGACCTTCCCCACGGGGACGGTATTGAACGAAGCCACCGGCGAGTTGCTGGTCTACTACGGCGCCGCCGATTCAACGGTTTGCCTGGCTACGGCCCATCTTGACGAGGTGCTGGACTATCTCCTGCATGAAACCGTTTCGGATAAAGGGAGCTGTCAGTATCCAGAATGAAAATAGCGATGTTATCTCCCATTGCCTGGCGCACCCCGCCTCGCCATTACGGTCCCTGGGAGCAGGTGGTGAGCTGGCTGACCGAAGGGCTCGTCCGGCAGGGGGCGGAGGTAACCCTCTATGCTACCGCGGATTCGCAGACCGGGGCCCGCCTCCGCGCCGTGGCCCCGCGCCCCTACGCCGAGGACGACTCGCTTGATCCGAAGGTTTGGGAATGCCTGCATATTGCGGCTCTCTTTGAAGAGGCGGAGCGTTACGACCTGATCCATAACCACTTTGACTTCTTGCCGCTGACCTATGCGGGCCTGGTGCGGACGCCGGTGGTGACCACGATCCACGGTTTCTCATCGTCCAAAATTCTGCCCGTCTACCAGAAATATAACCGCCGGGTGCATTACGTCTCGATCAGCGACGCCGACCGCGATCCGGCCCTCGATTATTGCACCACCGTTCATCACGGGATCCCGGTGGAGCAGTTTCCTTTCTCCCCCGGCCCGGGGCGCTACCTGCTCTTCTTCGGGCGGATTCACCACGACAAAGGCGCCGCCGAAGCGATCGATCTGGCCCGCCGGGCCGGCCTGCCGCTGATCATCGCCGGGATTATCCAGGATCGCGATTATTTTGAACGGTCCGTGGCTCCACACCTGGACAATGATAAAATCAAGTATATCGGTCCGGTGGGCCCCGCCGGTAAAGGAGCCCTTCTCGGTGGCGCCATGGCCCTGCTGCACCTGATCAACTTTGACGAGCCTTTTGGATTGAGCGTTGTCGAGGCGATGGCCTGCGGCACCCCGGTTATCGCCTGCAACCGCGGCTCGATGGCGGAGTTGATCCACGACGGGGAGACCGGTTTCCTGGTAGAGAATCCGGAAGAGGCACGCTCCTGCCTCTCCCGGCTCAGGGAGCTGTCGCGGCAGCGCTGCCGCGCCTTGGTTGAGGACAACTTTACCGTCGAGGTGATGGTGCGGCGCTATCTCGAGGTCTACCGGCAAATCATTTTAAAATATAATTAGGGAAAGGTTAAGTATAAAAGAAGAGGAAATATAATTGAGAGGTGTTAATATGTTAATCGGCAGTCTGTTCAAGCCGTTGAAGGTCGCCTTTGTCTCCACCTACCCGCCGCGCCGCTGCGGTATTGCCACCTATACAGCGGATCTGACCGGGAATTTCCGGCAGATTTACAGTGAAGGCAACCATAATAAAGATCAGCATTTTTTTGAAGTGATCGCCCTGAACAACAGACCGCAGGGTTACCAGTACGGACGGGAGGTCAGCTTCCATATCCGCGATCAACACCGCGGCGACTACCAGAGGGCCGCCGACTTCATCAATGTGTCGCCGGTCGACGTGGTCTGCCTGCAGCATGAATTTGGCATCTTTGGCGGTGATGACGGCAGCTATATTATCCACCTGCTCCGCGCATTGAAGAAGCCGGTGGTGACTACTTTCCACACCATCCTCGCCGAACCGACCGCCGGGCAGAAGAAAACCTTGATCCGTGTCTGCGAGCTCTCCACACTGGTGGTGGTGCAGGCGCAGATGGCGGTGCAGCTGCTGGATGATGTTTACGGGATTCCCGCCTCCAAGATCGTGATGATCCCGCACGGGGCGCCCGATGTCCCCTTTTTGGATTCTTCCTTTTACAAGGACCGCTTTCAGGCTGAAGGAAGAACACTTCTTTTCACTTTCGGCCTTTTAGGGCCGAACAAGGGGATAGAATATGCCATCGCCGCGATGGAGAAGGTGGCCGCCAAATTTCCCGAGGTGCTTTACATCGTTCTCGGGGCAACCCACCCCGAGGTGAAGCGCCGATACGGCGAAAGATACCGCCATCACCTGGAGAAGTTGGTCCGGGAAAAGGGGCTTCAGGAGCAGATCACTTTTTACAACCAGTATGTCAGCCTGGAGCGGTTGATCGAGTTTCTCGTGGCTACCGATATCTATCTCACTCCATACGTGAACAAAGATCAGATCACTTCGGGAACCCTCGCCTATGCCCTCGCATGCGGCAAGGTAGTTGTCTCCACCCCTTACTGGTATGCCCAGGAGCTGCTGGCCGAAGGGCGCGGCTGCAACAGTCTGTATTGCCGGGCCGAAGCCGCCCAGGCCGGCTATTTCGTCCGGCACGGCTGGACCTGCCATGGCGAGGGCGGCCGGTTCTCGAAGGATTCCACCGTGGCCC
>CAYFRE010000129.1:0-5136 GCA_964345455.1 uncultured Syntrophomonadaceae bacterium | reverse complement strand
TTCTCTGTTATGGGCGTCAACCCAATATTTATCCATGCACTACCTTGGCTTGCATAATATGGCACAAGCTAAGGCTCAGGTTCCTTGTTTAGAACAAACAAAATACTGACCATACTACTTATATATCCCGGTTCTTGGGCATAGCAATCCAGCTTAATAATTATGGAAGTCAGGCGATCGGCCAATCCGGAACGGGTCAATCCGGCAGATAAAGGCAAAGCTCCGATGAAAAAGAGAACAACGGGATTGCCGAAACCGTAAACCTCAATATCGTTAAGTGGAGCAAGCCCAAAAGCGAAGGCCAGCAGTAAACCGCAAAGTGCGGTTACCGGGAAAGCAGCGCTTCAGTCATCCAGAGAATAACAACAAAGGCGAGCACAGCCAGGGAAGTCTTTCCTTCGGCGGTCCGATAAACCAATCCCTCGGGTGAGGAAAGAGGTTGCGGCAGCGGCAGGAGATGTATTGCCGCCATAATCGTGATGGCGAAAGCAACACCGAGGTATCTATTTATTTCAGAATGCCTGCTTTTTTTGCATAGGTAACCTTATTTAGCATATTTTCCGCCTTCAACGGTCATATACCTAATTATAAAGCGGAGAGAGATTTATTGTAATTATAATTGTAGATATGCCTATAAACTGTGTCTATATCGCTACGGACAAAGCTTTCTGATAAATGGTTTACGAATCCTCTTCGCCGGCACAGACCTGCCGGTCTCCCCCATCCGTTACAACGGAAACCAGGTAAGGAAATTCTTTTCTGAGGCTGCGGTCAATCCCGGCGGGTATATAATTTGGCGACGGCTCGGAAAGAATCTGCAGGGCCACCTCTTCGGCCTTTCTCCAGCTGTCCTTGCTGCCGGAGTCAAACCAACGCTGGTATTGCTGCCGGTCGCTGGCCCGGGGAGAGTAGCTTTCCGTGCGCATATACAGGACGGTATGTTTATCCACCAGGTAATTGCCTCCCGGTCCGACCCTGGCGATGACATCAAAAGCAAGGGTATCCGGGTTGATTTCGATACCGCGCAGCGTCCGCAAGCAGCTCCCGACGATGTCGTTGTCGATTATATACTGAGCGTAAGAAGCAGTCATGGCGCCGTCAAGAAGACCGATGGCCTCGTGAATAAAATTGCCGCCGGCCAGTGCGGCAAGCATGGCCGTCGTGGCGCTCTCATGAGCAGCCTGGGCGTCGGGGAGCTTCGAATCGGTGGTGCCCACGGTAATATAGCAGGGAAGGCGATAATAATGCGCCATCTGCGTAATCGCAGCGTTCATCAAGCCCGATTCGATACTACCCATGAGAAAGGACATGGTGCGCATATCCATGGTCGCGGGGACAGCGCTGTAAAGAACCGGTGTGCCCGGGTTGACCAGCTGGGAGATGAGAACGCCCATCAATGCCTCCGCGTTCTGCTGAACAAGGGTCCCGGCCAGGGTGACCGGGGAGGTGGCCCCGGCCGCCGGAGCGGTGGAAGTAGCCAGGGGCAGGCCGTGGCGGGCAACATTCATGAGCAGCTCAGCCTGCTCGGCGGGAAGCTTCAGCGGGCTGGTAATCGAAGCGATAAAGCCAACAAAAGGCTGCCTGCGCAAATTATCCAAACCTCCCGCCAGGGTGGAGGCGATCCCGATTACCTCCTCCAGCCCGCCCGGGTTCATTATCCCACCCATAACCGGTTTACCGGTATTCAGGAAGGCATGGTAGTAGCTGTTGATGTCAACACTGTCTATGTTAATATCGTTGGGGTAGACCGGGATAACAAAGAAATCGACATATTCGAGCTTGTCAGCCAGTTGGGCCAGGCTGGCGATATCACCGATGGTGGAGGGACGTTTTTTCCGCTCCAGATCAAGCACATAAAGGGCAAGTCCTCCGGTACCGAAATGGACCCGCTTGCCGCCCATGACGATATTTTTACCCGGTTCCCGGCCGTAATAGACGAATTCGGATGGAGCCTGCTTGACACAGCGCGAGACCAGCTCGCGGGAAACATAGACGCGGTTGTTGTCCGCATTAATCCTGGCGCCGTGTTTGTGCAACAGCTCCAAGGCAGGAGGATAGTAAACCTCGAACCCGATCTGTTCAAACACCCGAATCGATGTTTCGTGAATCTGGCTGATCTCCTTGTCCGAGAGAACCCGGTAAAGCCCCCCCTCATAGATTAGCCGCTCCATTGCTACTCCTCCTATGGTTTATGTTAGGTCATGATAGAAAATCTAATCCTGGCCAATTTCCTCCCACCGGCTGATTAACGTCCCGATGATATCGGCCCGCGAGATGATACCTTTAAGACGACCTGATTGATCGACGACAGGGACGCGGTTGATATCGCACTCGTGCATTAACCGGACCACTTTCCGCAGCGGCGTGTTCTCTTCCACCATGCAGACCTCTCTGGTCATAAGCATCTCCACGGTAGTGGAGGCAACCAGCTCGATCACCTCCATGCCGTGGCTCATGTTGACATGGAGCACCTCCCGATTGTCGGCCAGAAACCGGTGCGGATCCCGAAGAGGCTGACCGATAATCTGACGCGTATACCTGTATATATCCGCCTCTGTGATCACGCCGACCACCTTTTCTTCCGCGTCGATCACCGGTACACCGCTGAAAGAGTATTCGTCCAGGATTTCGGCAAACTTCTTCAACGAAATATCGGCTGTTACGCTCACGACCGGCGCGGTCATCACTTCTTTGGCGAAAACCGCCATGCCATTCTCCTCCTTACGTATTGCAAAGCTTAAAATTTTCAGTTCAGCCAAATGCTTCACTATTATAAATCATATAGGAATTAATGTATCATTGCAATAATTACCAGGCGCTGCTTTAACAATATGACCAAGCAATATCAGTGCCAAGCTCAATCGCCTCTCCGGGCAGCCGTTAGTATGCCCTCTTACTCATGCCGGATCCCTTTAACTTGAACGCTTGTCCTAATAAAGTGGCTAATTCACCAACAGTTCCAGCTGTTTTACCGCTAAATCAGACCTTGCGATTTATAATATTGAAAATGTATTTCTATAATTGATAAGAAATCGACGAACCGCTGTCAAAGAACGGCTACTGTCCTGGGAGTTGGGTTCGGATCGCCCTATCTACGCCCAGTTGATTGAACAGATCGAACCCGGCCTGATATCAAGAGCATCGCTTATTTTATCTGCTTTAAACCTGGAACGGTTTGCCCTCATGTTTAGCATCCAGGCTTTAATGGCCAAAACGTATCCGCCTCCCGGCTTGTTGAAAACACCCTTTTACCGGATAAAAGATTAAACACAGCCGCAGTAATTGGATAAGGTTACCTGCAGGCTAAACCGGGTGCCCCGGGCAGCGGCGGCAGAAGAAATTCTCTCCAGCAGGCTAAAAATATCCCGCGCCTCCCCGAAAATATTTGTGCCCAGGGAGTCCGTCTCCACGCGTACCGGAGCACTGTTGATTATGCTTAGCACTACCTCTACCTCCCGCCCTACCTCTGCCGGCCCCAGGGGTAAAAAGGTCAGCCGGCAACTTAAAAATGTTTTATCCATAGCGCTGCCACAAAGCCTCCTTTACCCCTGGCCTGCATCTTTTCCTCTTCCATGTTGATTTTCTCCGGAGGAGTGTCCGGACCGATAAAAAGGCACTCCCCGGAGCCGACCAGGTTTGGGCGATCCAGGTCAACCAGTTCTTTCAGAGTCATGAAGCGGGCGTGGCGAAAAATAGAATCGGGTCTCCCGGCCTGCTCCTGGTAGCGGGCGCCCCAGGCGCTGTCCCGGTTGATGGTACCTATGAGCAGTTGCCCCCCGGGCTTAAGAACGCGCATAAGTTCGGCAAAGGCTTTTTGCGGTTCATGAATAAATTCAAAAGCGGCCATGGACACTATCCCGTCAAAGTAATCCGGAGGATAACCCAGGCTGTAGAGATCCATCTCCTTAAAGGTTACCTGCTGCTCCCGGGCCGCCTTTTCCCGGGCCAGGGAGAGCATACCCGGGGCGATATCGACCCCCACTACCCAGGCGCCTTTACGGGCCAGCTTCAGGCTGAAGTTGCCGGTGCCGCAACCGGCATCCAGCACCAGGTCTCCCTGGCGAAAGTTGAACAAATCAAAAGCCAGCTCCGTTTCAACCCGGTCCGCAAAGCGGCCCAGGGGGGTCTCATACCAGTCGTCGTAACTGGAAGCAATTTCATCAAAAAACATCGGCCAAACCTTCCCGGCAAGCAGGTGCTTCGTTTTGGATGAAAACACGTTAACAATAAGTAATAGTTAACTGTTTTGTAACATATAACCGGTAAATAATCAAGCTGCCTCGGACTGCTGAATTAAAGGGCCGCCCTCGCTCTGGCCTCTTTGAGCCTTCGCCGGCGGATAATGAACAAGCACAAGGACCAGAACAGCACCCAGAGTCAGGCCTGGCCAGAGCAGAAGGTTTCGGCTAAAGCCGAGGGATTTAACCCCATTATACAGACATTAACCCAAAATAAGAAGGCTGTTCAACTGGCCCATGCAAATAGCGGTAGCGGGTAAATTTCCTCGTCCCAGAAAGCTTGATTTCCGATGAGTCAAATTCACCGCCCCCCCGTCTCAGTGATTGACGTACAAGATAAAGTATTGATATGCTTATTCCAGGAAAAAGCAATTCTCTATCTTTTCTATCTTTTGAGGAGGCGATACTCAATGCCGGAGCTAAGTCTGGCCGGACGCTGCGGCCTCTACTGCGGCGCCTGCAATATTTACCGCGCCCAGCGGGACGACGCGGCCTGACGCCGACGGCTGGCCGGGCGGCTGGCTGGCGGGTTGGCGGGCTGCGGCGGGGCGGCTGGCGGCGAGTTGCGGGCGCGTCCCCGCGGTCGGCAGTCGGCACCTCAGCGGCTTTCGCCAACTACCCCTGCTTCCCCGCCAGAATGCGGCGGATTCCCTGCATGGATGGCACGTCCTCAAGCACGGCTATAAGCTCGTCGCATTGGTAAAACACTCCGCGGCGACGGTTTCCCATGGGGCTGAGCATCCCCATTTCGCATGCTCTTTCTATGATCGTTGCGGCTGTGCGCATGGAGACTCCCAGCTCTTCGGCCACGAACGAACCGTTCACCACCGGCTGCTTCGCCAGCAGGTTGGGCAAGCGAAGCAAGGCGGACCCTTTGCGCTCGTGCATGCACTCCGCC
>CAYFRE010000128.1:0-5202 GCA_964345455.1 uncultured Syntrophomonadaceae bacterium | reverse complement strand
ATTAACTACATTTTAGGGGTCTTTGAGGTGACATTTTCTCAAGTTATTGACAGTAGAACCAGCAAGTTGTGTGATCGGACTGTAACACATAACCGTAAGGGTTTGAGATGGCCTGCCATGGCCGTGCAAGGCCATTCTGACGGGTTCAAATCAAGCGTTAACCAAATATGATTTTTATGCTCTCCGGACAGGGTTAAACGAATACTGATGAGAACGGGCCGGCTCAATATCAGCATACTACAGGCAGGTTGTTTTTGATCCCTTCCACCTCGGTAAAACCTAGATAAAGGTTTGCAACCGTGAATCCGGACAGAGTAAAACCGTGCCTCACTGAAAGGCGCCTCATCTCGGCCACCTTCTCAACATACAGCTCCCGTCCTAGAAAATAACGATCGTATCTCCCTTCCAGGGCTAACAAAATTGCTTCGGCCATCCAGGCGTGAATGCTCGATTCGGGAAGACCCAGGTCACAGCCCAATACCGCTTCACCCGGCAGCCGGACCACAACTTCATCGAAAGCCATCACGTCGGGCCGCCGGTTGATAATGCTCAAGGAGAGTTCATTCACTGCAGCCAGATTGCAGACAACCACACCCGGCTTCAGATCAGAGGGGCGGAGTGCCTGGCCGGCCTCTCTACCGGCAACGATAACCAGGTCCGCTCGCGCCACCGCCCTGCTTACCTGCACGCTGACCTTGCAGGCCACACCGCAGTCATACAGCACCCGGCGCGATAATAGATCCAGCCGGGTGCTGTCCCTGTCTACCAGTGTCAAATAGTTGGCCCCGTCGCGGGCCAGAATCTGCGTGCAGACACTTCCGAGAGGCTCAGCCGCCCCCAGAACCAGCACAGCGGCTTCATCCAGGCTCATCCCCATCAGAGCAGCCGCCTTCCGGAGACCTTCAATTGCCGCAACTGCAGCGTATCCGGAGCCGGCGGTTACCGTCAGACCGAGTCTCCGCGCAATTTCCAGGGCAGAATCGCCCAATGCCGCCGCCATGGAAGGGCCAATGCCGATGATGCGGGCGCCCAGCCGGGAAGCCTTCCTGCCGGCCCGGATGGTCCTTTTGATTAGCCGATCCCTGGATCGCAGCTGCAGTTGGCGGGCGGGATCGTGGTTGAAAAAAAGAAAATGTCCTGATGCCTGCCCGAAGGGAGAGTTGACTCCGGTCAGGTCAGCCGTTTTTATCGGAGTGAAGCTGTTCCACAGAGATGCAGAAAGAGGAGGCAGCCGGACCGTGTGGCCCTGCCTTGAAGAGTTGACAATTATGGCAAACTGTTCAACCATGGGATGCCGAATCCGCTCCTGCCATACATCTATTGAAGTTCCTCGAAACGGGGCGTGATCTTCAAATCTTCCAGCATCCGGCCGTATTGATCTTCCGAAAGCTCCCTGGTGCTGCCCGCCATGGCCACCAGTATAGCCTCCAATATATTGGTGCCGAAAGAGCGGCCATCCATCTCGGGGGTGGTCGCAACCAGGGTCTTCACGCCCCGCTCTTTCAGGTAACGCACATCATCCCTGGTCACGGTATTGGTGATCACAATCTTGCCGGGCAGCTCCGGCGGCATATAGCGGTGAATAAAATGAAAATCTCCCGCTATAATTTCATTTTCCAGAAAGTACCTGATCTGGCGCGGTTTGCTTTCTCCCTGCTGTTCCCCGGTCGGGTAAATCATTGAAAATGGCAGCTGGACTACGATGGGCGCGACAACCCGGGCTAAGCAGGCCAGGCTTTTCAAAGATTTCAACGGCAGCGGCACGTTGAGAACATAGAGAAAATCGCCCAGGGTGACATCGCAGCCGGCATCGAACAGCGCCTGGGCCATCCCGAGACGGTCCATGGCACAGGTCAGAAGCACCTTGCGCCTCTCTTTGAAGATACCGGTGTTGGCGACAAGATATTCGATCACCCGCCGCTCGAGGACATGTTTCAACCCGGACCCGTCGACAATCGGAGTCAGCTGCGCCGCCCGGATGATTTTTCGGGCATCGCGCAGGACATAGCGTCTGTCGACGGCGGAAATGTAAAGGTCAATACCCCCCAGACCAAAAGCATCTACCTTTCCATCATATTCCTGGAGCAAGGCGATCATTCTTCCCATATCCCCATCGGTTCCGAAACGCTCAACCTTGCATTCTTCACCCATCAAGTTTACGGTAACCGCGTGGTTCCTCTGGGATGAGCCCAGGCTGATTCCAACAACATGTTTCATATTAATCCCGCTCCCTTCTTCCGCGATCCGTTAACAGCTGCTCAATTAAATTGCGAAACCGGTCCGGATCAACCCGCCTGTCCTCACGAACCGGGGTCGGCCCCAGGTTTATATAGAGAATCTGGCAATCGAGTAGCGCTTCAGCAAGGCGATACCACTTTTCAGAGGTGGCCATCACCAGAACTTCATAATCCCTCAAGCGGGTAATTAGCTCCAAAATCTGATTAAAAAAATCGAGTGCCTGTTTGTCGCCGACCAGTTCCCAGCGTTCCCGGTTGGTCATCAGCCAGAAAAAATCCAGCCCCAGATCTTGACAGATATTTACCAGTTCATCTTTATTTTTAACCGGAAAGCCGATTACCGCCACTCTTTTCCCTTTGCGGACCTCACCAAACGCTTCGAGGCGGGAGATAAAGCTGCGGTCGAGCGAGAGCCGCCGGGCGACCTCCTGTTGGGAGAGCCCCTCTGCCCGCAACTCCAGCACCCGCTCCAGCAAGCGCCTGGCCCGATCAACGCTGACCAGTTTCTCACCGATCCGCACGATATTTTCAAAATGCACGGTTCTCCCACCCTTGTGCACATTTATGTATACAATAGGATTTTACCACTATATACTTTAGAAAGCAAGCAAAGTTTGGGCCGCAATTTAAGAGAGCCGGAATCCAGATCCGGATTATCGAAAAAGGAGCCGCTCTTCCCGGAGCAGCTCTTGCTCTTATACCTGATGAGTTTTGAAACGGTGCCGGTTCTTTACTCTTCAAGCAAAATGCGATGATCCATCAATTGAAGCTCTTTGATTTTAGCCCTGACCTGCTTCTTTTCACCCAACATACCCACCAGCAGGATCTCTTCTCCCTGCGGCTTGATCACGCTGACATCCTCCATCACCAGTTCTTCCCGGCCGTTTTTGACCAGGTAGACACTCGATTGGCACACCTTGATCCACCTCCTGATTTAATCTATCCCCGGAACAATAAACTTTTGCATAACCTTCCGCAACCCTTCCACCGTGACCGCTTCGGCGATGCTGCGCCGCGCCAGCGCCGCTTTGGGGAATCCCCTCAGATACCATCCGGCCTGGCGGCGCATCTCGGGCAGCGCCGCTTCGTCACCTTTAAATTGGCAAATAAGATCGAGGTGCCGCAAAGCCGTTCTGATCCGCTCCTGCGGCGCGGGTGGCGCTACCGCCGGACCGCCCTCCAGCCGCGCCTTAACCTGCTCAAATATCCAGGGGTTGCCCAGAGCGGCTCTTCCGATCATCACGCCGTCGCAGCCGCAGCAATCAAGCATCGCCGCGGCATCATCCGCGGATGCGATGTCCCCGTTGCCGAATACGGGAATGTTCACGGCGCGCTTGACCGCCCCGATGATCTCCCAGTCGGCTTTTCCGCTGAACCGCTGGGCCACGGTGCGGCTGTGGACGGTTACCGCTGCAATTCCGGCATCTTCAGCCCGTCTGGCGATCTCAACCGCATTAACCAGATGATCATCCCAGCCTTTCCGCATCTTCACCGTTACCGGGCAGGCCACCGCGCCGGTGACAGCTTTAAAGATGGCGCTGCAGAGCTGCGGTTGCCGCACCAGCGCCCCGCCTTCACCGTTGCGCACGATGCGCGGCGTGGGGCAGCCTAGGTTGAGATCAACCAGATCGGCCCCCAGCGCTTCAACCTTTTGAGCCGCTTCGGCCAGCCGCACCGGCTCTGAGCCGAAAATCTGCAACCCTACCGGCCGCTCCGCCTCCTGGAAATAGGTCAACAGGCGGCTGTACCTGCCCCCTTGCAGCAGCGCCCGGGCATGGATCATCTCTGAAAATACCAATCCGCACCCATATTCTTTGGCCAGAATTCTAAAGGGATGGCTGGTGATTCCGGCCATTGGAGCAAGGGCCAGGGCAGGTTGAACATGCATCTGGCCGATTCTAATAGCCGGTGGCCCGGCCGGGCACTTCTGTAATTTCCGGGACATCATCGCGCTCCCTGATGATAAAAAGCTCTTCTCCGGGCACATCCAGTTGCCGGGCGATTTTCTCCAGCAGCTGCGGGGAGGGAACTTTCCGGCCTCTCTCGATATGGCTGAGCGAGGTGACAGAGATTTCGATCATGTCGGCCAACTCCTGCTGGGTCACCCGTTTCAGGCGACGCAACGCCTTGATTCTAAGCCCGAGCCTTTGGGACATCCGGACCGCCTCCTTTGATCAATGACAAATTCGACAAAATTTGTTCTCTTCCTGCAAATTCTGGCAGAAAGCGGCCCTTATATATTATTTTTCCTTCACAGCTTCTTGTTATTCGGCAAATAGAAGCTGTAACCTCATCGGTTGAGCGGGGCGCTAGCCAAGGTAACGGCGGGCCAGCTCCGTCAGGAACTCTGTTTTCAGGCGCAGGCTTTTCACATCGGTCCGTTCATTCCGGCCGTGCATGGTGGCCGAAAGATCGGGATTGTAACCGGGATCCATAAGGCCGATCCCGTAAGCGGGGATGCCGAGGCCTCGCAAATACTTCGAATCGGTGGAGCCGGTGGAGATAACCGGCAGGCAAACGGCATCGGGACCGGCCAGTTCTTCAGTGAGCTGCTTCATCAACCGGTATGGCTCCATCTGTGAAGATGTGAAGGTCGGCTCACGGTACTCGGTCAGGGCGATCTCCATTCCCGGGCCAACCAGGTTGTAGAGTTCCTGCATCACGTAATCTGCGCTCTGCCCCGGGAGGATCCGAATATCAAGATCACATTCGCAGGAATCGGGGACTATGTTGGTTTTGGCCCCGCCCCGGATCAGGTTCGGAGAAACGGTCATCCTGGTCATCGCCCGCAGCGTCTCGGTAAAGGAGGCGTCTATATTTAGCTTCTGCAGCAGCTCATCTATATTCTGCGGCGCCGGGATCATATCCAGGCCGCGGATCCGGGCCAGCTCTGTCAGCAGCGCGGTGAGCTCGGGAATGAGAATTGTTTCCGGCCGGTATCCGGCCAGCGCGCTCACCGCCCGGG
>CAYFRE010000127.1:0-5223 GCA_964345455.1 uncultured Syntrophomonadaceae bacterium | reverse complement strand
CGCCGGCTACACCGTCGATTTTCTCCAGGCGCGGTTTAACATGGCGGTTCAATCTGGCGGTAAGAGCGGCTCGATCCCGGCTGCTGCTTGCCGCCACCTGCATCATCGGCAGAAGAGTGGGGTCGAACTTGAGGATGATGGGCCGCTTTACGCCGTCGGGAAAGGAAAGCAGATCAAGGCGCGCGCTCAGTTCATCGCGCCTGCTGTTCAGATCGGTGCCCCAGTGGAACTTCAGTAAAACCAAAGAGAGGTTTTCCTGCGAGTGAGAGGTGAGATTGGTCAGGCCCCCCACGGCGGAAACCTGATCCTCGATCGGCTCAGTGACCAGGGCAAGCGTCTCCTGGGGCGAGCTTCCCGGAAAGACGGTAACGATTGCTACGAGCGGGGGGTGAATCGCGGGGAGCAGATCGAGGGGTGTTTTCCAGAGGGAGATGATACCGATCAGGAGAATCAGAAAGACGATCGTCAGCGTGGCGATGGGGCGTTTGATGATCCGATCCACCAGGTTCAAAGGCTGCTCCTCCATGTGGCTGCTTTGACAGTTAAGAAAAATTCACAACTTTTATTATGCACCAATGAACCGCTTCTATAATTTTTACAGTGCAGGGCGATGCTTGGCCAACCGTACGATGCTGCGCCAGTTTACCGGCGATACTGCCGGTATCCAGGCATATCGGTTGGGGGAGAGGCCTTGCTTTGGCAGTCAATTTATCTGTAAAGGGATGGATAAGGGGCTTTAAGGATCAGGGTATCGTAAATGGTATACTATTTGCATATCATGATCCTTTGTATGATCAGTTATATCATCCAAACATCTGTTGTTCAAACATTACAGGAGGGATACAGGAATGCTCTATGAACCATTTTCTCAAAAAGATCTGGAGACGATTCACGACAGGTCCCTTAAAATATTGACCGATATCGGAGTTAACCTTCAGGGAAGGCGGGCCCGGGAAGTTCTGCTCGGCGCCGGGTGCAAAGAAAAAGAGGGGCGGATTTGCTTTCCCCAGGCGCTGGTTGAAGATGCTTTGAAGAACCCGGCCCCGGTGACCGTCTACGGCATGGATGATTCAATCAAGATACCGTTAACCGGCGCGGAGCGCTCATATTCTCACAACTTTGGTACTGTCTTTGTATTGCTTGACCCGGAGAGCGGGCAGATCCGGGAAGCCACTGTCCGCGACCTGGAGGAATATGTTTGGGTCAGCGACAACCTGCCCTACCTGGACAAGGTCGTCCCCAGTCTCTGGCCGACAGACCTTCCGGAGACGGTTACCACCCTGGCAGGATCGATCTACGCCATGCGCAATACCCGGAAGCCGGTGGATATGGGGCTGGCTTCGACTCCATGGGAAGCGCGGAAACTTATTGAAATCGCAGCCACTGTGCGCGGCGGCATGGACCGGCTCAAGCGCAAGCCCATGGGGACGATTTCTATCAGCACGTTGAGCCCGCTTCATTTCCCGGAGGATATCAGCGACACCATTGTCGAAGTTGCCGGAACGGGCCTGCCTTTGACCATGCTGCCCTGCCCGATCAGCGGGATGACGTCGCCGGTAACCCTGGTTGGCGGTTTTGTGCAGCAGAATGCGGAGCAGCTCGCCTTTTTGACCCTGGCCCGCCTGGTCAACCGCGATTGCCCGCTGGTTTATGCCAGCCGGCTCTGTGCCGCCGATATGCGGACCGGCTTTGTCGCCGGTAACAACCTTGTGCGCGGTTTTTCTGGAGCCTGTGCGGCGCAGATGGCCCGTTACTACGGTCTCCCCTCGGCAGTCTACGGCATGGATACGGCGGCAGCCCAGCCCGATATCCAGTCAGGCTACGAGAGGGCGCTGAACTGCCTTCTGCCGGTTATGGCGGGCGGCACCCTGATTTCAGGATTCGGAGCGCTAAACGGGGGGACCCTTGCCAGCATCGAGCAGCTGGTTGTTGATAACGAGATATACGGGATGGTTATGCATCGCTGCGGCGGGTTGAACGTGAATGAAGAAACCATTGGCGTCAGCGTGATCAAGGCGGTCATGGACGGCGGTAATTTCCTGGCCCAGGAGCATACCCGCAACTTCATGCGCAAAGGCGAGCTCTGGCAGGGTGATCTGGGCAATGCTCTTCCCTTTGAAGAGTGGCGCGCGCAGGGCTGCCCCGATATCAGGGAGACCGCCAGGGCGAAAGTCCGCGAAATAGTGAAAACCTATCCCGGGCCGTACCTGGAGGAGAAACTTTGCAGCGAACTCGACCTGTTCCTGGAAAAAGTTAAAGAGGAGAGGGCCGGTTAACGGTCTGCAGCATTTCAGACCAATGAACAAACTTCAATTAAATAAAGGGACTTTGTCCATGAAAGTCGAAAAGTAAATTAATGAGCTGGTTGCTCGCCCCTTTTTCAAAGCGTTGCAATGTAGCAAATCAAAGAACTACATTTCACAGTAGACAGGGGCAATGTTTATGATCGAAGAGACAATAGACTGTACACTCTGGGGCGGGTTGAACAATCCGGAGTTGCAGGCTGCCGAAACCGATGCCGTTGTCCTGGGATTGCCTTTTGACAGGGCGGCTTCTTACCGCAAAGGGGCCGCCCGGGCTCCGGATCGCATCAGGAGCATCTCCACGCATATTCCCCCCACGACAGAAGAGGGCAGGCGGCTTACTGCTTTGAAGCTGCGGGACTTGGGGAATCTGGAACCGGGGTCCCTTTCCCAGGAGGCCTACTTTGCCGGGGTTGAAGAGACGGCCGCTTCTCTTTTCAGCAGGACCATTCCCTTTTTTATCGGCGGGGATCACTCCGTGACCATCCCGCTGCTAAAAGCAGCCGCGCGTGTTTTCAAAGCGCCTCTCGGGGTGATTCACTTTGATGCCCATCCCGATCTTTGCCAGGAGCTTTCCGGAAACCGGTTATCCCACGGATGCACCCATCGCCGGGCCCTCGAATCACCCTTCATTGAACTGCAAAACCTCTATTTTATCGGGATCCGCTCTTTTGAACTGGATGAGCTGGAGTTTCTTAAGGATCGGGAGGCCAATATTTATACGGCCCCGACACTTTTTAACCGGGGCATCCGCCATGTAGCTGAAGAGATCTGCCGCAAGCTCAGTTCGCTGCGGCAGATTTATATCACCCTGGATATCGATTTCCTGGATCCGGCGGCGGCGCCCGGGACCGGCACGCCTAAACCGGGTGGTTTTAGTACCCGCGAAATGCTTGAGCTGTTGAGGATATTCGCCCGTCTCCCGATCATCGGGATGGATGTCGTGGAAGTATCGCCTCCTTTTGATCAGGCAGACATAACCTCCTTTGCCGCTCAAAGAGCGCTCACGGAGATGTGGGGCCACCTTTTCGGCTCCTAGCTCGCCGGTTTTCCGGCAGTTTTAACTGAATACCGGCATTATTCATTAACTGTTACCGGTCAATAGACTGGAAAAGCTTGATTTATATCCTGTAGCAGGCCGGGGCGGTGGAATTAATCTTGGTATAAAAATTGCGATATTATTTTCTTTACATTCTTTCAGGTTAGATAAATAGTTCTGGGAGGGCACGAGAATGGAAAAAGTTCTAGCACAGGTTAAAGAAGCGGTCATCGAAGGTAAGAAGAAAGAAACCTTGGACTGGGTCGAAGAAGCAGTTAAGGCAGGCATTGAACCTCCCCTGATCATCAGCGAAGGCCTTACGTCAGGTCTATTTGTGGTCGGAGATAAGTTTGAAGAAGGGGAATACTTTTTACCCGACATGATGCTGGCGGCGGAGGCGATGAACGGTGCGATTGACTACCTGGCGCCGCTGATTAAAAAAAGCGAGCAGGAGGGCGGGGTCAAGGCTACCCGCATGGTTATCGGCACTGTCAAGGGAGACCTTCATTCCATCGGCAAGGATATCGTGATCATGATGATGAAATCAGCCGGCTTTGATGTAACCGACCTGGGGGTGGATGTCCCTTCGGCAACTTTTGTCGAGACGGTCAGGGAAAAAGAGGCGGCGGTGTTGGGGATCTCCGCGCTGATGACGACGACGATCCAGGAACAGAAGAAAATAATAGATCTGTTGCAGGAAAAAGGCCTCCGGGACCGGGTCAAGGTGATCGTCGGCGGAGCTCCCCTTTCGGAAGAATGGGCCTCGAAGGTCGGCGCCGACGGATATGCCCCCGACGCCATCTCCGGGGTAAAAAAAGTGAAGGAGATGTTGGGGCTCAACTAGACCGGTAACATCTGCCACGAAGGAGGCTTACAGAAGTGATTTATGAACCTTTTTCCAATAAAGATCTGGCCACGATCCACGCGGCAACTTTAGAAATTCTGGAGCAGGTCGGCGTTATTATTGAAGGTAAACGCGCCCGGGAAATCCTGCTCAGCGCGGGGTGTACCGAAAAGGGCGGGCGTATTTATTTTCCTCCCGGTGTGGTCGAAGATGCTTTGAAAGATCCTGTTTCTCTGACCTACTACGGTATCGATGAATCGATTGTTGTACCCGTGACCGCAGCGGAGCGCTCTTATTCGCACAACTTCGGTTCGGTATCGGTTCTCCTGGACCATGAAACCGACCAGGTCAGGGAAGCGAAGGTTAAAGACCTGGAGGATTTTGCCCGGCTCAGTGACAGCCTCCCTTACCTTGACCTGGTGGTGCCGACCCTGCGGGCGACCGACCTGCCCGAAGAGATTGCCAATATCGGCATGGCGGTCTACACGATGAAAAATACGCGGAAACCGGTTGATATGGGGACCGCTTCAGACTCCTGGGAAACACGCTATCTGATCGAAGTGGCCGCCACCATCCGGGGCGGCCTGGACAGGCTGAAAAGCAAACCCATGGGGACGATCTCGATCTCCCCGCTCAGTCCGCTCAATTTTCCCGCGGATATTGCCGAAGCGATTATTTACTGCGCCGGATTGGGGCTGCCGCTGACCATGCTTCCCTGCCCCACCAGGGGCCTGACCGCGCCGCTGACCCTGGTCGGCGGCCTGGTCCAGCAAAACGCCGAGCAGCTTGCTTTCCTGACCCTGGCCCGGCTGGTGAATCGAAGCTGCCCGCTGGTCTATACCTGCCGCCTCGCCGCGGCGAATATGCGGACCGGCTTTGTTGGCGGAAAAGATCCCGACCTGGGCCTGTCGGGAGCGTGCGTGGCGCAGATTGCCCGCTACTACGGCCTGCCGTCAGGAGTATACGGTATGGATACCGGCGCCTCCCTGCCCGATATCCAGTCGGGCTACGAGAGGGCGATCAACTGCCTCCCGCCG
>CAYFRE010000126.1:0-5296 GCA_964345455.1 uncultured Syntrophomonadaceae bacterium | reverse complement strand
TCATAAATCCACGGTGGGTTCGATTCCCATCTACTCCCGCCATAGTCGGAAGTTAAAGACGAGAGGGGTTTTGCCTCCTCGTCTTTAACTGTGCTCAAATGTTATGCTCGATGTTTGATTGAGAGAGAACGGAGGCACCCATGCTTGCAGTAAAACCGGCCCGGATCATGGTGTTTCATCATTAACCGGAAGTATACCATCTACATGCAAACCGTCACCAATATGATCGGTCTGTCCGCAGCAACAGACAACGGAACATTTAACCCACAAAGAAGGTATACTTATGATAAAAAAAAGCTATCATCCGGTTCAGAGTATTCTTATCCTGGTCTGGCCGGCGGTTCTCGAGATGTGCCTCCACACTTTCTACTGGATTTGCGACGCCGCCATGGTGATGCGCCTGGGAGCTCAGGAAGCCTCGGCTGTGGAGTATGCCGCCTCGCTTCTCTTCGGAGTGATCAGCGTCTGCGGCGCGCTCGGCATCGGGGTCAATTCGCTGGTGGCCCGTTTTGTCGGGGCAGATGATAACGAGAATGCCGGGCTGACCGCCGGGCAGGCGGTTTCACTGAGCCTGATAATCACCTGTCTTCTGGCCCTGGTAATGGGCATTTTCGGGAAGCCATTCTGTCTATGGGCGATCAAAGATGAGCCCACCGCCGTGCTGACGGTCGAGTATTTCTATGCTTCTCTCTTCAGCGGCGGTATCTGCATGCTTCTGGTCATGGTAATTAACGGAGTTATCCGGGGGATGGGGAATACCCGTGTACCCATGTATATCGCCCTGGTTGCAAATGTCTTTAACATATTTTTTGATTATGTGCTCATATTTGGAAAGTTGGGTTTCCCCGCGCTGGGGGTGAAGGGCGCGGCACTGGCCACGGGAACCGCCCAGGCCCTCGGGTTGATCGTAGGATTGATTTATCTTTTTCGGCGGCGGCACGATCTGGTTCTATCCCGGAAAAGCTTTTTGCCAATCCGAAAACCGGTATTGAAAAGGATATTTTCCATCAGCATTCCGGTAGGGGTGGAGGAGATTGTTTACAACATCAGCCGGATTCTATCGATGACCTGGATAGCTGCGCTTGGCCCGATCAGTTTCGCGGCCAATACCGCTGCCGTGGCCACCGAATCGTTTTCTTTCATGCCCGGATATGCATTTGCCATTGCCGCCACCACCCTGGTAGGACAGCGCCTGGGCGCGGGTAAACCCGATGAAGCGGTGAAGACCGGGACCATGGCCACGATCATGGCCATGGCGCTGATGAGCGCCATTGCTCTCTGCTTTTACTTTTTTCCGCATTATATCATGCGTATATTTGACCCTCCCGAGGCGGAAGTCTTGAGCCTGGGGATTGCCTGCTTGCGCATCTCCGCTGTGGAGCAGCCGTTCATCGCCATTGCCTATACCCTGGCCGGCGCCTTGAAAGGGGCCGGGGATACCCGGGGGCCGCTTCTGGCCGTGTTTATTGCCAGCTTCCTGGTGCGGCTGCCCCTGACATATCTTGTGGTCTTTGTTTTGGAGCTTGACGTGACCTACATCTGGTGGGTGACGGCGCTGCAGTACCTGGTCACCTCGCTGCTCATGATCCGCCGCTACCGCCGGACGAAATGGCACCGGCTGGCCCAAAAGCCTTCTTACGCGGCGGAAACACCGTCCTGAGCGCAGCGAAGGATCCAAGGCGGGGAGGTTGACTGACGGCCTCTCCAGAAGTAACATTTCATAAAAGGAGCCGTGAAGTTTTGCTGAGACGTTTTGCGAAATATTACCGGCCGCACCTGCCGCTGTTTCTGCTCGACTTCAGCTGCGCTTTTGTCATGGCCGGGCTGGACCTGGTTTTTCCGGTTACCGTGCAGTGGATTATCGACCGGATCCTGCCGCAGCAGGAGCTGACCTTGCTGATCCGGATCTGCGCCGGACTGCTGGGGCTCTACCTGCTGCGGGCGCTGCTCCAGTATATCGTCGATTACTGGGGCCATGTCCTCGGGGTGCGCATGGAGTACGATATGCGCCAGGACCTGTTCGACCATATCCAGAAGCTCTCCTTTCGCTATTTTGACAACACCAGGACCGGCCATATCATGTCGCGCCTGGTAAACGACCTCAACGAGATCTCCGAGCTGGCCCATCACGGGCCCGAGGATCTCTTTGTCGCCACGGTGACGCTGAGCGGCGCCTTCATTATCATGATGACGGTCAACTGGCAGCTGACCCTGCTGGTATTTATGCTGGTCCCGGTGATGATATGGTTTGCCATATCCAAGAACAAAGAGATGCAGACCACCTTCCGCGATGTCCGCCTGAAGGTTGCCGATATCAATGCCCGGGTTGAAGACAGCATCTCCGGGGTCCGGGTGGTCAAATCCTTTACCAACGAGCGGTACGAGAAAGAGAAGTTTGAACGGGACAACCGGAACTTCCGCCGCTCCAAGCAAAGATCTTTCCGGGTCATGGCCCAGTTTTTCTCGGGGGTCAACCTTTTCTCCAACCTGATAAGTCTGGTCGTCATCTCTTTCGGCGGCTACTATGTCTACCGGGGACAGATCACCCTGGGTGTGCTGGTCGGTTTCCTGCTTTACGTGAATATGTTCCTGCAGCCGGTGCGGCGGATCTCCGTTCTCGTGGAAACTTACCAGAGGGGGATGGCCGGCTTCCATCGTTTCATGGAGACGCTGCAGATTGAACCGGAGATCGTGGATCGGAAGGATGCCCGTCAGGCCGGCCGCCTGAGAGGCGAAATTGTTTTTGATCGCGTTACTTTCAGTTACAACCGCGACAAAAGTATATTCCAAGATATCAGCCTGCGCATTGCACCCGGGGAGACTGTGGCCCTGGTCGGCCCTTCCGGGGCCGGGAAGACCACGATCTGCAACCTGATTCCCCGCTTTTACGACATCCAGAAGGGGAGCATCAAGATTGACGGCATCGATATCCGCGATTTTACCCAGAGATCGCTGCGCCAGAATATCGGTATCGTGCAGCAGGATGTCTTCCTATTCACCGGGACCATCAGGGAGAATATCGCCTACGGCAAGATCGATACTACCGATGAAGAGATCGTGGCGGCCGCGATGCAGGCCAACGCGCACGAATTCATCATGGAGCTGGAAAATGGCTACGATACCTACGCCGGCGAGCGCGGGGTGATGCTCTCGGGCGGGCAGCGGCAGCGCATCGCCATCGCCCGGATCTTCCTGAAAAACCCGCCCATCCTGATTCTCGACGAGGCCACTTCGGCCCTGGACAGTGAAACCGAGGCCATGATCCAGGAGGCTCTGTTCAAGCTATCCCGGGACCGCAGCACCCTGGTGATCGCCCACCGCCTGGCCACGGTGCGCCGGGCTCACCGCATTCTCGTCCTCACCGATGACGGCATAGTCGAAGAGGGCACCCATGAGCAGCTGTTGGATAAGGGCGGGTACTATGCCAGGTTATACCGCGCTCAATTTGACGGTTTTATCCCGGATATTGCCTGAGAGGAAAACAGGATTACCGCCGGTTCGAAGGGAATATGATTTTGAGAATAATCCGGAAGGACGGGTGATCAGTCATGTTAACCGGTGCAGACTGGTGGAAGAGAGCCGTATTTTACCAGATTTATCCACGCAGCTTCAAGGACAGCAACGGTGACGGGATCGGTGACCTGGCGGGGATCATCGAGAAGCTCGACTACCTCAATGATGGCACTCCCGGTTCCCTGGGCATCGATGCGATCTGGTTCAGCCCCTTTTTCAAGAGCCCCGAATATGACTTCGGCTACGACGTTGCCGATTATTGCAACATCGATCCCCGCTTTGGCACTCTCGCAGATTTTGACCGGCTCGTCGCCGAAGCCCACCGCCGCGGCATCCGGGTGATGCTCGACCTGGTGGTGAACCACAGTTCCCACGAGCACCCCTGGTTCAAGGAATCGCGATCTTCAAGGGACAACCCGAAGCGGGACTGGTATATCTGGCGCGACGGGGTCGGGCCGCGCCGTAGGCCTCCGAACAACTGGCGCAACAACTTTTTCGGGCCGGCCTGGAGCTGGGATGAGGCCACGGAGCAGTATTACCTGCATTCCTTTCTGCCGCAGCAGCCCGATCTGAACTGGTTCAACCCCGAGGTCCGCCGGGCGGTCGATGATGTGGTCCGCTTCTGGCTGGAACGGGGCGCCGACGGTTTCCGTCTTGACGTGGCTCATATCTACTGCAAGGATGAGCAGCTTCGCTCGAACCCGCCGTTCTACCGCCGGATGAAGGTCGATCAAAGGATGCCTTACGGCGACCGTTCGCTACTGATGAATCTTTTCAACCTCTTGGGCCTGCCCGAATTCCAGGTAAAGCAGTACAACCAGCACCATCCCGAGACGCACCGGGTCTTGAAAGAGTTTCGCAAAACCCTCGACGAGTATCCGGAGAAAACCAGCATCGGCGAAATATTGAGCGAAGACCCGCAGGTCGTCGCCTCTTATTACGGCTCCGGGAATGACGAACTGCACATGAATTTCTATTTTGACATGACCCAATGCCGCTGGAAAGCGGGCGCTTTCCGGGGTTGCGTGGAGAGGTGGGAGCGCCTGCTCCCGGCTGAAGCCTGGCCCGCCTATACCTTCAGCAACCACGATATCGTCCGCGCGATCAGCCGCTACGGCGGGGAAGAAAACAGCGGCGCCAGGGCCCGCCTGCTGGTGATGCTGCTGTTAACCCTGCGGGGCACGGCCTTTATCTATTACGGTGAAGAGATCGGAATGAAAGAGGCGCGGCTGCCGCGGCGGCTGCTGCTGGATCCGGTCGGGAAGAAGTGGTATCCTTTTCACCGCGGGCGGGACGGCTGCCGTACCCCGATGCAGTGGGACGGCGGGCCCGTTGCCGGCTTTACCTCCGGCAAACCCTGGCTGCCTGTCGGGCCGGAGGCGGAGCAAAGAAACGTGGCCGCCCAGGAAAAAGATCCCGATTCGCTGCTCAACTTCTACAGGAGGATGATCTGGCTGCGCAAAGAGCAGCCCGCCCTGCTTGCGGGAAGCTACCGCAGCGTGGTCGAGGGCGTCCCCGGGGACTGCTACCTCTACCTGCGCGAGTCGGAGGAGCAGCAACTTCTCGTGGCCCTCAATTTCTCCGCCCGCCGGCGGGAGTTCGACCTGTCGGCGGGATTCCGGCCCGCCCGGCTGCTGCTCTCCACCGATCCCCGCCGCGCCGTCGGAACGCTCGACAAACCCTTGGCCCTGGGCCCGCATGAAGGCTGCTTGATACGTTTAGATTCGTAGGGACGGGGCATGCCCCGTCCCGCGGTTATGCCGTATATCGGCGATATTGATTG
>CAYFRE010000125.1:5077-5396 GCA_964345455.1 uncultured Syntrophomonadaceae bacterium | reverse complement strand
CAGGGGGGCGTGAGCGAAGAGCTCTTTATCTCTCTCGACCCGGATCGGATGAACGAACAGGAGATCTCGTATGACCAGGTCGCCGGGATCTTGCGCGCCAGCCTTCTGGATCTGCCTGCCGGGATTAAAGAGATCGACCGGCGGCAGATCCGCCTGCGATTTCTGGGCCGTGATGATGCCGCCGCAAACCTGTCCGGACTGGTGGTCGGTTTCCGGATTGATCAGGCCGGGATGCAGGAGCTTTTGGGAAAATCCATCAACCTAAACTTGAACCGCTACCTCGAGGGGGTGTTCAATGCAGCGGCTCTGAAAGAGATAC
>CAYFRE010000125.1:0-5067 GCA_964345455.1 uncultured Syntrophomonadaceae bacterium | reverse complement strand
GGCCGGAGAGACAGAGCTCGAGAGTCCGGATTTTGCGGCGTGGATCGACCGGTTACAGGACGAGGCCGGACAGGGACTGGCGGAGATATCGAAGAATATCGAGAGTTCTCTGGCCGGACTGGCAGCCACGATGCTGGCGGCATCTTCACAATCCGGCAGCATGCCGCTCGAGCAGGAGAGCTCTCCCATGACCCCGATCCCGATAAACTCCATCGGACCCGTAGAAACAGGCTTCTCCGGCGGAACCACGATCAACCGGATCAACGGAGAACCGGGCGTCAGCCTGGTGATTCAAAAAGAAGGTGATGCCAATACCGTGGCGGTATCCCGCCGGGTGCGCGCGGAGCTGCAGGCAATCGCAGCCGAAAATGAGGGGCCGGACCGGCTTCATTTTTATAGCGTCTTTGACCAGGCTGCCGAAATCGAAAGCGCTCTTGGAGACCTGGCCTGGGCGCTCCTGGGAGGTGCGCTCCTTGCCGTGGCGGTCCTGCTTGTATTCTTGCGCAACTGGCGGACCATCGCCATCATCGGACTCTCCATTCCTGTTGCGGTAATCGCCACCTTTGCCCTGCTCTACTTTTTTAACCTGACTCTCAATTTGATGACCCTGGGCGCCCTGGCGCTGGCAGCGGGCATGCTGGTGGATAACGCCATTGTCGTCAGCGAAAATATTTACCGCCACTACCAGCGGGGAGCCGAACCTGCCGCGGCGGCGTTATCCGGAAGCAAGGAGGTGGCCGGCGCTGTTTTTGCCTCCACTGCAACCACCATTGCCGTCTTCTTCCCCGTAGTTTTCATCAGCGGGCTGGCCGGCGAACTATTCCGGGATTTCGCCCTTACTGTTAGCTGCGCCCTCTTTGCCTCACTGGCGATCGCCCTGACGATCGTGCCTTTGCTGGCCTCCCGTTTCCTGGACTCCGGCGCCGGAGAACCGCCCGCCCGCACCGGAAAAAATTTTTACCGGCGGATCCTGGAACGGGCGGTAGACCGTCCTTGGGCCGCCGCCGCTGCCGGGATCGCCTTCATAGTTCTGGGCCTGCTGCTCTTTCCCGCCCTGGAAACCGATCTCTTCCCTTCACCCGATGAGGCCTCGTTCTCTATCGAGATCACCCTGCCTCCCGGAAGCACTCTTGAGCAGACAGACCGCTGCGTGAGTGCACTGGAGAAGATCCTCGCCGGGCAGGAAGGAGTGGCCACTTTTACGAGCAGGATCGGAGAGCCGGTTTTTTTTGGAATACCGGTTGAAGGCGGCAATGCCAACAAGGCCCGGATCGGAGTAGTTGTCGAGCCGCATCTTAAAGATAAGAGCGCGGCAATTACCGCCGCGGTGCAGGAGAAGGCGGCTGAGATGATCAATGAAGAGGCCCGCATATCTTTTGGCCGGGCTTCGCTGCTAGATATTTCCGGCCTGGAGACAAACCTGGAGTTGACCGTCAGCGGTGAGAACCCCGGGAAAGTGGAAGATATCGTGCAGGAACTGACCGGGAAGCTGGCCGCCATGCCGGAGGTAACCGGTGTGCAGTCGCTGCTGGATGAGAGGCGGCCGGAAATTCAGTTGCACCTTGATCACCAGGCGGCGCTGCGGAAAGGAGTAACCCTTTACCAGATCGCCACGGTGGTGCGCCAGGCGCTGGAAGGAACCCCGGTGGCGCGGCTGGAAACGGAGGAGGGGATCCTGAACCTGATTTTACGTTACAAGGAGAACGCCGTCAGCACCCTCAATGATCTGGAAAAGGTTGGATTCTTTGCTCCTTCGGGCGCCTTCGTCCGGCTGGGCGAAGTAGCCCGCTTCTCGCAGGGAGAGGGCCCGGCCGGCCTGACGCGGGAGAACCGGGAGGCGGTTGGGATCGTGCAGGCCGGGTACCGGGGCAATCTCGGCGCGGTGAGCCGGGAGACAATGCAAATTGCCGCCGGGATGAAACTGCCGCCGGGATACACGATCCGTACCAGCGGCACGGCTGCGCTGATGAGCGAGGTCTTCGATGAGCTGGAGCTGGTCCTGCTGCTGGCCCTTCTCCTGGTCTACCTGGTCATGGCAGCCCAGTTTGAGTCTCTCCTGCACCCTTTGATTATCATCATCGCCGTCCCCCTGGCCTTTACCGGCGGCATCGCCGCGCTGCGGCTGACCGGAAACAGCATCAGCGTGCCGGCTCTCATCGGAGCGGTGGTGCTCTCCGGAATCCTGGTCAACGACGGCATCATCATGATCGACCTGATCAACCAGAAGCGCCGCAGGAAAAGTCTTCCGCTGCGCATGGCGATCATTGAAGGGGCCACTGCCCGGCTGCGCCCTATCATGATGACCACCATTACCACCATTCTGGGGCTCGTCCCCCTGGCCCTTGGGTTGGGCGAGGGGAGCCAGCTGCAGGCCCCCATGGCCATCGTGATCATCGGGGGGCAGATCGCGGGGACCGTCCTGCTGCTGGTCATAATCCCCGCTGTCTACCGGCTGATCAGCCGCGCCTAATCTGCCGCCTGCTTCGTTGCAGCCCGATCGACTCACCGGACATATTGGAGGTTGGATGTCGGAGGTTGGAGGTCAGATAAACACCGGGATAAACTGCCTTCTTATGGATCCTTGCACCGCCAAAACTGTAGGGGCGACCCACCGGATCGGCCCGGACATCTACCTGCCGCCACAAGGAACACCAATATAAGAATAACCCTTGCTGTAACTGCGATGATGATATCTCATAAATGTTACCGGCAGCGCAGGTAAAAACGGGTTTGGGCCGGGCATGCCCGGCCCCTTCAAATCTGACATGGTAAGGTGCTGCCATAAATCGGCGATCCTGCGGCTGATTTCCGCAGCATAACGGTACATCGCCGAGAGCGCGGCCACGGCCTCTTCAGGGGAGCTAATCAAAAGTGCAGGCTAAGGGAGATAGTTGAGTTTGTGAAGAAGGCGCAGGTAAGCAAGAGCATTCTGAGTGACCAAAAATTCGCGCCTCACTTTTTCTTTGCCGGCGCTGGCAAACTCGCGCGCCAGGGAGGGATTGCGCAGAAGCGTCAGCACCCGGTCAACGCATTCTTCAACCGTATCCACCAGGTAGCCGCTCACGCCGTCTTCAATCTGTAACTTGATCCCGCCGACATTGCCCCCGATTACCGGCGTACCTTTCCAGAGAGCCTCGGTCACTGTTAAACCGAAACCTTCGCGCAGCGATTTTTGCAGGACGATGTCAGCGGCGGTCTGGAAGGCGTTCACCTCGATGTTGGTGATCCCGTTGAAATTGGTGACAATCTTGATGTCGTAATCCTCACCCGCCCGGCGGAGGGTATGATAAAGGTAATCCCAG
Organism: uncultured Syntrophomonadaceae bacterium; assembly: GCA_964345455.1. Taxonomy (GTDB): domain Bacteria; phylum Bacillota; class Dethiobacteria; order DTU022; family DTU022; genus JAAZIN01. The sequence continues at coordinate 1,765 of CAYFRE010000125.1, read as the reverse complement.
CCTTCGGGATCATCGGTGGCCATCGAGCCGACCAGGGCCAGCTGCGCGCTGGGAAACTCTTTCTTGACCATCTTGTAAACCTCGATCACTCCCAGCGGATCTTTCCAGGGGTCAAACCGCGAGATCTGGACAATCAGCGGCCGGTCCTGCTCCACCCCGAAACGGCGGATCATCCCGGCGGCCTCTTCCGGTTCCAGATGCACATTTTTGGAGCTTAACGGATCGATTGACGGTGTGATCAGGGTCAGGTTGGGGACTTCTGCGCCTTCTTTGACATATTCACGCATGGTAAAGATAACGGCATCATACTGCCGGATATACTGGTAGATAAATTCCCAGTATTCCGGGTTGGGAGTGGAGCTGTCGATATGGCAACGCCAGACCCACCTGGCCCGGCGCCTCAAGTTACTGCGGTAATCGATCAATGCCGCCGGTTGAGGATCGTGGCAGATCACAAAATCATAATCCCAGTCCTCCATGAAAGCGGCATTGATCCGGTTGTATTTGCGATAAGTCTCAATTTCAGCGGCGGTGAGGCTGCCTTCCTGTCCCTGCAGGCGGTTGTGAAATATCTTTGTTACCTGGAAAAAATCCCGGTCTCCCTCAAGCACCCACCAGTCCAGGTCCAGCCCCAGATCTTTCAACAACGGCAGCAAGGCGCACAGTTTTTCCGCCACCCCGCCGCCGAAAGCAGTGGCATTGATCACGGCGACTTTCTTGCCTCTCAGCTCGCCGGCCAGGTAGTTGATCTCGTCAACTACCTTCTGGTCAACAAGGGGCAGATAATCCGCAAATTCCCTGGGCGTCGTCTGCACTATTTCCACAAGCTGCACTTCCTCTCCGTATAATCAGGTATCTTTCAGTTTCCGGGGCCATATTTCCGCCCGGTTGCCCTGGCCAAACCAGCAGATCCTTTATCCCCGCCTGCGCTTATGAACCCCGGTAATCTGGTTATATTATTAGTATGGAAAGGTTGGGGGCTTCTATTCTGGATCGGGCAAACGGCAGGGTGGAGTTCTCCGTTTATGCCGCCGGTTGGCCGGAAGTATCACTGCTGCTGGAGTCGAGCGGGCTTTCCGAAGAAATACCCATGGAGCCGGCGGGCGAACATCTCTTCCGCACGGTTGTTGAAGGGCGCGGCCTGGTTCTGCGCTACAAATTTCTGTTGAAGGGGCGGGGCGGGGGCGCCTTCCCCGACCCGTACAGCCATTATCAGCCCGACGGGGTGCACGGCTTTTCGCAGGCAGTCGACCATGACTCCTACCGCTGGGGCGATAAGGAGTGGCGGGGAATCGAATGGGAGAAGGCGCTGATCTACGAACTGCACACGGGCACTTTTTCCGGCAAGGGCACATTTGCCGGCGCCGTGGAGAAGCTCGGCTACCTGCTGGAGCTCGGGGTAAATACCGTTGAGCTGATGCCGCTGACCCAGACCCCCGGCCGCTGGAACTGGGGCTATGACGGGGTCAATCTCTTCAGCGTCAACCATAATTACGGCAGCCCCGATGAGCTGAAATACCTGGTCGATTGCTGCCACCGCAAAGGGCTGGCCGTGATTCTCGACATCGTCTATAATCACTTCGGCCCCGAAGGAAATTACCTGGCCAAATTCGGGCCCTATTTCACCGGAAAATATGAGACGCCCTGGGGGGAGGCGGTAAATTTTGACGATTCCGGGTGCGCGGCGGCGCGGCGGATGGTCCTCGACAGCGTCCGCCACTGGATCGAACGCTACCATTTTGACGGGCTGCGGCTTGATGCCGTC
>CAYFRE010000124.1:0-5396 GCA_964345455.1 uncultured Syntrophomonadaceae bacterium | reverse complement strand
TGGCCCTGGCCGGGCTGGGAGTTCTCCTCTATACCCGGATTGACCATGGGGCGGACCTGTTTCTTTTTTTCATCCAGGCCAACCTGACCCTGGCCGCGTTCAACTTGCTGCCGGCGCTGCCTCTTGACGGCGGGAGGATCCTGCGGGCCTACCTGACGCCGCGTCACGGTTTCCGTGCCGCCACGGAGCAGGCGGCACTGCTGGGGCAGATCCTGGCCGTGCTGCTTTTTGCCGCCGGGCTGGCCGGGTTCTTCCATAATAATTTTAACCTTTCACTGCTCGTGGTAGCCGTCTTTTTATTTATTGCGGCTACGAAAGAGAAACAACAGGCCGTTTACACCTTTCTCCGCTCTCTCGGAGCAAAAGAACACCAGCTTTTCAAACGAGGCGCGCTTCGCGGCGCCCAGCTGATCGTCCTTGAAGAAACCAGGCTTCTCGATGTTTTCCGCCTCTTTTTACCACAGCGCTACCATTTCATCCGGGTAATGGATCGCACTCAACACTGCCATGCCGAGATTACCGAAGCCTTGTTGATCCGGGCCGCCATGCAAAAGGGACTTGATATTCCAATTAAAAAAATACTATAATAGAGTAGTATAGCCTGAGCAAATTTGCAAAAAGGGTTTGGCTAGACGGAGGCCTATCCATTGTTTTTAGAAAAACAGCTGGAGACACTTCTCCCTTTTGTCCAGAAACCGGCCCGCTATCTTGGCAATGAATGGAACGCTGTAAAAAAAGATCATTTCTCCGCTGCAGTACGCATGGCGCTTGCATTCCCCGATATCTATGAAGTGGGCATGTCCAACCTGGGGCTGAAGATACTCTACGAAATCATCAACCTGCATCCCCGGATGCTTCTGGAGCGTGTCTTTGCTCCCGCCGCCGATATGGAAGCGCTGATGCGCAAGGAAGGTTTGCCCCTCTTTACCCTGGAAAGCGCGCGTCCGGTGAGAGAGTTTGATTTCTTAGGTTTCTCGCTGCAGTATGAGCTCAGCTACAGCAACATCCTGAACATGCTCGATCTGGCGGGGATCCCCCTTTTCAGCAAAGAGCGCGGCAGGGGAGAGCCGCTGATCATTGGCGGCGGACCCTGTGCTTTCAATCCCGAGCCGCTGGCCCCTTTTTTTGATCTCTTCCTGCTGGGTGACGGAGAGGAGGCCCTGCCGGAAATTCTTGAGCGCTGGATAGCCCTCTCACGCGAGGCAGCCGGTAAAGACGACATCCTGGCCGGCCTGGCCGCGGTGGAGGGAGTGTATATTCCGGGATTATACAAGCCGTCTTACGGAGCCGGCGGCGCTTTCCAGGGGATCGTACAGCTCCATGAGACCGCCCCCGAAACTATCCGGAAGAGAGTTATCCGGGACCTGGAGAGTGCCCCCCATCCGCTGGCTCCGGTAGTTCCGAATATCGAGGCGGTTCATGACCGCGGCATGGTCGAACTTTTCCGGGGATGCGGCCGGGGCTGTCGATTTTGCCAGGCAGGCATTATTTACAGGCCGGTGCGCCGGCGCAGCCCTGAAAGGGTGAGAAAGATTGCCAGGGAAATGCTGCGGGCCACAGGTTACGAGGAGCTTTCTCTGGCTTCGCTGAGCAGTTGCGATTACCCGGGAATCGATACTCTGGTCGGCGGCCTCAATGCGGAGCATTCTGCTGAAAATGTCAGGTTTACTCTCCCTTCACTGCGGCTGGACTCCTTTTCAGTGGAGCTGGCCAGGCAGTTTCACCGGGGACGGCGGGGCAGCCTGACTTTTGCTCCGGAGGCGGGCACGGAGCGGTTGCGCCGGGTGATCGGAAAGAATATCGGCGAAGACGATCTTTTCTCGGCAGTCGGCGATGCCGTGGCCGCCGGTTGGCAGTCGTTCAAGCTGTATTTTATGATCGGCCTCCCCCTGGAAGAAGACGAAGATGTCAGGGGAATTGCCGCCCTTTGCGAGGAGCTCCTGCAGCGGATTAAAAGCAGTCAAAGCCGGCGGATCCGCCTCGCGGTAAGCGTGTCTACCTTTGTGCCGAAGGCGCACACTCCTTTCCAGTGGGAACCGCAGCTCTTAATGCCCGAGGTCAGGCGCCGTCAAAAGCTGCTTCGGGATCTGTTCAGCCGGATGCGCGGGGTTAATCTGAGCTGGCATGATGCCGGGAGTAGCTTTCTTGAAGCGGTATTTGCCCGCGGCGATCGCCGACTGGCTCCGCTTCTGGAGCGGGCCTGGCAGAAAGGTTGCCGTTTTGACGGGTGGTCGGAACATTTCTCCTTGCAGAGGTGGTTGGATACTTTTGATGAATTGAACATAGAACCGGAAGACTATGCTTACCGGCGCTTCGATGAGGCCTCGCCGCTGCCCTGGGATCACCTGGAAAGCGGCACCGCCAAAGAGATTCTGATAAGGGAGCATCGCCGTGCCCGGCAGGACAACCTTTCCATGGAGGGGCAATCATGAACCGAATTCGTTTTCGCTATGCCTGCGGCAAAGAGCTGCGCTATCTATCGCACCTCGATATGCTGCGCCTCTTTCAGCGGGCCATGCGCCGTGCCGGGCTGCCCCTAGCTTATACTCTCGGCTTCAGCCCGCGGCCCAGGTTAAGCCTGGCTGCGCCCCTGCCGGTCGGGGTTACCGCTTCGAAGGAGTACGGTGAAATTTACCTGGTAGAACCGGTTTCTCCCGCCTCTTTTGGCCGCCGAATTGGTGAACAGCTGCCCAGGGACCTTACCCTGACCGGTGCCGTCACTGTGGCGGTGAATGAACCCCCGCTGGCGGCGGTAGTTAACGCAGCTCTTTACCGTGCTGTCTGGAGGAGTAAACGTCCTGCTCCCACGGCGGAGATAGTGCAGGGATCTCTGGATAAGCTTCTCGCGCAGCCGGCAATCATGATCCGCCGTTTTGACAAAAGCGGTAAAATCACCAGGAAGAATATACGGCCCTTTATTTTTTCGGCCGAACTGATGCCGCCAGGTGAGCATGGTCCGGCGCTTCGCCTGCTGCTTCAGGTCGGCAGCAAAGGCGGCGTCTCACCGTTCCGGTTTCTGGATCAGCTGTCGCTGGGAGCCAACTATGTGGGAGAGCAGCGCTGGAGATTGCACCGGCAGGGCCTCTATATTTACAAAGAGGCCTTGATCGATCCCTTTCCTGATGGAGGTGAAATAGCAGATGGATAAAAAGATTATTGTCAATTGTAACAACCGGGCTACACGGGTGGCCATTCTCGAGAACAGCAAGCTTGTAGAGCTCTATATCGAGCGGCCGCTGGAACATCGCATTATCGGCAATCTTTACAAGGGGATTGTCGCCAACGTTCTTCCGGGTATGCAGGCGGCGTTTGTAGATATCGGCCTGGAGAAAAATGCATTTCTATATGTTGATGACGTCTATACCGATATCCATAATGATGAAAAACCTCCCCCGGCCCGCTCGGCCATCGAGAAACTGCTCAAAGTGGGCGAGGAGATCGTTGTCCAGGTGGTAAAAGAACCTTTCGGGAGCAAGGGCGCCAGGGTAACCGGCCAGATTACTCTCCCGGGGCGCTACCTCGTTCTGGTACCCGGCGCCGATTATATCGGGGTCTCCAGGCGCATCGAGAGTCAAACTGAAAAAGAGAGACTGCGGCGCGAAGCCGAAAAGATACGTCCCCCGGAGATGGGCTTGATTGTGCGCACGGTGGCCGAGGGGGCTGACGAGCAGTCTCTCACGCAGGATTTACAGTTTTTAATGCAGCTGTGGCACCGCGTTTTGGCCCGTTTTCAACAGAAGACGGCGCCTGCCATTCTATACCAGGATCTTGCTTTAACTTGCCGCATTGCCCGCGACCTGTTTGTGGAGGATTTTAACAGTTTCTTGATCGACAATGAACACGAATACGAGAAAGTATGCGAAATCCTGGATTGCTTTTCGCCCCAATTGAAAAAGAAGGTCTGCTGCTATGACCGTGCCGAGTCAATTTTTGAGCGATTTGGCGTGGAAAAAGAACTGGAGAAGGCTCTCCAGGGTCAGGTCTGGCTGAAGAGCGGCGGTTACCTGGTGTTTGACGAAACCGAGGCCTTGACCGTGATTGATGTAAACACGGGGCGCTATATCGGGCGGCGCAATCTCGCCGATACAATTTTAAAAACGAATCTTGAAGCGGCGGAAGAGATTGCCCGCCAGATTCGTTTACGCGATATCGGAGGCATTATTATCGTGGATTTTATCGATATGACCATTGAAGAGCACCGTCAAAAAGTTTTAAGCAAGCTCAACGAATCCATCAAGCAGGACCGCACCAAAACTTATGTTCTGGGGTTGACCAGTCTCGGCCTGGTAGAGATGACGCGCAAAAAAGTGCGCCAGGATCTGGCCGAGGTACTGCAACAGCACTGCCCCTACTGTAAAGGGAGCGGGCGGGTTTTTACACCGCTGGCCGCATCCACCCGCATCGAACGGGAGTTGAAAAAAATGCTTCAGAAATCACCGCGAGAAGCAATCCTGGTGGAGATGCACCACGAAGTTGCCTCGATCATTATCGGGACCGGCGGCGGCAATCTGAAAAAGATGGAAGAGGAGCTGGGCAAGCATATTTTCATCCGCGGTGCCGAAGATATGCATATCGAGCAGTACCGCATCATTGCCGCGGGGAGTTTGAAAGATATTGAAAAGCTGGCTTTTCCTGTTTCGCCGGGCGATGTGATCGAGCTCTTCATTGAAGAACCTCATACCAGCGCTCCCGGGAACGGTATTGCCCGGATGCACGGTTATGTGATCAACGTGGCCGGAGCGGGAGAGCAGGTCGGCCAGGTGATGCAAGCCGAGATAACCGAGGTTTGCCGGACCTTTGCCCGTGCTGTTCCTGTCGCTGCAGGCAAGAAAAAGCGCAGGCGGCCATTTGCAAAATCTACCCCGGCATCAAAAAATCGGTTTGACAAAGGCGGCGGCGCGTGCTAAAATCGGCGTTAGATTCTGCATAACCGCTCGAAGAGGGCTGATTATTAAAGCCGGCTCACTTAATAAAGAATATGGAGGCTGCCTGCTTCGGCGAGTCCCTACAGGAAGGGGTCTAAAGATGTACGCCATTATCGAGACCGGCGGCAAGCAATACCGCGTGGAGGAAGGGCAAACAGTACGCGTGGAGAAGCTGCCGGCGGAAAAGGGAGAAGAAATAGTATTTGACAGTGTTTTGCTTTACAGCGACGGCGCAGAAGCAAGAATCGGCTGCCCTTACCTTGACGGTTGCCGGGTTAAAGGCAAGGTAACGGTTCAGAGGCGCGGGCGCAAGATTGTTGTCTTCAAGTACAAGGCGAAGAAGAATTACCGCCGCAAGCAGGGCCACCGGCAGCCTTTTACGGAAGTTCTGGTCAGTCAGATCGAGATTGCAAAATAATTATCTTCTGTAGTATTCGGAATCAGTTGGGGAGGTGGTTGAAAAATGGCGCC
>CAYFRE010000123.1:0-5440 GCA_964345455.1 uncultured Syntrophomonadaceae bacterium | reverse complement strand
GGAGAGGCTGTCGCAGCTTGTGGATTTTCCTTACCTGAAAGCGGCGGCGGGGCTGCTCTTTGCAGCGCCCTATATTCCCATGCTCTTCATGGGCGAAGAGTATGCCGAAGAGAACCCCTTTCTCTTCTTTACCGATTATCAAGACCCGGAACTGAAAAAGGCGGTGGTGGAGGGACGGCGGGAGGAGTTTGCCGCTTTCGGGTGGGGGGATACCCCCAATCCAGAAGAAGACTCCACCTTTTTTGCGTCCATGTTAACTCCCCAAGAAAAGTGGCGGCCGCACCAGGAGCAGATCTTCAACTATTACCGGGATCTTATCGCTCTGCGCCGGGAGCACCCATCCTTGAAAGCGCCGGACAAGAGCGGAACCGCGATCAAGGTGGACCCGGTAACGCGGCTGGTAAAGATCACCCGCCGGAGCCATGGAAGAACGCTTACAGCCCTGGCCAACCTGGGGCGCAGCGTCTTCAACGTAACTCGACCGCCAGGTGAAGAGATTTTCAATTCGGAAGAACCGCGCTACGGCGGCCGGAGAGTCAAGGCAACATATATGCGGAAGGGAAAGAGAAGCCTCCTGCCGGGACAGTTTCTTATCTTCGAAAACTAACCCGGACACCAGGGACGGTCCTCTGTGGGACACCGGGGACAGTCCCTTTTGCCCCACCTGGCAAACCGACAGGGTAGGCTGCCAGATAAAGTAAGCTTCGGCTTGTAATGGTTACAACATATTTCAATGTTGTGACGAACTATGTTCGCCCACAGTCCTTTCAGGTCATCTTCTTGGTATTGTCACCCCTCCAAATATAAAAATGAGATTCTTCGCTGCGCTCAGAATGACAGTGAGGGTATACTCAAAAATGCCCACGTGTTGCCTACACCGCTATAAGTAATGGCGTTATTCTTAACATGGATCCTTCGGTCTTCGCCCTTGGGATGACAAATACAGAGCTTTCATGGTAATGGCTTGGGTATATTTGTAAGGGCGAGGCATAACTCGCCCGTTGTTGCGAAAGATATTACCATTAAAACAATGTCTGGTTCGGGTGACCCATGGGTCGCCCCTACAGTTGCGTGGCCATAAGCACACCTCGATAAACGAAGGTGGTAATACAGGGGCAGTAGGTGACAAAAGAGGTCCCCTTGTCACATTACCCCCCCCCGACCCTCTTGAAAAGGGGGAGTTTTCGCTGCCAGGGCCGTTACCGGGGTCTTTCGTTTCCCTAATGCTTTTACGGGGGGGTGACGCGGGCGAAGGAGGACTCGCGGTCTTCGTCCGGCTCCAGGGCGGCGAAGTAGCGCTCCACGTCGCTCTCGGACATGGCGTCGATACGGTTGATCATTTCCGGAAAAAGCGGCGGGTAGAGCTCGTAGAGGTATTCATACATGCGGTCAACCATGAACTCGACATCGGGCAGTTCGCCCCAGACCTTTTGCAGATACTCCGTGGCCATGAAAAGCGCCTGGCAATATTCCTGCATCAGTGAGAGCAACTGCTTCATCCTGGTGATAGGAGTCATCTTCTGATTCCGGTTAACGCTGTAAAGCTCTTTTGCCTTTTGCACGGCCACCCCTTTCCACCGCTCCACCTCTTCGATGGCCCGGTAAGTCCCCAAAAATTCGCCTCCCTGATCGGCCATATATTTCTCCAGGCCAAAGCGCAGGTAATTAACCCGGTTGTCTACAAAGACCTTGAGCGTCTCGATGAGGCCGGCAATATCCCTGGAATCAAGCGCCTTCAGTTCACGGCAGAGGATAAAGAGATCGGGGCACTGGTCGATTTTTTTTAGCAGGGCCGCACAGAGCAGGTAAGCGTCAAGGCAGGGTCTCTTCTGGCGGCCTTCGGTGGGCCGCCACCCCCAGTTGCAGGCCCGTTTCATCAACCGCCTGTAGAGCACGATCTGAGTATCAAGATCCTCACGGGCCAGATCGTAACCGGTTTCGCCGAGCTTTCCGGCATCTACCGGAATGTTTGGGCTGATCTTAAAGTTTTCCACAAGGGTATCGCAGATGCCGCAAAAATATTTGCCGTTTTCCCAGAAGATCAGGGGGCTCCGGTAGAGGCCGCTTTTCTCAATGGTATAGCGGCCCACCCCGTCCACGCCGAGGGGAGGATAATGCCCGTCGGCCCGCAGGACCAGGCGGATCTCGGGCGCCCAGCAGATCTGCCGGAACTTCACCTCGGGAAGCAGCTCAAAACCCTCCGCTTTCAATACTTCATTGATGTACTGATCCGGGGTGACAAAATGAACCCGGTAAATTTCACGGTCTTCAACGAGCAGGCTTTGCCAGGCGCGGGCCATGATCTCGATGGCCAGATCCCCGAAATCCATCAGCTCAAGGTCCTGAATATAGAGAAGCACTGCGTCCGGAGGAGCCTGATTCAACTCCTGCCGTAGGACCTCCCGGTAGAGCGCCACCCCCTCTTCCATGCCGATGGGGAACGGTTCGCTCTGTCCGCTTAAATATTCATTGAAGAATACCGGGTAATCGCCCAGCTTGTAGCCCTGGTTCTTTACATCGTCTCTTTTCATCCGGGTAATCGGCCGCCAGATCTCCTGCGAAATGGGAAAATTGCGGGGGAAGGCGAGGATGCTGCGGCGGCGGCTTTTCACCCAGAAGGGTTTGTAAAGATAATCGCCCGGACCGGTCAGCTCAAAAGGGACTTTCTTTTCCTGAAGATGGGGGAAGATAATATAATCGATATTTGCCGCTGCGGCGCCCTCCATCTTGTCGATGCTGTAGGATGCCTCCGGGGAAAAGTAACCTTTGTACCTGGGATGCGGCACCGACATGTGGTGGTGCAGGTACTGCATATTCCAGACTATTTCCTGGGTAATCTCCTCTTCATTGAGCAGGGAAACGTGGGTATGGTGGGCGTGGCCGTAAATAGGGTAGAGGCGGCCGCTCTGAAATGCGCTCCGGATCCGCTCGAAGATCTCGGGAATCACTTCCCGGATCTGCTGCAGCAACTCGTTGCTGTATTCAACACAGATCGGCGCATCGAGTTTTTCGCCCAGCTGAATGCCGAGGGTGTAGACATCGCGGCCCTCCTCTTTTCTCTTTTTGATGTAATTTTCATCCAGAATGGTCTCTTTCATCGGATTTTCGTCTTCCAGGTAAGAAAGGAGCTTCTCCGGAAGATCCCAGAGCAACTCGTGGGCATGAAAAGCCAGGATAACGTAGAGGTCCTTCATCCCTCATGATCTCTCCCTTGGGCCGGTTGATATCCGCAGGAGCCCGGCAAGTTTCCTTGCCGTATTCCCGGGAATTATAGTATGCCCCACCGGGTGGCGGTTTAACGAAGTCCTTATCGGAGGAGATGCAATTTATTTATAGATCCACCCCTTTCAAAGGGGAGAGAGAGTCTGGGCAGCGCTCTAGCCGGGCCTGCCTGAACCGGCCGCCGCTTTGCACTGCTGGGCTGTCGCCGCTTCGTTGGCGGCCACGGCAGGGAGGGCAATTGATCTTTTTGCCTTCACCCCTTCGTTCAGCTCGTGGCGAAAATCGGGATGGGCGATGGCGATAAGGGCCTCGGCCCTCCGGCTAAAACTTTTCCCCCGCAGATCGGCAATTCCGTATTCGGTAACCACGTAATGGATATCATTGCGCGTGGTGGTAACCGAGGCTCCTTCGGAGAGGGCTACCCTGATGCGCGAAACCTGTCCCTCCGCCGCCGTGGAGGGAAGCACAATGATCGATTTCCCCCCCGGGGAGCGGGCGGCGCCGCGGACAAAATCAACTTGCCCCCCCACACCGCTGTAATGAGTATAGCCGATAGAATCGGCGCAAACCTGGCCGGTAAGATCAACTTCAATGGCCCCGTTGATGGCCACCACTTTGCTGTTCCGCCCAATCACAACCGGATCATTTGTATAATCGACGGTGTGCATCTCCACCGCGGGATTGTCATGGACAAAATCGTAGAGCCGCCGCGTACCCATGAGAAAAGTGGCGATCAGCTTCCCCCGGTGAATCGTTTTGGATTCGTTGGTAATGACCCCCGCTTCAACAAGCTCGACCACACCGTCAGAGAACATCTCGGTATGGATCCCCAGATCTTTTTTATCGCTTAGAAACCTTAAAACTGCATCGGGAATCGCCCCGATACCCAGCTGCAGCGTGGCGCCGTCGTCGACCAGGGAGGCTACATGGCGGCCGATGGCCTCTTCAACCGGCCCGACTGCCGGCAAAGGCACTTCGATCACCGGCTCTTCGATCTCCACCAGGTAATCGACTTCGGAAACATGGATAAAGCTGTCACCGAGTGTGCGGGGCATGCGGGGATTCACCGCTGCAACCAACGTCCGAGCACAGCGGGCGGCAATTTTCGTATAGTCCACCGCTACCCCCAGGCTCATATATCCATGCTCATCAGGCGGGCCGACATGGATCAGAGCCCTATCGACGGGGAGATAACCTTCCCGGAAAAGCCGCGGCACTTCGGAGAAAAAACAGGGAATAAAATCAGCCCGGCCGCTGTTGATCGCTTCGCGCACCGAAGCCCCGGCAAAGAGGGACAGGTGTTTGAAATGCTTTTCCATTCCCGGATCGCAAAATCTGTTCGGCCCCAGCATCAAAAAATGAATAATCGTTACATTTTCGAGCTGTGGCGCCCGCTCGACCAGCGCTCGGCTTAAAGTTAAGGATTCTCCGGCACAGTGAGAGAGAACCACCCGGTCACCCGGGCGGACCACTTCGACCGCTCCTTCCACAGAAATTAATTTTTGTTTGTAATGATCTTGCCAATTCATTACCGGTACTCCTCATCATAAGCATTAAAATGAACCATTGTCTTAAAATTTACTTTAACTTCGACGGAATCTTTTAAATATCCTTTATTGTTAAACCCTTGTATTGCAGGATTATTTTATATTAAACTATTTGCTATCGTTTTCTCCAATCTTATTACTCTTTTTCTTGATATAGCGAGCAAATATCCGGTTCTACGACGTTTTATGACGCTTTTACGACTGTAATAGGCAGCGATTTTACTTTATGCTAAAATGGGTATAAATAACTCTACTCATCTATTAAAATAGATCTTTTTAAGGAGGTAATGCTGATGTATTGGAAAGAGAAGGGGCCCGCCAATACCGCCGCTACCATTGAGGCCGCCTTGAGAAGAGCCAAAGAACTTGAAATCAGCAGTATCGTAGTCGCTTCAAACAGCGGCGCCACCGCCGAAAAATTCAGCGAATCGGGTACGGGGTTCAAGATTGTCTGTGTCACCCATCACGTCGGCTTTTCCGGGCCGGGTGAAGATGAGATGCCTGCCGGAATTAGAGCAAACCTCAGGGAAAAAGGGGTGGAGTTGCTTACCACAACCCACCTCCTGGCCGGCGTGGATCGCGCCCTGCGGACCAAATTTCAGGGGGTTTATCCTTCTGAAATCATCGCCTCCACTTTACGGATGTTTGGCCAGGGAGTGAAGGTCTGCGTG
>CAYFRE010000122.1:289-5469 GCA_964345455.1 uncultured Syntrophomonadaceae bacterium | reverse complement strand
GTCGAAAAACCTGAATTTTGTCCCATTACTTGCTGTATTCGACATGGCCCCATAGTCTAGCGGTGAGGACGCCGCCCTCTCAAGGCGGTATCGGGGGTTCAAATCCCCCTGGGGCTACCAATAGATTTAACCGGGGCAAACATGCCCCGGTTTTTTGTTTAATGCGTTGCCAGCTTTTATACTTCTTCCTCCTGCCCTTACGGCCACAAAACTGAAAGATCGAGAGAGAGCCCTTTAAAACCCGGATGCTTGACCACATCGCTGTCCATGCCTGAGACTACCAGGGCGTAGAGACCGCCCTGCAGGGAGAAGCACTCCAGGGTTTTCTCTGCGGGATTCACCAGCCAGAAGTGCTGCACCTTTGCTTTCTGGTAGATCTGCATTTTTTGGAGCCTGTCCTTGCGGCTGCTCGAAGGAGACATGATCTCAATGACCAGCGCGGGGGGGCCGTCGATCCGGGTATCTTTGATAATTTTGCTCTGCTCCCCGGAGACGTAGAAGAGGTCCGGCTGGACCACGGTCATCTCGCCGAGGGTCACGTCCAGCGGCGCGGCGAAAACCTCGCCCCTGGGGTCGGACATCCAGAAGTAATCTTCCAGGAACCGCTGGAGCCTGCGGGAAATCCGCTGGTGCATCACATCGGACGACTGCTCCTTTACCAGCATGCCTTCGAGAATTTCAAAACGGTAGCCCGTTTCATCCGGCATCTCCAGGTAATCCTGGTAGGTTAAATTTTTATCAGGTTTGCTTTTGTAACCGGTCTCTTCCTCGCAGACAGCAGCTCCCGACAGCGCTGAGAGCACTTCGTCAAGCCGGTAGCGGTACTGCCGGGGGCCCAGCTCGATGCAGGGGATAACCTTTTCCCGGGTATATCTCCAGATGGTCTCCACAGAAAGGTCCAGGGCCTCGGCCAGCGCATGGGCTGTGAAAAATTCCTTTTCATCGGACATGGGATCACCTCCGCTATAATTATAACCTGCCCCTCAACAGAAGTCAAGTAAAACCAACCAGATAAGACTTATACCAACCCGCCAAGCATGTCTTTCGCAGATCCCCCGTTTCAATTTTTCAGGCTAAACATTGCCGGGCTGCAGATAATAGGTATATCAAATAATTATATTCCACGAATTGGGGTGTAGAAATCATGGACCGCCGGCAACTGCTGTTGATGGTTACCGTTGCTGCTCTCTTTACCCTGATGAATATCTTTTACAGCGGGCAGCTGTACAAAGCAAAACAGGAGGTACTCGATGCGCGAAAAATGGCGCGGGATTCGGAGCAGTACCAGGTGCAGTTGATGAACATAACCATGTATGCCCCCTTAAGTACCGGCGCGATCGGCGGCTACGATTTTTCAGGCGATCCCTCGCGAACCTACAGCGGCGAAAAAGTAGTGCCGGGAGAAACCGCAGCCGCCGGGCCCAACATCCCCCTGGGAACCAGGATCTACGTGGAAGGCCTGGGCTGGCGCAGGGTCAATGATCGGGGCGGCGCCATCGGTTCCAACGACATCGATCTGGCGGTAGCGACCAAGGAAGAAGCCATCGCATTCGGGCAACAACAGCGCCTGGTCATTCTCAAACTTCCGTAGCACACGCGGCAAATAGTAGCTTTTCTCCTGCCGTTGATCACATGCCGAAATTTATTTCGTTTTTTCCAAAAAAACTCTTGACAAAAATTAAATCTGTAATATACTACATTACAGGACTAATGCACCATGACAGTAGATCCGGGTGATAATAAGTGATTATTTCTGGCAACGATATGAAACCGATCTATTTCCAGATCTCCGCATGGCTGGAGATAGAGATCCTGTCGGGAAATATCACCGCAGGCGAAAAAATTTACTCCCAGTACCAGCTGGCCGAAATGTTCAATATCAACCCCGCCACCGCGGCACGGGGTCTAAATATTCTGGCAGATGAAAACATCCTTTACAAGAAGAGAGGCCTGGGCATGTTCGTCTCTCATGAAGCCATGGAGATCATTCGCCGGAAACGCCGCGAACTGGTTTTTGAGCGTCTGCTGGAGTTGGTCAAGGAGGCTGAAATTTTGAAGATTTCTGAAACCGAGTTGATCGCCATGCTCAAAAATGTGCGACAGCGGGATAAGGAGGAGAGGACATGAATGTAATTGAATGCCGGGGGCTGAGCAAGCGTTTCGGCAGCACAGTGGCCTTGCAAGATCTGTCTTTCTCGATTAGGGAAAACACGATCACCGGGTTGGTCGGGCCGAACGGCGCCGGCAAGACCACCTTGCTGAGAATCGTGGCCGGTTTCCTGAAGAAAACAGCGGGAGAGGTGAAGGTGTTTTCCGGGCAGCCCTTCAACAACTTGAAAGTATCGGCGAACACAATCTTTGTCGATGACAACCTGGCCCTGCCGGGCACCTTGAATATCTCTGAAACACTCGATGCCGCGCGTCGTTTTTATCCACACTGGGATCACCGGCTGGCTCTGCGTCTCTTTGATTACTTCTCTTTCAATCCCCGCCAGCTGCACAAGAACCTTTCCAAGGGAATGAAAAGCACTTTCAACATGATCATGGGCCTCTCCGCCCGCTGCGCTTTAACCATCTTTGATGAACCTACTGTCGGGATGGATGCAGCCGTGAGAAAAGATTTTTACCGGGCCCTACTGCAGGATTACCTGCAGCATCCGCGTACAATCATATTTTCCAGCCATCTTCTTAAGGAGATCGAAGATGTCTTGGAGGAGATCCTGCTTTTGAGGGAAGGTCAAAAGCGCCTGCACTTGCCTGTAACTGGGCTTCGCGAATATGCGATAGGGTTGAGAGGAAAAGAAGATACGATCACCCGGTTCACTGCGGACAAGGAAAAATACCGCCGGGAACAGTTCGGTAAAAACGGCATCTTTGTGGCCGTGCAAAATAGCTTTACCCGTGCGGCGCTGGAAGAGGCCAGGGCGGCCGGCCTGGAAGTTTTACCCGTGTCCGCTGAAGACCTTTGTGTATACCTGACATCGAGGACCAGGGGGGGGATCGATGATGTCTTTAGTAGAAACTAGCCTGTGGGCGGTTGTTAAAAAGCAGTATATTTTCAAGCTCCAGTCTTATGCCAACCTGTTTGTATCTCTGATAATAGTTCAACTGATTGCATTGTTGTTTTCTGCCGGCGGCATGATCGGCATAAGCAGTATCGGCTGGAACAATATACTGGTAGAGGTGAAATTATATTCGGGAACGGGCATATTTATTTTTACCGGCTTGTGTACATTGGCCAACTCATTTATCCTGACGCTCCCGCTCTGCCGCAATATTGACTTTTCCTTTGTTAGCAACCGGCTCAGCGCCAACATGGCCAATATCTGTTTTCTGGTTACAGCCAGCATTGCCGGTGGAGTTACTGCCACGCTGGGTTCGATCTTGCTAAGAAATATTATCTATTACACCGGGGGCAGCGAGGAGATCCTGGAGACATGTTTTATGATCGCGCCCGGGGAGCTTATAACCGGCATGGCGGTAGCAATATTGTATCTGCTTCTCCTTAGCGCAGCCGGTTATTTTACCGGCGTATTGATCCAGTTGCACAGATCCCTGCTTGTCATTTTGCCCGCCCTGATATTTAGTGTTATTTGCTATGAAGCCGCAAACGAACATATCAGGATATTATCCCGGATGATTGATTTCTATGTACTTGAAAGATCGCCGTTCCTCTTTTCCCTGAAGATTATTATCAGCGCTTCGCTGATATGGATCGGGGCCATATTGCTTTCAAACAGAAAAGAGGCCCGGTGACGGGCCGCATTTTTTACAGTGAAGTGGAGGGATGAAGATGCAGCATGTATTTTACAGATATACTATTACCGTTTACAGCACAATTTTGCTGGTGTCGCTGGCGCTGTTCTACCTATTGCCCAAAAACGCCCTGGTTGAGATCGATTTTGATCCCGGCGTGATAGTTGAGAGTGAAATATACCGCGAAACGGAGCTAAAGTTGAACCTGGAGCAGATGGAAGGTATACAGGTGCAGAGGCAGTGGAGCTTTGATTATTCCGGCGATCGCCTGGAGGTCACTTTAGATAGCAACGAAGCATTACCCACATTCGTGGTAAAAAGAACGGCCGCCGGAACCGGGGAGGTCACCGTGGTTGAATACCGCAAAGAAACCTTCGTGACGCACCGGCTGAATCCTTATCAAGTCAGTTTGACCGGAAACAGGCTATACATTCAAAACCCGGGGCGTTACGAATTTAGATTCAAAGGATTTGACAAGGATTTTATCACCAATCAGTTCAGTGAAAATGAAATGAAGAAAGTTCCATATCATGTATGGTTATATCATGATCTTTATTTTGTCCAGGAGCTCTGCCTTTATATCCCTGCGGATGTAGAAATTGGCTATGACCCTGCCGGAATTTCTCTGATAATTGTAGATGAAGAATAACGGAGGGGAAAAGGGATGACAATAATGGGTAGGGGCGAGGCCGGCCTCGCCCCTATGCCCCTTGATTAGGTCACTCAATGACTACCGCAGTCCCGGAGGCGGTCACCATGAGCATGTTGCCTCCCTGGCCCAATACTTCGTAGTCAATATCCACGCCGATAACCGCGTTGGCTCCGAGAGCGGAAGCCCGGTCCGACATTTCCGCCAGGGCCGATTCTCTGGCTTCAACCAGTTCTCCTTCGTAAGCTCCGGCACGTCCTCCGAAAAAGTTTCTCAGACCGGCGGCAATATCTTTGATGAAGTCGACCCCGGCAATAACTTCACCAAAAACAATGCCCCTGTAATCAACAATTTTTCTTCCCTCGACACTGGGGGTGGTTGTTACAAGCATGCTCATATCTCCATCCATTGTGTTTTCTGTTCCCTAAAAAGTTCTATTATATTCATATGGGTTCCTGCCTGCATAAATATATTTTCTCCGGAATGGACACGAGGAGGATGAGGGACCTCTTTGCAGGGAATGTTTACGGCGCGGCGATAATTCGCGGGTACTCTGGTATAATGGTCCTTGGAGGTTAAGACAAATGGAAAACGTGAAAAGAATGGTTCCCTGGAATGAAGTCGCCAACGCGGTGACCCATGGATTTGGCACGGGGTTGGCTGTTGCAGCGCTGGTCCTCTTAACAGTCTATGCCACGATCTACGGCAACGCCTGGCATGTCGTCAGTTTCAGCATTTACGGCGCCTCCCTCGTTCTTCTCTATCTCTGCTCCAC
>CAYFRE010000122.1:0-262 GCA_964345455.1 uncultured Syntrophomonadaceae bacterium | reverse complement strand
GGATCCTGGATCACTCAGCCGTTTTTCTGCTTATCGCCGGCACCTATACCCCTTTCACCCTGGTGATCTTGCGGGGGCCTTTAGGCTGGACCATGTTTGCGATTATCTGGGGGTTGGCCGTGGCCGGGATCGTGTTCAAGGCTTTCTTCGTGGACCGTTATGCCGTCGTCTCGACGATTGTCTATGTGGTCATGGGCTGGTTGATTGCCGGTTCGATCAAACCGCTGCTGCAGAACCTGGCTCCGGGAGGGGTCATTCTGCT
>CAYFRE010000121.1:4814-5628 GCA_964345455.1 uncultured Syntrophomonadaceae bacterium | reverse complement strand
GTGAATATTCCAGGTATATGAATAAAAAAGGAACCGAATCCGCCAACCAAAAATAGCAGGTACAAGGGGTTGCTTTTTTTAACCGCCCGCCTCAACTAACCCAGATGATCTTTGATCAGCTGTAGAAAAACTTCGCCGAATTTCTCCATTTTCACCTGGCCGATCCCCTTTACCTGAAGCATGGACTCCCTGTCCAGGGGAAGCTGTTCAGTTAATTCGCGCAGGGTGCTGTCGGAGAATATGATATAGGGCGGGACCCCCTCGCGTGCGGCAATCTCTTTGCGCAGCAGGCGCATTTTCTCAAAGAGCACATCGGGCGCCGGGGTCGTTTTCTTCTTGCGGCGCCGCTGCCAAACCTTCTCACCTTCCTTCAGCGGGGCCGCCGCTTTCGGCCCCAGCTTCACCACCGGGTATTCTCCCCCGGCAAGCGCCAGGTAACCTTCGGCGGTGAGCAGGTTGATCAGTTCTTTGATCTGCGGCAGCGGATAATCTTTCATCAGTCCGTAGGTGGTAAGTTTGTCAAAACGCAGTTGCAGCAACCGTTTATTCCTGGATCCCTTCAAAATTTCGGCGATCATGCCGGCCCCGTAGCGCTCCTTAACCCGAACCACGCAGGAAAGAATCATCTGCCCCTCCAGGGTGATATCAACAAGTTCGCTGTCATCACTGCAGTTGCCGCAGTAATCACACCGGGCCGGCGCCTCCTGTTCCCCGAAGTAATCCAGGATGTACCGGCGCAAGCACCCGGTGGTATGACAATAATCGGTCATCTGCTGCAGCTTCTGATATTCGTTGGCTTTTCTATTTGGAGCAT
>CAYFRE010000121.1:0-4804 GCA_964345455.1 uncultured Syntrophomonadaceae bacterium | reverse complement strand
CGGTCTCACCGATCAAGAATTTCTGCAGCAGAACATCCTGCGCTCCAAAGAGCAGGATGCACTCGCCGGGTTCACCGTCTCGTCCCGCCCGCCCCGCTTCCTGGTAATAGGCCTCTATGTTTTTCGGCATATTGTAATGAAGCACATAGCGGACGTTGGACTTGTCTATGCCCATGCCAAATGCGTTGGTCGCCACCATCACCGCAACCTGATCATGAATAAACGCCTCCTGGTTTGCCTCCCGCTCCTTCGCTTTCATCCCCGCATGATATCTACCGCAGAGATACCCCTTGTCCCGCAGAAGTTTGCAAACAGAATCCACCTCACGGCGGGTAGCCGCATAAATAATACCGGAATGGTCCCTGTTGCCCCTAACATAGTCGAGAACAAAATTGCTTTTGTTAACCCCGCGGGCCACCGCAAAATAGAGATTCGCCCGGTCAAATCCGCTGACAAAGACCTGCGGTTCCCGGAGTTCGAGATATTTGACAATATCACGGCGGATCTCCCGGGTGGCCGTAGCGGTAAACGCGCCCAGCACCGGTCTATGAGGCAGCTCCTTGATAAACCCGGCAATCTTCCGGTAACTTGGTCTGAAATCGTGGCCCCACTGGGAAATGCAATGGGCTTCATCTACCGCCACAAACGAGATCTCCGCGGCGCGGGCCATCTCCTGAAAATCAGGCTTCTCCAGGCGCTCCGGAGCCACGTAAACCAGCTTGAATTTTTCACGGCCGGCCTGCTCGAGCCTTCTTTCGACCTCAGCGCCGGGCAGCGAACTGTTGATAAAGGTTGCCGGGATCCCGGAAGCGCTCATCCCGTCAACCTGGTCCTTCATCAGCGCAATCAGCGGTGACACCACCAGCGTCACCCCGGTATAGATCAGCGAGGGCAGCTGGTAGCAAACCGACTTTCCGGCTCCGGTGGGCATGATCGCCAGGGTGTCGCTGCCCTCCAAAAGACTGCCGATCACTTTGGCCTGTCCTACCTTGAAAGACGAATATCCGAAGTGTTCCTGGAGTAGAATCCGCGCACGATCAAGCATTTGGATCCTCACAATAAAAAAAACCCCTATCGATTATAACTTTCATGTTCTTCCCTCTTCCTTCTATCTATAATGATAGAGCGCTAACAAAAAATCAAGTGGTGACAGGAAACAGAACCACCGGTCAGCCCTCAGAGCGGTCGATCAAACCGCTTTTGTTGAGACTTAAAATCGATTTCGACCAGCATGATGCCGATCAGCATGAGCAGCGCTCCAAGATAGGCCTTGGGAGTAAGGACTTCACTGGCAAAAAAGTAGGCAAAAAGCGCCGCAAAGGCCGGTTCAAGGGAGAGGATCAGGCCGGCCCGTGTCGGGGTAGTGTGCCTGAGAGCCGCGGCCTGCAGAATAAAGCCGAACGCGGTTGAAAAAAGACTTAGAGCCAGGACAATCGCATAAGAACGGGCCGTTTGCAGCAGTTGCGGCTTTTCAAAAAGGAAGGAAAAAACAAGCGCGTAGAGAGCCACGAAGCCGAGTTGCAGAGTCCCCAGCAAGATGGAATCGGTGATCCGGGTATAATATCCTGTGGTCATGATATGAAGCGCAAAAGTAAGTGAGCATAAGACACAGAGAAGGTCGCCCCGGTTCAACTGCAGCGCGCCGTTAAACGTGAGCAGGTAAACTCCCGTGAATACCAGGGCGATGCAGAGAGCCGTTTTCAGATCCGGTTTTTGCTTCAGAAAGAGAAAACCAATCAAAGGAATAAAGACACCGGAGAGGCAGGTCAGGAAACCGGCGTTCGAGGCAGAGGTATACCTGACCCCGAAGGTAAAGAGAACAAAGGTAACAAATAGTATGGCCGCCAGCCCGGCGGCATATTTTACAGTAGTTAAGTCGATATTTCTTAACCTTTTCCATAACACTGCCGCCATCAAGAAAAACGAAATTGTAAAGCGCAATGCAATCAGGTTAAACTCCGTCATCCCCTCCAATCCCATCTTCGTCAAGAGGCATGATGAACCCCAGAAGGCCGCCACCAGGACCAGCGCCAGGTCTGCTTTCAGTTGAATTTTCATTAAACCATACCATCCGTGACCAGAGTTGGAGCATGGTGAGAACTTTCGCGAGAAGTACAATTAAATCCTGCCATGATAAAGGTGACAGAGAACCGTCCCCTGTCACCCTCCCTTAATTGACATTCTGTGCGAAGCTTTGCTATTATTTTTGTGAATAGACAAACAATTTTCCTTTAGGGGGGCTCTACCTTGCCGGAGATTGAGAGCATAGTTGAACAGCTTACACTGGAAGAGAAAGCAGCTTTATGCTCGGGTATAAGCAGCTGGAAGACCACGCCCATCAAAAGACTGCAGATACCTTCCGTGATGATGGCGGACGGGCCGCACGGTCTGCGCAAGGAGAGGGAAGAAATTAAGGGCATGTTCAAAGAAAGCTTACCGGCCACCTGCTTTCCTCCTGCGGTGACCCTGGCCTCTACCTGGGACCCGGAACTGGCCGCTGATGTGGGCCGGGCCATTGCCGAAGAGTGCCTCGACCAGGGTGTCTCCACGGTCCTCGGTCCGGGAGTGAATATCAAGAGAACGCCCCTCTGCGGGCGCAACTTTGAGTATTTCAGCGAAGACCCCTACCTGGCCGGGGAGCTGGCCGCCGCCTTTATCCGGGGGGTGCAGGAGAAAGGAGTCGGCACATCATTAAAGCATTACGCCGCCAATTCCCAGGAGTACCGCCGGTTGACGATCAGCTCCGAAGTCGATGAGAGAGCCCTGCGGGAGATTTACCTGAAAGCCTTTGAGATCGCCGTTAAAAAATCCCGCCCTGCTACGGTTATGTGCAGCTACAACCTGGTTAACGGGATCCATGCCGGCGAGAACCGGAAGTTGCTGTGGGATATATTAAGGGAGGAGTGGGGCTTCGACGGAATCGTCATCTCGGACTGGGGCGCGGTAAACGACCGGGGCAAGGGGCTCATGGCCGGGCTTGACCTGGAGATGCCCTCATCCAACGGTATTCTCGACCGGCAGATCATCGAGGCGGTTAAATCAAATAAACTCGATGTTGAATTCCTGGACCGGGCCGTTGAAAGAATCCTGCGCTTTGTCTTTAAATGCGCCGGGGCCAGAGAGAAAGCGGCCGCCTGCAAGGCGGATTATGAAAAACATCACCATTTGGCTCGCCAGGCGGCGGCAGGCGGCGCCGTCTTGCTGAAAAACAGGAATCAACTCCTGCCGTTGAGCCCGGAGGCGGACTTTGCCGTGATCGGCAGGCTGGCCAGGGAGCCCCGTTACCAGGGCAGCGGCAGCAGCAGGGTAAACCCCAGAAAGCTGGTCAGCTTCTGCGATTACCTGGATTCACAAAATATACCTTACTCCCATGCTCCGGGCTATACCATGGACGGCGACGGCTACTCGGAAAAGAAGATCGCCGCGGCCATAGAGAGCGCCAAGAATAAAAAGTATATCCTGGTTTTTGCCGGCCTGACCGACGAATATGAATCCGAAGGTTTTGATCGCCCCCACATGGAAATGCCCCGGGGGCACAACGAACTTATTTCCGCCCTCGCCAAAGTATCGGACAACGTCATCGCCGTTCTCAGCTGCGGCGCCCCGGTGGAGATGCCCTGGCTGGACCGGGTTGGCGCCGTTCTTAATCTCTACCTGGGAGGAGAGGCCACGGGAGAAGCGGCCTATGATCTTCTCTTCGGCCGGGTGAACCCCTCCGGCAAACTGGCCGAGACCTTCCCGCGGCGCCTGGAAGATTGCCTGGCCGTGAAATACTTCGGAATGGGCCCCAAACGGGTCCATTACCGGGAAAGTATCTTTGTCGGATACAGGCATTACGATACCGCCCAAAAAGAAGTGCTCTTCCCCTTCGGCTACGGTCTCTCCTATACCAGCTTTGCCTACTCCAACCTTAAGCTAAGCACCGGAACGATCGATGAAAACGATATCCTCACCGTCAGTTTCGAGATTGCCAACACCGGCGGCTGTGACGGCGCTGAAACAACCCAGGTCTACGTCCGGGATTGCGAAGCCACTAATTTTGTCCCCGAGAAGGAACTCAAGGCCTTTAAAAAGGTTTTCCTGAAGAAAGGCGAATCGAAAACCGTAACTCTGGATTTAGGAAGAGATGCTTTTGCTTTTTACAATGTCCGGACCGGGGACTGGTGCGTGGAAAGCGGCGACTTTGAAATCCTGATCGGTTCGTCTTCCCGGGATATCTTGCTCCGGGGCGCGGTTCAGGTTAACGCCCCTGCTGTCGAAATACCCGATTACAAAGAAAAGGCGCCGGTTTACTATTCTCTCGCCGGTGCGGCGGAGATCCCCCTGGAGCAGTTCGAGGCGCTCATGTGCAGGAAAATAGCTTCCGAGGTTCCGGTCAAGAAAGGAGAGCTCGATCTAAACAGCACCATCAGCGATCTGGGTGTTAGTCCTTTCGGAAAGATTTTCAGGTGGGCCGTGGCCAGGTTCTCCCCGGGGGTTTTACCCAAGGACGCCCTGGAGTTCGAGAAAAACATGGTCCGCGAGGGGGCCATGTCCCTGCCCGTGCGCAACATTTTCTCCATGACCAACGGCGCGGTGACCTATGAAGCTACCCTGGGATTGCTCAATGCCTTCAACGGAAAAACGATCAGGGGGCTCTATCAATTCCTAAAAGCCATGCTCTCCAAAAAACCGCCCCGGAAATCAGATATTTACAGGTGATTGAAACTTGTCACGAAGAAACAGGGTTGGCCATCCTTCGCTGTGCTCAGGACAGGGATCCTTCGGGCGTTACCCTCAGGATGACAAAGGAGAGGTGACAGAG
>CAYFRE010000120.1:3629-5629 GCA_964345455.1 uncultured Syntrophomonadaceae bacterium | reverse complement strand
TCCGGTGGATTCGATGGCCAGTTTTTTCGGCGATCTCGCCCAGATAGGGGCGTTTATACTCATCGTGATCGCGATGGGCACCGTAGCCAATGAGCGGGAGCGGGGTATCAGCGCCTGGGTGCTGACCCGGCCGGTCGGCCGGCTGCCTTACTTTTGGTCCAAATTTGCCGCTTACTCGGCCGGGATCCTGCTCACAGTGAGCTCGAGCACTCTCCTGGCGGCGCTCTATACCACGTCGCTGATGGGCGCGCCGCCGCTGAGCCCGACGATCTGGGGCGCCGTCTTCATGGCGCTCTACCTGGAGCTGATCTTGGCGATCACGCTGAGCGCCTCGGCGTTGCTGCGCGGCCAGATTGCCGCGGGCGGGGCCGCTTTTGCTTTTTTGATCCTGCTCTGGCTGCCGCAACTGTTTCTCGATCAGACGGATCTGGGGAAATACATGCCTTACCGCCTCAGCTCGCTGATTGCGGAACTGCTGAAAGAGAGCGCTGTCCCGGCGGACTTTCTGCCGGCGCTGCCGGCGGCTTTCATCGTGGCCGCCGCGGCCCTCGCAGCATCCTCGCTTTCCTTCCGCCGCGCCGAGCTCTAAAAAAGCCGGGGGCAAGCAATCACGAACGAAAGCCGGAGGTGGGAATGGTCCCAGGCCGGGGTTAAAGTGAAACATTTATTTCCAGCTGCAGGGGCGAGACATGCCTCGCCCCGGGGAGAAAACCGGGATTATCACGCGACCTGCCGTCCTATCGGCTCCTTGACAATCACTCCTGCCTCCGGTCTGTTTTCTGACCTGCTGGGAAGGAGGGCGCCGGCGCTCCTGTGTGAGGAGTCCTCTGACTGTATAGCTGCCCCGGAGGCGGAGATATTATAAAAGGAGCAAAAAGTTGGGGGGGCCTCGGTGTATTTAAGATACCTGGTCGGATTACTTTCAATGGCCCTGGTTGCCGGGCTGGTTTTATTGCTGGTACCCCGGGAGAGAATCCGCCGGCTGCTGCCCTACGGGATTATATTCGGCGCGGGGTTGGGTGTGGTTCTGATCGCGCTGTTACAGAACCTGCTGGGTTACTGGGAATTTCGTCAAATCGACCTCTTTACGGTGGGAGCTATTCCGCCGCTGATAGCTTTCACCTGGCTCCCGGCAGAAATTCTCTTTGCCCATTACTTGATGGAGCTGCGCCGGCCGGAAGCGAGGTTTTTACTCTGGATCTCCATGGGGGCTGCAGTGTCCGTTTTCCAATACCTGTTGATCCTCAACCGTATGCTCTTATTCTTTCAAAACTGGACCCTTCTGGACAGCTTCTTTCTCACGCTGGCCTTGCACATCGGTCTGGCCGCTGTTTTACACCTGATGGGATATCTCCGTCTGCCTGACCTGTTAAAATCTTGATCTGTTGAGCGGGAAATTTTATAGCCGCACAGCCCTATGAGACCACTCGTCATTTAATCCTCCTCAAATTATCCTATTGATATTTCCTTGTTATTTATATCAAGAATTGAAATTCTATACATACCACCCAGATTGTCCTGCACCAGTTTTGCCAGTTCACTCAATGCATTCTTGAAATCGCTCATTCTGTTATTATCAACTAATTCAATGCACAAGAAAGCATTTATTGTATTTTCAGTGAGCATTGTTCTGGCAGATTCACGCCAGTTCCAGCATCTGCAGACAGCTCCTGCATCGTCTTTGTACACTATTTCCCCCTCGTAGGGCGGTGCATTCTCATCTGTACCCAGAGTTATAAACAGTTCATCACCGTTTGCCCTGGTCAGTCTCATATTGCCGACAAACGTATCGATATCCTCTCCGCCGCAAGGCAGTGCATACTTAAGGGAAATTGAATTGTAAATATCAACAAGCGGGTTGATATTACCGATATGATCGCCCTTGTGGACACGTTTCAGCAAGGCTTCAATCGACGAGCGTGCTCCTTTTTTTGTTTTGAATTTCTTAAAAGCGTCTCTCCAGACTTTTATGACCTCGTTAATGCTGAAATCTTCTTTTG
>CAYFRE010000120.1:0-3529 GCA_964345455.1 uncultured Syntrophomonadaceae bacterium | reverse complement strand
TTGCGAGTAGAGAATCAGCCTTCATCTGTGTAGCAATGCCAACTCAGGGGTTCAAACCTCCGCGCTGGCATTTTTGCAGGATCGGGGGAAGTTTATGTCGAAACAATCACCTGAAATGAAAAAATTGATAGATTATTAATGGGATGATTAATTTGATCAACAATGCCGAACGTTTTTTAAATGCTTATGCCCGGATCGAGCAGAGCTTGCGGAAAATAGTGGCCCCGGATCGCTTTCTAAAATTTTATGAACTGGTGAAATGCGCCGGCAAGACCGAGCCGCTGGTGAAAGAGTACAGGGTCGATCTTCTGGAATTCGGCGAGCTGCGCAATGCCATTGTTCATAACCGCACCGATGGGCGGGTTATTGCCGAGCCAGATGACGACGCGGTGGCCGCGATCGAGCGGATTGCCGCACATCTGTTGGCGCCGCCACTGGTGCTGCCGCTCTTTAAAAAGAAGGTCATCACGGTGGCCGGCCGGGACTCGATCAGCAAAGCGGTCAGGCTGTTATACCGCCATTCCTTTTCTCAACTGCCGGTGACAGATAACGGCATTACGGTGGCGCTGCTGACCAGCAATACAATTACGCGCTGGCTGGGGAAATCCCTTGAAAATAAGGTTTCCCCGGAAGAAACTACGGTGGCCACAGTTTTGGAATATACGGAGCATGACGATAATTTCAAATTTACCGGAGCGGAGACAACATTGTTTGAGATCCAGGATCTCTTCTATGGGTATTATCAGCGCGGTAAAAGACTGGATGCAATCCTGATTACATCTACCGGTAGCCCGGCGGAACCCCTTATGGGAATTGTAACGATGCGGGATCTGCCCCTGGTGCAGAAGGAGTTGGCGTAAAATTAGCTGGGAGGGCTTGAATGTTAAAGGCCAACCGTTTGGTGAGATTACCCAGATCATGATGGGACGGGAGATGGACGGCGCGGTGCTTTACTGGACCGCCGCCTACCTGGTGGACGGCCTGCTTATCGATACCGGCTGTGCCTTTACCGCGGAGGAACTGATCTGCTTTCTCAGGGAGCATGAAGTGAAACAGGTGGTGAACACGCATCACCACGAAGATCATGTCGGCGCAAACTATCTCATTCAGCGGGAGCTGGGCCTTGATATATTTGCCCATGCTACGGCTGTCCCTTATAGTTTCCATATGTAGGGGCGGGGCATGCCCCGCCCGCAGAGCTTCGTCTAGTGGAAGCATTTTGCTCTAAACGCGATTATTGAATTGTTGGCCGGTAACGGGTTTGGGCGGCCCGTGAGCCGCCCCTACAAACATTTTAGAACAGGCCTTCGGGCTGCGCCGTCAAGAGATCCTTCGGGCTTCGCCCAAGGGAAAACCTCGGGCGAAGCCCTCAGGATGAGGCTTTGAGTCAAAGCCTTTGACTCAAAGCCTCACTTGGGTTGATAGTATCCCTTGCTTTGCATGTAGTTGAAGATCCCCTCGCCGTGCTGTTGCTCCTCTTTCTGGATATGGTTGAGTGTCTGCCGCACATTGGTGTCGGTCATCTCGAAGATGGCGGTGTTGTAAGTTGCGGAAATATACTTTTCGGTGGAAAGCATATCCTGGCAGAGCGCGGCGTCGTTTTTTTGCGTCTCTGCCGTGAGCGGCTGTTCGATCGCTCCCGGACCCGGCTGAGCTTGCCGGCCCTGTCCCTGCTGCTGTTGCTGCTGCTGTCCCGACCCCATTGCCGGCTGCTGCCCGGCCAGGATCTGGTTGATCGTGTCCAGGTGCTGCTGCTCCTGGCCGGCATAGGTCGAAAAGAGCTGCTTTAACTCGGCATCTTTGGCCTGTTGCGCATACGAGCCGTACTTCAGGATGCAGAGCTCCTCGTGCGCCTTCTGGTCCTCCAGGAGGAGCTGTTCTTTCTGAGTTAACTGGATCATGCATTGATCACCTCCTTATCATAGAGCTTCTGCTTGCTGCTGTTTTTTTATACTTACCGGCAGGATCAACCGGCGGGCTGCAGAAATATTGGAAATCAAGGTTAATGATACGGGGGCATGCTTCATGGCGAGATTATATGGAGAAACGATCATGCTGCGGGAATATCAGATAGAGGATTTCACGGAGATCCGGAAATGGGTAAACGATCCGGAGGCAACTGAATATCTTTCCGATATTTTTCTTTTTCCCCATACCACCGGACAAACTGAAAGATTTCTCAAAGAAATCATCGACGGCAGAAGTGCCAGCAAGGGTTTTGTTATTGCCGACCGGAAAACAGAAGCCTATCTGGGCCAGATCGATCTGGTCAAGATCGACTGGAAGAACCGCGTGGGCACGCTTGGGATCATCGTCGGCGCGCCGGAAAACCGGGGGCGGGGCATCGGGACCGAAGCGATCAGGCTGCTGCTGGAATTTGCTTTCCAGCGCCTCAACCTGCACCGGATTGAGCTTGAGGCCCGCGATTACAATACCCGGGCGCTGCGTTGCTACCGGAAATGCGGTTTTCAGGAGGAGGGCCGGGTCCGCCAGAACTTCTTTATCCGCGGCCGCTATACCGATACCGTGCGCATGGGGCTCCTCAAAGAGGAGTATATGCAGCAAAAGAAAGCTTGAACACGGGGCAGGCCCCCCAACCTGCCCAAAGGCAATTATTCGAAAATAGTTTAAATTACGTATATAGTAATTTTTGTGACGTATTTGCGTCACCTATATAACCTTTTTAGGCGAACGATTCCGTATCCGGTCTTCTTTAATCCCTCGCAAATAACTAAATCAACAGCCAATTCGTTCTCTGGCAACCGCTTCGGGCGTATTTTTTATTTTTCAAGCCTCCGGAGCTTCTTGGCACGGGCTTTGCACTAATATGCAGGCAAAAGAGAAAACGATTTAGTGAAGGAGGTTTGTGAAGTGGCCAACAAGTGTCAGTTTTGGAGGGATTATGATTCCGTGGGAGGCCCGGTTTCTTACTGCGAGCTGGCCGCCTTCAACCGCCCGGTAAACCCCGATTTTCTGCTTAAAATCGGTTGCACCGAGGCCAAGAGAAAGGAGTGCCTTGGGAGCATGGAGCTGAACATCGGGGCGGGGGCTGTTCCGGCGCCGGCACCGCTGCCGTCACCTGTACCGGCGGTCACCCCGGTGGGCTCGTTCTGTCCGCCTCCAGAAATAGCCAAGTCGATGGTCGGCGTGGCCGAGAAGAAGGCAACTACAAAGATCGGCTCGTTGATTCCGCTGGCCATCCTCGCCGGCGCTTATATCGCCCTGGGCGCGATCATGTTCACCATCATCACCAATGACCTCGCAACATTTATCGGGGACGGCCTGACCCGCCTGATCGGGGGCATCTCTTTCTCACTCGGCCTGATCCTGGTCATCCTCGGCGGGGCGGAGCTTTTTACCGGGAACAACATGATCATGACCGGATACCTGGAGAAGAAGGTCAGCGGTAAACAGCTGTTGAGCAACTGGTTCTGGGTTTACCTGTTCAACTTTGTGGGATCTCTCCTGGTGGTGGTTCTCTTCTACTACTCGGGAATCTGGAAGGCCAACGGTGGCGCCATCGGCGTAC
>CAYFRE010000119.1:0-5650 GCA_964345455.1 uncultured Syntrophomonadaceae bacterium | reverse complement strand
GCCAAGCAAGCAGGCCGGCCTAAATGATTTTAGTAGTGTTAATATTATATACATAATTTCTATAAACTTAAAAAAAACTTGACTTATATTATAGAATACTGTATATTTGAGTACAATGGGAAAGGGAAGCACTTTCCAGAATATTTGCTTATGTTGACCTGTCTTAATAATAGCAACGAAAGGGGACAAAAATCATGATCACTTCTCCACTTCTAGAAAAGTCACGCCGTATCAACCAGCAGTTACAGGAAGCAACCGGTCAGCATGTCAACTTCAATGAGCTTGCCGAAGTTTTGAAAGACTTGGTGCAGGCAAACACTTATATTGCAGACAGCGAGGGTGAAATCCTGGGACATGCTCAGCTTTACAAGGTTGAGTGTGAATTACTGTTTGAAGGTGTTAGCGAGCATTTATCCTTTACGGAGGAATTTTGCCACGATTTCTTGATGAAAGACGACGAGATGCATGTTAATTTTCACCATAAGAAGAAAAGCTGCATCTTTGATCAAAAGAGAAAATGCACCTACAATAACCGGTATCTCTCCATAATTCCCATTATCAGAGGGAACAGGCGGTTGGGAACTCTTTTATTGGCCCGCTTTGACAGGCCTTTTGACGCCGATGATCTGGTCCTTTTGGAAATCCAGTCGATCGTTGTCGGGATGGAGTTGCTTCGCTTGAGCGCAGCAATGAATAACCGGGAGCTCCGCCAGAAGAACGACGTTCAGCTGGCGCTGGACACTCTCTCCTATTCCGAATACCAGGCGGTTGAAAAGATATTCGAGGAGCTGGATGGAGACAGGGGACTTCTTGTAGCCAGCAAAATTGCCGACCAGCTCGGGATCACCCGCTCGGTAATAGTCAATGCCATTCGCAAGCTTGAAAGCGCCGGAGCGATTGAATCAAATTCACTGGGTATGAAGGGGACCCATATCAGGGTGTTGAATACTCATTTACGAGAATGTCTAGATAAAAAAGCATAAATGCAGTGAAAGGGCAGCATGCTGCTCATGACAGGACAGCAAAGCAACAGCCTCTGTTTCCATTTACCGCCGGGACAGAGGCTGTTTTGTATGGACAGGGCCCTCTTCCCCTTGCTGAAGTTTCAACATTTTCGTTAATAATGCCGTCATCACATGTTCTATTCTGAACATAAATGCTAAACATCAATATTCTCAAATTTAACCAAAAAGGGTCTCCCTGTTGAAGGAGACCCTACTGATCAAAATGAGGCGGAAATTATTTTATTCCGGCGGAGGGCGCCGGGCAAGGAACGCAAAGCACGTCGCAAGGCGAAATGACATCCGGATCGGTGATATGCGGGTTGGCGGCAATCAGCGCATCGAGGGTCACCCCGAAACGCTGCGCAATCAAGAACATCGAATCTCCGGCCTGCACCGTGTACTGCCCCTGGAACCCGGAGGGGCAGGATGTAGGCACACGTCCCGGCTGTGAACAGGGCACGCAGAGCACATCACATGGAAAGAGCACGTTTGGATCAGTAATGTGCGGGTTGGCGGCAATGAGAGCGTCGAGGGTGACACCGAATCGCTGCGCAATCGAAAACATCGAATCGCCGGGAACAACCGTGTAGCGACCCCGGAAACCGGACGGGCAGGAAGCAGGCACGCGGCCCGGCGGGGGAGGCGGCGGAGCGCCAGGGACACAGAGCACATCACACGGGAAGATCACGCTCGGGTCAGGAATATGCGGATTGGCGGCAATCAGAGCATTGAGAGTGACACCGAATCGCTGCGCAATCGAAAACATCGAATCACCCGCCACAACTGTGTAACGACCCTGGAAACCGGGAGGACAGCTGGCAGGAACCCGGCCTGCATTCTGATCATCAGAATTGAAAAAACATGTGCGGGGGAACCTTGGAACTCCACCACAAGTGTAATGTCTCATAAAACAATACCTCCTTTCAATATTGGGTTGAATGAGGGAGGTATACAGCTGATTATAGCGCTTTCATGTTGCCTCGCTCACTCGGTATATTATATGCGCGGTTGCTTTAACGGTTAATGAATTGGCAGGATCCCAAAAGTATGGCCCGGCTGTTTAAAACCGGGCCATACGGGATGATATCTTGCAGAAGCAGTCTCGGTTCTTACAGAAGCAGCTTACCGGTGACGGTGATTTCCACCAGACTGTGGGAGAATGAAGCGCCGATCAGTTTGCCCCCGGCAATCTCCAGAAAGAGCTCGGTTATATCCGGGCCGCCCAATCCAATCGAGCCGCCCGCCTCCAGGTTCAACTTGACTTTACCGTCCGGCAAACCCCGGCGCCGCTCCAGCTCGCCCGAACATACCAGGACCGCCCCGAGGGCTACGCTGCCTGTGCCGCAGGCAGGTTCAATATAGTTCTGTGGTATGCAGTGCGGAAAGAGCACGCGCAGATCGCCGGATCTTTCAGGATCCCAGTCATAGAGAGTCATGTAATAATCACGCACGCCTGTTTTTTCCTGAAATTCCTCCTGGATCTCGCTGAGCAGTTCTCTTGTCGGGGCATCCCAGTTTATGAAATCAACCCGGGGATGGAGTTCTCTGATCTTGCCGGCGTTTACCACCAAAACCACCCCCGCCTGGTAAACCTCGATCCCCTGCAGCTTCCAGGGACGCACTCCCCTGTCCAGGCATTCATGCAGGAAAGCGCGCATATCGGTAATGGTCCGCACAGCCCTGCCTCCCGCAATGTGAATCTCCAACCCGGCCGGACCGGCGTCTGTTTCAATGATTACTGAGGTGACCGGTTCCCGGATCTTGATCTTGAAATTAGCTCCCAGATCTGTATCCACCAGGGCTTTGCCCAGGACCTGGGTCATCCCTCCACAAGCGCTGATAAACGAGGGTAGGGTCGGTTCGCTGATTTTTACCTTCAAATCGGCCCCGCCGGCAGAAGGATAGAGAATGCCCGCTTCATGACACCAGAGGTGGTTCTGATCCAATGCTTTCACCGACAGCTCGAGCTCTTCCCCAACCGGCAGCTGTTCACCGTTGAGAAGAATGATCGTATTGCCGCCCATATGTCCTTTGATAAAATCAAGCAGCACAGGCACTCCTCCCCTCGAAGTTCTGTTTGTCATTGCTATGAAAGCCCCCCTTATTTGTGAGGGCAGCGCCTTTTTGTCATCCTGAGGGCGAAGCCCGAAGGATCTCATATTTACAATTGCTTTAAGGAACAAAGCTGTTCCGGCCGGCAAGGTATTGACCGGCCTCCCGGTCCACCATCACTATCACCCGTGGATGAGCCTGCAACAGCGAAGCCGGCACCATGGCGGTAATCGGCCCCCTGACGGTGTCCCTGATTGCCTCCGCCTTATTGGGGCCCGCGGCCAGGAGCAGGATCCGGCGCGCCTTCATGATCGTCCCCATGCCCATGGTCAGCGCCATGCGGGGAACGTCGGCGGCTTTTTCAAAAAAGCGGCTGTTGGCGGCAATGGTTTCCCCGGACAATTGCACCAGGTGGGTTTCTGCATGCAGCGCTTCCCCGGGCTCGTTAAACCCGATATGGCCGTTAACGCCGATCCCCAGTATCTGCAAATCGATCCCGCCGGCTTCCCTGATTTTCTGTTCGTAGCGGCGGCACTCTGCAGCTGCATCATCAGGATCCCCGTCCGGGATATGAGCCCTTCCGGAGGGTACCGCCGCCGGCTCCCAAAGGTGCTGCCGCATGTAATGGTGATAGCTCTGCGGATCCTCTTTTTTGATTCGATAATACTCGTCCAGGTTGAAAGTGGTAACCTTGCTGAAATCGACAAGACCCTGCTGCACCATTCCGGCCAGTTCGCGGTAGAGACCCAGCGGTGTGGACCCGGTGGCAAGTCCGAGCACTGCCGCCCGATTTGACCGGACCATTTTGCCTACAAACCTGGCCGCATGCTCGCTCAAGGATTCGTAATCGCGAAGGATCATTATCTTTATCGGGATCACTCCCCACTGTTAATTCATAGAGTTGTAGGGGCGACCCATGGGTCGCCCTGACACATATATCTTGAGTCAAGGGACGGTGACTTTGACTCAGAGATCCTTCGCCGCGCTCAGGATGACAAAAACCTTCGGTTTTTGTCAATTCTAGCCTCTAAGAAGCGGCCTGGTCAGGCAGGTCGGACCGCCGCCGCCTTTCATCGAGATCTCTTCGCCGGGGTAGGTGTAAACCTCAACCCCTTCCTTCTCCAGCGCTTCCCGGGTGCACGGGCTGCCGTCGATCATGATGCATTTGCGGGGCTCGAAAGCCAGGATATTACAGGCGAATCGCTCATACTCGTCAGGCGGCACCTCGATCAGCTTGATTCCTCTTTCCAGCAGGTAATTGCGGAATGGCACGATCATCAAGGGTGAAAAGACCACCGCGAGGTCGACATCGATGGGGCTGATAATACACATCAGGTGCAGGCACTCCTCGGGACCGTTAGCGTGCGGCATCGGCACCTCCATGATCTGATCCACAAATCCCTTGGTCAGCTCCCGGAGCTGGCGCACCCCCTCGCGGTTGGTACGGTAGCTCAAGCCCACAGCCAGCGTCCTTTCATCGAACCAGAGCAGGTCACCGCCTTCCATCGTTCCCGGCGCAGTAATGGAACCTAAAATAGGAATCCCCTGCTCCTTGCAATACTCGCCGATCGCTTCCGCTTCGCTCCGGCGCTGCTCCTTGCCCATGTTCAAGAGAACGGCTCCTTCTTTGGTGATTACCACCGGATCGCGCGGATAGAGTGAATCGGGTGAGACTTTTTCATTTGCAGGCAGTTCATAAACTTGCGGGATATGCTCTTTCAACAGGCCGACAAAATGCTCGTATTCCTCTTCCGCCTTTTTAAAGTCAGGGCGAGCGGGATAGTACAGCTTACGCCACCAGGAGTCGATATGCGCCTGGCTCAGCCAGGCGCTCCGGACATGTTTTACCAGCACGCTTTCAATCCTCGTGATCTCCGATTGACTGTTAAACTTCAACAACGATTTTCCCCCATTCTTTTTGATATTTTTACAATCTCCAAGGCCGGGGCCGAAAAAGCTGCCTGCCTTGTCCATAAGTCCGGCCCACAGAACCGGCGCCGGCAAATGCAGCCCCTTTCATTATAAGTTTAACATTTTTTATTTTAATTTAATACCCCTCTTCGACAGCTTTTTCAAGTTCTTGCCCGGTTCTGGCGCCGTATACATATTTTTTTAACAGAGATAGAAAATATGACCGAAAGGGTGGCGCCATTGATTAACTGGTTGAAACATAAATTGGGGCTAAACAGAAGAACCCTGTCGCGGGGCGCCGATGAGGATATCAGCGTCCTGCAGGATAAGGCGGCCAGAGAAAAGCTGGACAAAAGCCTTGAAACCAACCTGCACAAAATTAAAGAGGCGGGCGGCTTCAGCTATGACATTAGCCTGCGGCGCTTCACCGCCGGCGGCCTGCCCGGCGCCCTGGTCTACATGGATGGACTCACCGATAGAAGATCAACCGAGGAGATCATCCGCACCCTGATCATCGAATCGGAGAAGCTGAAGATTACCCTAAAAAAGGGCCGGGGACTGGAAGTCGCCCGGGATAAGCTCCTCACAACCGACGAGACCAGTTGGATAGATAATATTGCCGACCTCGTCGCCGAACTCTCCCGCGGCGGCAGCGCCGTCCTCCTCGACGGCAGTGCCGGGGC
>CAYFRE010000118.1:0-5721 GCA_964345455.1 uncultured Syntrophomonadaceae bacterium | reverse complement strand
CGCCCCGCCCTGCGGGGCAAGGTGATTCACCATTTGTGGTCCTACGCCCTCCTCTTCACCCTGCACGGGCTGAACCTCGACTTCGAAAATTTCCACGATACCTATGGTGATCACTACACCCAGTTCGTCCGCGAGCTGGCCCCCCTCTGTTCGGAAGAAGGCCTGGTCCTCTCCATTGCGGTGAGCATGGTCTCCGAAGAGCCCTACTGGGGCAAATGCTACGACCGCGGCGCCCTGGCCGAAGCGGCCGACTATATTGTGCTGATGGCCTACGACGAACACTGGGAAAACGCGCCCATGCCCGGCCCGGTAGCCTCGCTGCCCTGGGTTGAACGGGGAATTCAGCGGGTTCTCGAAGAGCTCCCCCCCGACAAACTGATCCTCGGCGTCCCCTTCTATAGCCGGTTGTGGCAGCTGACTTCGGCCGGCGGCGATGAAAGCCTCTCCTCGCGATCATATTCCATGGGCCGGATTACCGAGATCCTGGCGGATAAAGAAGTGCGCTTCTATTGGGACGAAGCGGCCCGGCAGAACGCGGCCGAGTATCGCGACGGCGAAGAGTTTTACAGACTCTGGCTGGAAGACAGCGGCTCGATGGCCCGGCGCCTGGAGCTGGTCAACCGCTACCGCCTCGCCGGGGTGGCCGGCTGGCGGCGCGGCCTCGAGAAACCTGAGATCTGGGAGCTGTTCGAATCGGTTCTGGCCGGCTATTAACCCGGTGAAAAACAGAAGCACAGGCCTGATGAAGATAAGCCCAATCGGCCGGTGCTCCCGAGACCTGGCAATAGCTTTTGACCAAACCCCGTTAATCGAGCAGCGCCAGGGTTTCTCTCAGACGATCCCTGATTTGCTGCAGCCTGGCAATCCGTTCGCGCTGCACCTCTTCGATATCTTTTAGATCACCGGGGACCCGATCACAGTTGCCCGCCCTTAAACCGGCCCGGATTCGCTGCCGCGCCGCCTCTACCTGACCCAACGTCCCCCGGAGTTGGGCCCGTTGCTGCCGCATGTTTTGCAGGCACTGGCGTATCTCCTCTTCCGGCAGTTCCGAAGGCTGCTCTTCACGAACTTTAGCTTTTATCCGCTCACGTATCTGCTCAGTCAGTTGGTCGATTTCAGCTCTCAGTTCTAAAAATTCGCCGCGCTGGGATTTCAACCGGGCACATTGCGGATCGACCTGCCTGTTCATCTCCCGCCTGTTCAATCGCTCACCATTTTGCTTCCGGGCTTCCTGCTGCTGTGTTTCCTGTCCCTGCTCCCCCGTCTGCGGCGGCCCCTGGGCCAGCACAGCCGTGGTCGATAAAGCAACGATAATTAGTATGGCCATGGCCACAACCAGTTTGTTTTTCATCTCCAAGACCTCCTCTTCTTAAAACTCAAGGTCGCTTTCTTCAAGCTCATCCAGCTCATCCAGAAGATTTAAAAGCTCGTCAATTTCCTGCTCCAGCTCCTCGAGGAGCAACCGCTCTTCTTCCTCTTCACCCGGTAAACTGTTCTTATCTTCCCTACCTTCTTTATCGCTACCGAGTTTATCCTTTTCAATACCATCTTCCGGCAAGGGACGCTCCCCGGAAACTCTTTCGCGAAGCCCGCATCCGATCAAGAAAAACAGCAGTCCCAGGGTTAGAATCAGAGAAGTTGTTTTTTTAAACATTCTTTTGTCCCTCCCGGGGTCTGGAATGTTGGCCGTGCCCCCTTTCCGCGGGTTTTACGGCTTGATCGTACAATATAAATGTAACCCGGCCATTAACCGGATGTAAACAGAATGTAAACTTTTTGGTTCTCTCCTGATTATGCTTCGCATGAGACTGCCGGGAGCCTGAAACTGATAGAAGAGCCCTCTCCGGGGGCGCTTTCCGCCGCAACCTGCCCGCCGTGGGCCTCCACCAGTTTCTTGACAATGTGCAGACCCAGCCCCCGTCCGCCCGAGGAGAGCCCGCGGGAGCGATCAACCCGATAAAATTTTTCAAAGATGAACGGCAGTTCCTCCGGCGGGATCCCGCAGCCGCTATCCTCAACCCGGACTTCTATCCAGCCGCTGTCAGACGAAACCGCCACCCTGACTGTCCCCCCGCGGTCAGTGTAACGAAGGGCATTTTCCAGCAGATTGATCAGAACCTGTTTAAGGCGGTCCGCATCGGCAAACACGGTCCCTTCCCCTTTTTCAGCTTCACAATCAAGGGATACCCTTTTGGCGTCAAAAAGCGGCTCCATCACCTTTACTGTCTCCCGCACCAGCTCCGGCAGGGAAAGATTCATCTTATTAAATATGATTTCACCACTCTGCAGCTTGGCCAGTTCGAGAAGATCGTTCACCAGGCCCGAAAGCCGCCCGGCCTCTTTGAAGGCCAGCTCGAGATACTGTTGCCGCTCCGCCTCGGGGACGACCCCCTCCTGCAAGGCCTGGAGAAAACCCTGCACCGTGGTTACCGGCGCCCGCAGCTCGTGGGAAAGGTCGGTAAAGAGCTCGCTGCGCACCTCTTCGTGGCGGGCCAGGCGCCCGGCCATGTTGTTGAAGGAATCCGCCAGGCGGGCCAACTCGTCCCGCCCTCCGATATTGACCCGGCCGGAGAAGGAGCCCCGGGCCATCTGCCGGGCGGCCTGCTCCAGCCTGCCCAGGGGGCGAGTTATCCCGCGTGAGACCAGGTAAATCAGCAGCACCGCCAGCAGGATCCCGCCCAGGGCGTGGATCAAGATAACCCGATTCACCAGACCCAGCGTTTCACCAATTTCGGTCAGCGGTGAAAACAGGAGGATGAAGCCGCCGATTTCCCCCTCCAGGATGAGAGGGCGGCCCACAAACACAACATCGGTATTCATTATGGGAGTATAATGCTTCTTTCTGGAAACAATCTCGCCGGACATGATCTCTGCCAGATCATTGACCAGGTGCTCTTCCCCGTAGGGGGAAAGATCCTGCCGGTTCAAAGCGGCCGCCTGCTCCGGCGTAACCCGGTGCACCAGGATGCGGGCATTCAGCAGCCGCTCCAGTTCGGTAATCTGATTCTCCCACTGCTCCTCCCCGGTCCCCGCAAGAATGCTGTTGAGTTGCTCGCCCTGCCGGATCAGAGCCTGCTGGCTCCGTGAAAAATAATATTGTTCGAAGAGATATGTCAGTGAAACAACCAGGGCAGAAATAACGAAGATGATTACGAGCAAATAGGTGGCAAAGAGGCGGCTGAAGAGGTTACGGAACATCCTCGCGCACCTCCAGCTTGTAGCCGACTCCCCGGATTGTAGCTATCGTCCAGCCGCTCCCCGGACCCAGCTTCTCCCTTAACCGCTGGATATGCACATCAACCGTGCGGGTTTCGCCGGCATAATCGTAGCCCCAAATTTTTTCCAGGAGCTGATCCCGGGTAAAAACCCGGTTGCGATGAGCAGCCAGGAAATAGAGCAGTTGGAATTCACGGGGCTTCAATTCTACAGGAAGACCGTTCACCTTCACTTCGAATGAACGGGGATCCACTTCCAGGTTTCCAGCCGTGACTATCCTGCCGTCCGGCAAATCTAGCTGATCCCGCCGGCGCAGCCTGGCCCGGACCCGGGCTACAACCTCGTTCGGATCAAACGGTTTGACGATGTAATCATCAGCGCCCATATCGAGCCCGGCAACCCGGTCGCCGGCAGCATCGCGGGCTGTGAGAAAGATGATCGGAAGGTCATCTTGCTCGCGGATCCTCCGGCATATCTCCCTTCCGTCCAGGCCCGGAAGCATGATATCGAGAATGGCCAGGTCAGGCCGCTCTGCAGCGTATAAATCCAAGGCCAACACCCCGTCCGGGGCGGAGTGAACCCGGTACCCCGCCCGGCCAAGATAAAGCTTCAGCAAACGGCAGACATTTGGATCGTCATCAACCAGCAAAATTAACGGAGACTGCTCCATTTGTTCCCCAACTTCCTTTTTCCCTGTGATACCGGAACCGATCTGCTCCTTCGGCACAACATCCTCGATGTTTATCTCTGAACCGGTACCGTTGATCTCATATTGTACTACGTAGTCTTGTATAGTCAACATAATATAAATCCAGGCCATTTGCGTGCCTGGATGCAGTTGCAAGTATGAGTCCAACCACTTTAATTATAGCCCAATTCTGACAGCGGCGAAATATATTTTATACTCTGCCGGCAGGAGAAGACCTTAACAGAACAAATCAAGATCATTTGGTGCGATAAATCCAAACGCCGTACACCAGGGACCGGAAATTACCGGGCAACCCGCTTCCGCAGGGCGTCCAGCCACGATTCAAGCCCGCTTTCGTCAAATACCGAAGTCTCCAGAATCTCAATCTGCGGATTGACCCGGTAGGCAAACTCTTTGCATAGTTCAAGATCAAACCGCAGGTGCGGCAGCAGGTCTATCTTGGTGAGCACCATCAGCCGAGCCAGGCTAAAGGCCTGTGGATATTTGACCGGCTTATCTTCACCCTCGGTAATGCTCATGATCACCATCTTTTCATCTTCACCGAGGTCAAACGACGAGGGGCAGACCAGGTTGCCCACGTTCTCGATAAAGAGCAAATCAAGTTCATTCAGCGGCAAATGCTCCAGCGCACTTCGCACCTGGGCTGCATTAAGATGGCAGCCCCCGCGCGTATTTATCTGGACCACGGGGGCCCCCGTCTCAGCAATCCGCCGGGCATCATGCGCGGTCTGCTGGTCGCCCTCAATGACCGCACAGCGCAGTTCGCCCTCCAGGTGACGCAGCGTTTCCACGAGCAGGCTGGTTTTACCGGCCCCCGGCGAACTGATCAGGTTAAGCACATAGATACCGCGCCGGGCAAAAACAGCGCGGTTTTGCGCAGCAACACGAGCATTGTCTTCCAGCACATTCTGTTCCAGCGTAATCACCCGCAGATCGTGGGCAGCTTCTTCATCCAGGCCGCCGATCTCCCACGGCCGGCGGCGCGGCTTCATCTCTTTGCTCACTTTTATCCTCCTACTATTGACTTGACCAGCATCTCGCGCCCCCGAATCACCTTGAACCTCTCCTTCAGGCAGGCGGGACAGCGCAGTTGATCTAACTCCCCCAGGTATTCAGTCTCGCATTCATGGCAGTAAAGCAGCAGCGACGGCACCTCCATCTCGATCTCGGCCTGCTCCAGGACGGTCCCCTTCTTAATTACTTTAAAGGCAAAACGCAGCAGCTCCGGTTCCACCCCGCTGAATTGGCCGATCTCCAGCACCACGCGGACCACGCGATCCAGATTATTCTTCCGGACGGCGCTCTCCACAATGGTCAAAACGTTTTCCGCAATACTGACTTCGTGTATGATAAACCCTTCTTTAGTTCTTTTTTTTCTTGAACCTGTTTACGATCATCCCCACCACCGATTCAAGAGCAATGTGC
Organism: uncultured Syntrophomonadaceae bacterium; assembly: GCA_964345455.1. Lineage (GTDB taxonomy): Bacteria > Bacillota > Dethiobacteria > DTU022 > DTU022 > JAAZIN01. The sequence continues at coordinate 371 of CAYFRE010000118.1, read as the reverse complement.
TTCCACAGAGCTTCATTACTCTTGAATATGCGGGGGTATTTACCGCGCGGCACCAGCCTGAGCACAGCTGCATGGCCGAGCTCGCGGCAGCGGTTGGCACAGAGCCCGCAGCCGATGCATCTCTTGTGATTGACTGAGAGTTTACCGTTATATGAAAGAGCGCCGGTAGGACAGATCTGAGCACATTCCGCCAGCTCCGGGACGGACTCGCCGTTATAACGGATCACGAACCGCGAAGGGCCGCCGGCATTCTCTCCGCCCCGCTTGATCACGCTTAAAAGCACGCACGAACAGGAGCAGCAATTGCACAGCGACCTGGAACGATAGGCTCACCTCGATGTCTGGTCTGTATTTTTCGTTTTGTCCGTTCG
>CAYFRE010000117.1:0-5728 GCA_964345455.1 uncultured Syntrophomonadaceae bacterium | reverse complement strand
CTCTTTTTTCATCCCCCTGCTGATCGATACCGCCGGCAACGCCGGCACCCAGACTTCGACCCTGGTGATCCGGGCGATGTCGGTCGGGGATATCCGCGGCGGCGATTTCTTGAAAGTAGTCTGGCGGGAGATGCGCCTCGGGCTGGCCCTGGCCCTGCCCATGGCCGGGATCACATTCCTGCGGGCCCTGATGCTGGGCAGCCCCTCCAATTTGGGTCTTACCGTTGCCGCCACGATCCTGGTGATCATCACGGTAAGTTCCACTCTCGGCGCGATCATGCCCATCATCGGAAAAAAATTGGGCCTGGATCCGGCCGTGTTCTCCTCTCCGATGATCACCACCCTGACCGACGCCGTGGGTTTGATCATCTACTTCCGGTTTGCCAGCCTGCTGATGGGTTTGTAATGCAGGAGCAGGATAAGATAACGGGGCCGCAGGGAAGGTAGATGCCTCATCCTATCCCTGCGGCCGGCTTTTCCCACCGCGGGCCGGTTAAAAGATATTCCTGATCGTCGGCACTTCGGTATCCTTGATTCTTTTGGCCGTGCGCATGGCCACGGCCACCTCGATCAGGAGCTCCTCCCGGTTGCGCAGTTCGGTTAGCTTGATCACCCTGGTCAGCGATTCATCCAGGCGATCCACCTGGCGGTGATCCATGATCGGGGTCCAGGAAGCATCCGTGCGGGTCCATATTTTTTGAAGCTGTTTTGATTCCCGGCGCGCCGCCGCCCAGTCTCCTTCTTCCGCAGCCTGGTGAATCCGGTGCAGGCTCTCCTGCAGTTGATTGTATAAAGCAGTGGTGTAGATAAAAAGAATAACCGCGCCGGCAAGGACGGTCAACAGCAAAGCCAGCGCGATCCATACTGTTTTCACCGGCTTCTTGGATCCTCCTTTCGCTGCACGTAGAGCTGCCCTTCCGTGTCCAGACTGGCAAAAAGAACATCGGCGAAGTCATCGATCCCCAGCTTCTTCATTTCGTTCTGCAGCCAGAGCAGGTCCAGCTTTGTTTTGCCCAGGTTTTCATGGTTGACATTGCCGTCGACGATCAAGGGGTGGGGTACGCCCTCGTATTTGGTCTCGATCTGCAGATCGCGCGGCTGCAGCGGCCGGCACTGCGATTTGGGGATGATACTGAGATCGCCGTTCGTTTCAAAAATGGCAAACTCCACGTCGGTAATATTGTGATAGCCGCAGATGCGCAGCTGCTCGAGCAGGTCGTTGATGTTCAGGTGCATCTCGCGCAGCTCCGATTCGATGATCCTGCCGTTCTGGATGATGATGCTCGGCCGCCCGCAGACCACCGAGCGCACCTTCTCGCTTCTCTGGGCGGCATAGGAGGTCAGCACCTGGAAAACCAGCAGCAGGATGATCGGGATAATGCTGTTGAAGAGGGGGATGGCGATATCCTCCATGGGGATGGCCGCCAGCGCGGAGATCATGATCAAAACCGCCAGCTCGTAAGGCTGCAGCTCGCCAATCTGCCGTTTCCCCATGATCCGCATCGAGACGATCACCAGGGCAAACAGGATCAGTGTCCGGAACATGACCACGAACATCTTTTTCGCTCCTTAAAATCCTGTATCCGGAATCGACGGAATAACCGCTTATCTATAGCATAAGAAAAAAGGGGCTCTTCATACCCCGGCCGGCTAAACTGCCCCGGCGCGGGCCAATTTTTGCTCCAATTTCGGAAACAGCAGAGTTATTTTGTTTGTTGGCAGGATAATAATACCCTGTCCAAGAATTCAAATAAATATTCTTCAAATGTCGCTATATAAGGTGAACGGTGATGAATAATTCGGGATAAATAGAGACCACCCATCCCTTTTCTTAAAATTCAGGATGACTATTTGATTTTAACAAAGCAGGATAATACTTCTTGATCGAGAATTATATCGAAAATTAACGTTTGAAGGAGAAACAATATGAGTGAACACGAATCAAAAATTTGCAGCGGCTGTGGGGAGAAAATCACACCCGGCCACAACCTGGTGATATGCAACGGCTGCGGCAAGCCCTACCACATGCACTGCTGGGAGCAAACCGGGCGCTGTCAGACCTACGGCTGTGAAGGAAAGCCCGTGTATCACCCGGCTGCCGAAGCCGGGCAACAGGTGCCCCGGCAAGCTCCATCCGCCGTAAGGGATGTGCCGAACCACCTGGTGTGGGCCATCCTCGCCACCCTTTGCTGCTGCCCTCCTTTTGGTATCGTGGCCATTGTCTACGCTTCGCAGGTCAGCAGCCACCTTGCCGCGGGCAACTATGAAGCAGCCCTTCAATCATCATCTACAGCGCGGAAATGGTGCCTGGCGGCGACAATTTGCGGCGTGGTGGCCGTTCTGGCCTATGTCTTGATCTTTCTGATACCACTTATTTTCTCAATTATAGGAGAGGGCATCAACCATCAATGGTAATCTCTTTCCCGGGGAAAGGATTTTGCCGCCCTTGAAATTGTTTACCATGCAGCCTCCGGTGACCGGCGGTCGTAACGAGAAACTACTGGCGCTGCTCCTGGTCTCGTTGGCGGCGGGAGGGCTGTTATATTTTTTGACCTACAATCCGGCATCCCCGCTGATTCCGACCCCCCCCTGCCTCTTCCGGACCCTGACCGGGCTGTACTGCCCGGGATGCGGCAGCCGCAGCGCCCTGATTCAACTTGCCCGCGGCAACCTCTATGCCGCCTGGCGTTTAAATCCTCTGATGATCCTCTTTCTGCCGTCAGCGGTTCTTTTCCTGATCTCACAAATAAAGACCCTCCTTACCGGCCGCCCCCTCCCCCGTCTTTTCCTGCACCCCTCCCTGGTTTGGGCCATTTTTTACCTGATCCTGGCTTACTGGATCTTCCGCAATATCCCCCTCTACCCTTTTACCCTGCTGCAGCCAGTGATTGTAAATTGACCGTTCGGACAACTGGTGCTAAGATAGAATCAGATCGAGAATAGATGAAAAGAGGTCGAAATTTGCAGACTATCGCCCTGGCCTGCGAAACAATCAGCGATGAAATAAAGCTCTCCGCTGAAAAAGTAGATTCCCGGATCCCGATCCGCTGGATCGAATCGGGCCTGCACAACTCCCCTGAAAGATTACGCCATTACCTGCAAAATGAGATCGCCTTACTGGAAAACCGTGATCCGGACTATATCCTTCTGCTTTTCGGATACTGCGGCAATGCCTTGCTGGGCTTGACCTCGTCCAGATGCAGCCTGGTCATCCCCCGCGTTGATGACTGCATTTCGCTTTTGCTGGGCGGGAACAAAAAGCGCCACGATTTGAGCAACAAGGCGATGGCCTATTACCTGACCAGGGGATGGCTGCGCCATGAAAACAACCTATGGCACGAATATCACTATTGCCTGCAAAGGTACGGCCCGGAACACACCCGCGAGATCTACCGGCTGATGCTGGGAAATTACAAGAATCTGAATGTGATCAAAACCGGCGCCTATGATCCGGATGAAATTCTACCGCAAACCCGGGAACTGGCCGGTGCCCTCGGGCTGCAGCACAAGGTGGTTGACGGTTCACTGGGCCTCATTCATAAAGCGCTGCTGGGAAAATGGGACGATGACTTTGCGGTCATCGAAGCGGGCTCTCCGGTCAACCTGGAGACACTGCAGCTTCTCCCGGCGCCCCTGTCCCGGGCCGATTCCGGCAGCTGACCATAAACCGGCCGCTGATCCGGCTCCCGCGGTCACGGCAGGAATTAATGAAAAAAATTTACGGAGTTGTGTTAAAACATGAAAATTAAGATCAGCTTTGTAACAGCAGCAGGACGGGTATTTGAGACCATGGTGGAAAGAGGGACCAACCTGCTCGAGGCTGCCGCCCGCGCCGGGGTGGCAGTTGAAGGGGACTGCGGCGGTAAAGGCAGTTGCGGAAAATGCAAGATCAGGCTCGCCAAAAAGAGCCCGGTGGCGCCTACCGAAGTTGAAAAGAAGTTTTTATCGCCGGGCGAGCTGGAGGCTGGATGGGTTCTTGCCTGCCAGAGAACTGCTGACGAAGATATCATCGTGGAAGTGCCGGAGCAAATCGACGCCTTTCAACGTAAAATATCGCTAACTGAGGACGACCGGGAGGTCAAGGCCGAACCCGCCGTAAGCAAGATCGAGCTTACCCTGGAGCGTCCCACGGTGCAAGATCAAACTCCCGACCTGGAAAGGCTGCTGGACCGGCTGCCGGGCAATCATATCGGCGCCTCGCGCCGCCTTCTGGCCACCCTGCCGCGGACCCTGCGGGAGAAGCGCTTTACCGTCACCACGGTGTTGGCTGCAGATAAGCTCATCGCCGTAGAACCGGGCCCCACGGCGGAACGCCTTTGCGGGGTCGCCTTTGACATCGGCACCACCACCATCATGGGTTCGCTGCACGATCTGAACAGCGGCAAGGCACTGGCCGTGGGAGCGGCCACCAATCCCCAGAATGTCTACGGAGCCGATGTTATTTCGCGGATCACTTATGCCGCTAGCAGTACAGACAATCTTAAGATGCTGCAGCGCAAAGTGGTCGAGGCGCTCAACCGGATCATCGAAAACCTGGCCGGGGAAGCGGGCATCGAACCGCATGAAATCTACGAGGTTACCGCGGTCGGCAACACCACCATGAGCCATCTTTTTCTGGGCATTGATCCCACCTACCTCGCCCCGGCCCCCTTTATCCCGGCATACCGCCGTGCGGTCGCTTTTGATGCCGCTGAAATAGGGCTGGCCGTAAACCCCGGGGGGCAAATCGTGGTCCTGCCCAATATCGCCGGTTACGTGGGCTCCGATACGGTGGGAGTGATCCTCGCCACCGGCCTGGAGCAGCGCCGCGATCGCTGCGCCGTGATCGATATCGGAACCAACGGTGAGCTGGCCCTGGCCGCGGGAGGGCGGATTCTGACCTGCTCGACAGCCGCGGGACCGGCCTTCGAGGGCGCCCAGATAAAATACGGCATGCGGGCGGCGGACGGGGCCATCGAAGCGGTCCGGATAGGTCATGGAGAGGTTTTGCTGGAGGTGATCGGAGGTACCGCACCGCGGGGTATCTGCGGTTCCGGCCTGATCGACGCCGCCGCGGCGCTGCTGGAAGCCGGAGTGCTCGAGCCCTCCGGCCGCCTGGCCGATCCGGAAACAACCGGAGCGCAGCTTCCGCCGCAGCTGAAATCACGGCTGCGCCGCGGAAAAGGCGGCTTTGACTTTGTCCTGGCCGGAAAAGAGATCACGGCCACCGGTGAAGATATTCTCCTTACCCAGTCAGACCTGCGTGAGCTGCAGCTGGCCAAGGGGGCCATCTATGCCGGGTTGCAGATCCTGCTTCATGAAACGGGGCTCACGGAAGCCGACCTCGACGAGGTGCTGCTGGCCGGCGCCTTCGGCAACTATATTCGCAAGGAGAGCGCCCGGGTTATCGGGCTGCTGCCCGGTATTCCCCTGGAGAAGATCACCGCGGTAGGCAACGCCGCCGGGCGGGGAGCCAGAATGGCCCTGATATCGCGGACCGAGCGCGCGCGGGCCTTTGCCCTGCCCGACCTGGTCGAACATGTGGAGCTCTCCGCCAGGCCCGATTTCCAGGATGCCTTTATCAAGGCCCTGCCATTCAACGAAATATGAACAGGTAAAGAAAACGTTTCTGTCACATAAACACCGGTAACGTCGCCAGAGTTTTAGGGGCGGGGCATGCCCCGCCCAAATCCGTACCGAAAAAATGTACAAATACCATATTTGGATCGAAACGCCTCTACCACGCAAA
>CAYFRE010000116.1:0-5758 GCA_964345455.1 uncultured Syntrophomonadaceae bacterium | reverse complement strand
TAAAGAATAAGGTTTATACCGGAGGTGAATTTACACCACAAAAATGGAATTGACCGAACACATCCAAGACATTGCTGTCAGCATGGAGTTTCTGAAGTAGAAAATAGATCTATCCAATCATTTTGTAATGAGCAAAAAGTACGCCGGAAATTAACTTCATGGCAGGAATTTTGTCAAGGAATGGCCAATTATTCTATAAACATTAGAACTTAGATAAAAAATAACATTCCTCCGAGCTGTTTCGACCTAAAGCCAAGAGCGGCCATGGCGGGCAGACGGCAGGGTTTGAAAAGAAATTTTCAAGCCTCCCTTTTGGAAAGGAGGTAGGTTTGCTTGAACTGCCCTCCGGCAGTTTTTTTAAGCCTGGTTGCCTCCCGGGGAGCCGGGTTTTTTCTATATTTTGCGCAGAATGATCCAGTGTCAGGAGAGGAGGGGATGGCGGCGCCGGCTATTTTAATTCTGTTTTGAAGTAAAAGTCATGAAAACAAAAAAATGGAGGTGCTTTCATTGGACAGAAACCATAAGATATTTTTCCTGGCGTTAACTCTCATTGGTTGTTTGCTGGTGGCGGCCTCCTGTGGCGGCAACGGCGAAAGCGCGGGCGAACCTGTTGAAATCGAGCTGGTTGACCGTGACGGCAACAGCCAAACCGTAGACCTGGCCTCGCTGGATGCGGTGACCGGTGAGGGCGGGTTTGTCAAATCAACTGGAACAGTGGTCGGGCCGGCTGAGGTAACCGGTCCGAAGCTGCTCGATATTCTGGATTTGATCGGCGGGATCACCGCGGAAGATGCCGTTAAGATCACGGCGGCGGATGGTTACGAGATGACGCTGACTTATGATCAGTGCAACGGGGACGTCATGACCTACAAACCGGACGGAGAGCCGCTCCAGGTAGGAGGGCTTGAAGCCATCGTCGCCCTGAAAAGTTCATCCGATGAGCTTGTGGATAAAGGGCCCCGCATCGCTTTCATCAAGGATAAAGAAACCCTGAGCGACGGCCATTTCTGGATTAAGGATGTAGCTGTGATCAAGGTAGTCCCCGCGGTGGCCGAATGGGAACTTATTCTCAGCGGGATCGAAGAGACGACCATCGATCGCTCCACTTTTGAAAGCATTGCCACCTGCGGCAGATCGACCCATCCGGGACAGGAGTATGTCACTACCGCTAAAGACGGTTCCGAGGTCACCTATCTTGGGGTACCACTCTGGGTACTCGTCTCCATGATCGATGGAGCCGATGATGAGCATTACCGCTTCAACCGCGAACTGGCCCAGAAAGGATATACCGTCCAGGTGATCGCGGCTGATGGTTACACCGTGGAGCTTAGCTCGAAGGAAGTGGCTTATGTGGACGGCGTCTTCCTGGCTTACTTGAAGAACGATGAGCCGCTGGACGAAAACTCCGGACCGGTGCAGCTGGTCGGCCCGGCCCTGCCCAGCAAACAGCATTCCGTGAAGCAGGTTGCCGAGATCAGACTGATTAATATCCCCGAGTAGAGGGCTTGACGCGCCCGATAAAATCAATCAGGAGGTTCCAAATATGCCTGCCCTGCGCAAACGGCTTCTCCAAATGGTGATGATGGTCCTGCTGGCGGGCTTATCCGGCCTGTTGTCCTGCGCTCCGGCCCCGGCCGCGGTGGAAATTGCCGCCGATGGCGCGCTGCAGATCCCGGCGCGGGATAGCGAGATTCGGTTGCGGGCTTACCGCCCCGATGTCGAAATCATCCTGGCCTGGGAGGAAGAAGAGGGCGGTCCGATTCAAATAGTGGTGGAAAATATCGCCGCCTCTACGGAGGTGAAGGTGATACCGGAGGCGGGACAACAGGCGGCCTCCTGCACAGTTGTGTCTGAAACGCCGGCGTGCCTGGCACTTTCGTTGAAAGGAAGCGGCCGGCAGCGGCTTCTATTAAGCCCTCCGGAAGAGGCCGCCGCCGGCACGCCCTTCTTTGCCGTGGTCGGGGACAGCCAGGGCCGCAATGAAGTCCTGGCCGAGATTGTTAAAGCTGTAAACATGTACGAAGTTGACTTCCTGATCTGCCTGGGCGACCTGGTGGCATCGGGGAGCGAAGAAGAGTACCGCGCTTTTCAGGAGACCATGGCGGAGCTTAACTGCCCCTACTATACCGTCTTGGGAAATCATGATATCAGGGGAGACGGAGCCCTCTATTATCGCAGCCGGCTGGCCCCGGAAGAGTACTGCTTTGATTACGGCGGTTTCCGCTTTATTTTCCTTGACAGTTCATCGCTGGGCCTCTCTGATGCACAGCTTTCCTGGCTGCAGGAGAATTTGACCGGTGCTTCCCCGGGATTTGTTTTTCTGCATGTTCCTCCCGTAGATCCCCGGGAGAAGGATCATGCCTTTTTGGACCCCGGCCAGGCGGAAGCTTTCGTGGAGATAGTCTCGCATCCCTCCAGCCGGGCGGAGGCGGTCTTAGCGGGACATATTCACATGTTTCATCACCGGGTCATTTCCGGAGTACACTATGTGGTCAGTGGCGGCGGCGGCGCGCCGCTGTACGCCGCGGATGACGAGGGCGGCTACTATCATTTTGCTCTCTGCCGGCCGGCCGCGGAGGGGCTGCAGGTAGAGCCGGTGAAAATTGATGCGCCGCCCCGCCCTGAAGAACTGGTCGTCAACGGTCCCTCCGGCGACTGTATCTTTTCGCCGGAGGAACTGGACCGGTATGCCGTTCTGGAGAAAGAGCTCTCTTTTCAAAATCAGCTGGGAAATTATGCCGGGGAAGGCCTTTACCGGGGGGTGCCGGTAAGCACTCTCATCGAGCAGGCCGGCGGGATGAAACCCGGCGACACCCTGATGGTCTATGCCCTTGACGGTTATGCCCAGGCATTTGCTTATGAAAACGTTTACCCGGAAAGCTGCGTTTGGGAAGAGCGCCAGGGAATCATGGCCCTGGCCGTAGAGTTCAACGGCCTGCCGGTTCCGGAGTGGCAGGAGGGTTACCGGATTGCCTTCTTCACGGAGGACGGAGTGTATGATAATGAAGATTGTGCCCTCACTTCAGCCGAGGGGCAGGGGTGGCACCTTTATGAATCAGCCGGGGGCCGGTGGGTGAAAACGGTGGTTAGATTGGAGGTAATTTCAGAATGAAACCGGTAGTAACGGAAAACGGCCGGCAGAGGAGATGTTACTTTGCCAACCGTGATCTGCTGGTAATGGCCGTGTTGAGCGGCATCGGCGGGGTGCTGAGCACTTATGTCGGTTACCTGGGAAATTTGCTGAACCGTCTTTTTGGAGTCCCCTTTGGCGCCGGCCAGTTTGTCGCCGGGCTGCATGTTTTCTGGATCATCCTCGCGGCGGGGCTGGTCCGCCGGCCCGGCGCCGCCGCCATCGCCGGCCTTTTAAAAGGGGTGGTCGAGCTGCTTACCGGAAGCACCCACGGGGTTGCCATCGTCCTGGTCTCCTTTGTCCAGGGGCTGGTGGTTGACCTGGTAATCCTGCTGATGCGGCGTCACGGTCCGGTGGCTTACTCCGTTGCCGGAGGACTATCGGCAGCTTCCAATGTGATTGTCTTTCAGTTGCTTTACTTTTCGGGGGCGCCGCTGGGCTACATTCTTTTTATCTGCCTGCTGGCCCTGATCTCCGGGTGCCTCTTTGCCGGACTTTTTGTCTCCGGTGTGCTCGACCTTATTGACGAAGCGGGGCTGCTGCGCCTGAGAGCCGGCCGGCCTGAAGGCGATGCGGGGAAAAGGCGGCCGGCATGGGTAAAAATCATCGTGGTTTCCATACTAATTGTCGCTTTTTCGGCCGGGGCCATCTATTACTACGCCGTGATCTTCGAGCCGCCCTGGAGCGGGCCGCAGTGCCGGGTCGAAGGAAAGGTTGAGCACGAGCTTTCCTTTTCGCTCTCCAGGTTTGCCTCTATCGAGACGACGATCGTGGCCGAGCTGAAGGGGCAGGTTACCTATGTGCCACCGCAGGAATATACCGGCATTCCGGTAAAAGAGATCCTCAAGGAGGCCGCTCCCCTGCCGGAAGCAACTGTATTAAAGGTGATCGCCACCGACGGATACGAGGTTTCATTTGACCTTGCCGCGGTGATGGATGACGACCTGATGATTTTGATCCAGGAAGATGATATGCTCCGGTTAATTGCCGGCAATTACGAGGGAGGCCACTGGGTCAAGATGGTCTCACGTCTTAAAGTTGAATAGATAAAAGCAGAACGAGTTCGAGTTGAGAAAGGATATCACATATGCCAGAACCGGTTGTGCGGCTGGAGGGGGTTGGCTTCACCTATGCCGGATCGGAGGAGCCGGCGATAAAAAAGATCAATTTGATCGTGTATCCGGGAGAGTTTGTCACCATCACCGGACCCAGCGGATGCGGCAAGTCCACCCTCTCCTTTTGCCTGGCCGGTTTCATTCCCCACAGTTTTGACGGCACGATGGAGGGAAGGGCGATCATCGAGGGGAAGGATACCTGTTCAACGGTACCGGGTGAACTGGCGGGTATTGCCGGGCTGGTGCAGCAGGATCCCGAGGCGCAGTTGTGCACTCTCCAGGTTAAGGACGAGGTTGCCTTCGGTCCCGAAAACCTGGGGCTCCCCGCTCCGGAGATTGGGCGGCGCCTCGAATGGTCCCTGGCGGTTGCGGGAATTGCCGGCTTAAAGGAACGATTCTTGCACACATTGTCGGGAGGCGAGAAACAGCGGGTGGCCATTGCCGGAGTGCTGGCAATGCGGCCGCAGTTATTGATCCTTGATGAACCCACCGCCCATCTCGACCCCCGGGGCTGCCGCGAAGTGTTGGCGGTGCTGGAAAAGCTGCGCCGCGAGCAGAACTCGGCCATCATCATCTTCGAACACCGTTTGCGGCGCCTTCTGCCTCTTGCCGATCGCCTGATCATCATGGAACACGGCCGGATCATCGCCGATGATCGGCCGGAAAAGGCTGCGCAGAGCGGTCACCTTTATACGGGTTCCAATTACCGGAAAGAGCGGGCCACGGCCGTCTTAACCGGTTCTGCCGGGCCAAAAGCGGCGCAATCAAACCAAATGGAAGAACTGCTCCGGCAGGGAAAGCCGGAACAGCCGGCACGGCTGGAGGTGCAGGCAGATCGAGAGAGAGAGGTTCCGCCGCCGCTCCTCTCGGTGGAGAAGCTCACCGTGAACTACGGGCAGAAGGCGGTACTGAAAGGGCTCTCTTTCACCCTCTACCCGGGGGATACGGTAGCCCTGATGGGTGATAACGGCTGCGGCAAGAGCACCCTGCTGCTAACCCTTCTGGGCATCGTCCAGCCCGGCGGGGGGCGGATCTGTTTTGCCGGAGGCGATCTCGCCGGGACCGGGGTAACCCGGCGGGCCCGGGAAATGGGCCTGACCTTTCAAAACCCCAACCACCAGCTTTTTGAACAGAGCGTGCTCAAAGAAGCACGGTTGCCCTCGCTTTTTTTGGCCGCAGGCCGGCAAGAAAGCCTGTCGCGGGTGGATAAACTGCTGCTGCGCTTTGCCCTGGAGCGATACCGGGAGAAACTGCCGTTTTCTTTAAGTCTCGGCGAGAAGAAGCGGCTCACCCTGGTATCGGTGCTGGCCTACCGGCCCCGCATCTTGCTTCTGGATGAGCCCCTGGTGGGGCAGGACCAGGACCGGCTCGATCTGCTCAGGGAGGCCCTATTCGAGCACAGCCGCCGGGGAGGTATTACGATCATGGCCTGCCACGAGCCGGGCGTGGTGGCGGAATGCTGCTCGCGGGTGCTATTCCTGGAGGAGGGTGAGCTCTTGATTGATGCCCCCCC
>CAYFRE010000115.1:0-5834 GCA_964345455.1 uncultured Syntrophomonadaceae bacterium | reverse complement strand
CATTCGGTTAGAATCCGGGTGGGGGCGCTGCAGGTAACAAACTGCGCCCCCTCTGTACGCGCGTCCTCGATCTCGGCGGGCATCGCCGGCATAGTGTCATCATCCTCGATGCAGACACAGGTGGCCGCAGCAGCCCCTTTCCGTAGCAAGGCCCTCGCTGTATCGAGCGCCACCGAACCGCCGCCGATAATGACTACTCTTCCGTAGTCTATCGCCCGGTTGCTCCCCGTGGCGGTCTGCGGAACCTCCTTGTTGATGCGCGTCATGAGAGATACGGCATCATAAACCTTATCCGCAGTGGCACCCTCGAGCGGGAGGACCATCCCCCTGGTAGCGCCCACCGCCAGGATTACTGCGGCGAATTTTTCTTTAAACAGGTCCTCTATTGTCGGGTTCTTACCGATCTTCGTGTTATACACTATCTCAATGCCGGCCTCTTCAAGAGCGGCAATCTCGGCATGCAAAACCGCCTTGTCCAGCCTGAAGGCGGGTATACCGGTGTTCATCATGCCGCCCGGCTCGGGCCCGGCTTCGAATATGGTTACCTTGTAACCCTTTTTGGACAGATCAAAGGCCGCCATGATCCCGGCCGGACCGGCTCCAATTACCGCGATCCTGGTATCATACTTTTGAATAAAGGGCTTCAGCCTGGGGCTGACCCTGTCGGTAACAAAACGTTTTAACCCGCGGATATTGACCGGTTCGTCGATCAGCAGCCCGCGCTTGCATTCATCCATACATGGGTGGTTGCAGATCCTGCCACAGACACCCGGCAGCGGGTTTAGCTCGCTAATAAGTTCGTAAGCTTCCTCGAACTTGCCTTCGGCAATCTTGTTGACATACCCCTCGGGGATGGTGCCCAGCGGGCAGGCAATACTGCAGGCATGCTCACCGGCATATGCAATGGCCTCGTCATAAAACATCTGCGGTCCCCCGGCGCAATCCGGGCAGTAACGGCAGATCACACGTTGATACTCCACGATCGCCTCGGTCGGGCAGGCCCGCCGGCAGGTACCGCAGTTGATGCAGAGCTGTGCATCGATACCGGCTACCGCCGCTCTCTGCGCCCCAAAGGTCTTGCCCTTCCCAACCGCGATTGATAGATCCTCTGTTGGGAAACTCATCGTCTTCTACCTCCTTGTCTAATACTTTGGCGCGTCCCTTGCTTTTTTATATAGCTATCGGGTCAGCTTGCTTTTTTATCAACCTCCTTATTTCAGCCTGCTTATCTTTACTGCCTGTTTAAATACGCAAATGCTATGCCAAACATAATAGATGGCCAAACCCTTTAAAAACAAGGATTTGGCCATGAATCACATGACAGGTGTTGATTATTTATACGGAGAATTTTTCAACACTGTGCAATTAATCAACACTTAAATACCAATATGATACTTTTTGATCTTGTTATACAATGTGCCCCGGTCAATACCCAGGTCCCGCGATGCCCGCGTCTTGTTGCCGTCATATGCTTCCAGTATATTTTCAATATGTCGTTTTTCCAATTCTTCCAGCGTAATAATGTTGGTTGCAATTTGGCCTTGTTTCATTTCCCTACCGCGTTTATCTTTCAGTTCATCCGGCAAACAGCGCGGTTCGATCATCCGGTTATTTTCACAGACGTTAACGGAATATTCAATTATGTTTTCCAACTCCCGGATATTACCGGGCCAGGGATAATCAATCAATTCCTCCATGCATTCAGGGGTAATACCGCTAACGCTTTTATTCAGCTTAAAATTCATTTTCTTGATGAAGTAATCGACCAGCAAGGGAATATCCTTCTTCCGTTCTCTTAATGAGGGCAGCGCTATATTGACGACATTCAGACGATAAAACAAGTCTTCCCTAAATGACCCCTTCCTGACCATCCCTTGAATCTCTTTGTTGGAGGAGGCAATTATCCTGATATCCACGGGAATGCTCTTTGCTGAACCAAGCCTGGTAACTCTTTTCTCCTGGATCACTCTTAACAGGGTGGCCTGCATGTTCAAAGGCATATCCCCAATCTCATCAAGCAAAACGGTACCGCCATCGGCCAACTCAAATTTGCCCGGCTTGCCTCCCTTTATAGCTCCGGTAAAAGTACCCTCTTCATAACCAAACAGCTCGCTTTCCAGCAACTCCTTCGGAATGGCAGAGCAATTTATGGCCATGAACGCCCCCCGGCAACGGTTGCTGGCGTTATGAATCGCCTGGGCAACCAGTTCTTTGCCGGTCCCGCTTTCTCCCTGTAACAGGATATTGGAAGGGCTTTTTGCCGCGTTACGGGCCAGGTTCAAGGTTTGGACAAAGCCGGAATCGGAACCGATAATATCGGCAAAGGTATAACGGGCTTGAGTACCGGCAATCCTGTGGGCCAGGCTGTGAATATCCGAAGGCTTCTTCAGTATGGCAACCGCACCGATCAATTCACCCTGGCTGTCTTTTACAGGCGTGGCGGTAACAAAGCATCTGTATCTACCGCGGTCTGTTTTCAAATTCATCTCTTCATCAAAAATATGGCCGTTTTCACCGCCAATAATCTTTAGAATATCCCTTGAGAAAATATCCCGGATTTTTAAGCCCGAGGTATTCACGTGTCCCAACATCTTCCGGGCAATATAGTTAATCTCCTTGATCTGGCCGTCAATACTTAAATAGATCAATCCATCAGATATCGAATCGATAATATTACCGAGAAGCTTGGAATGAAGATCGATATCCTGCATTGCCTGCTCTAACTTGATCTGCTCTTCAATTGCCCTGGCCGAGGCCATGAGCATGCCCAGAGTATGGGCATGGAAAAAATCCTTATACTCACTGCAACCGATGCAGCCAATGATATCACCGCATTCGTTATGAATGGGCACCCCAAAAGTCGCCCAGGTCTGGTGCGCGAAGCAGTAATGTTCTTCTCCATATACCATCATCGGCCTGTCGGAAGCTATTGCCGTCCCCACGCCGTTTGTTCCGACATCCTCCTCCGCCATGGAAACCCCGATATGAAAATTCATCTCAACCAGGCCCTGTTCAGAGGAAGGATTACACCTGTAGTCCAATAGAATGCCGTGTTCATCGGTTAACATTAATAGAAACCTGTATTCATTAACCGCATAAAACAGGGTTTTTAAAAAAGGTGAGGCTATCTCCATCAACCTTTGACGGCTTCTGCTTATCTCCGGATCATACCTGAGGTGGCTCCTGCAAAAACCTTCTTCCCTTTTAAGGCCGGCTTTACGGCACCGTTCCCATGAACGCAAAACCTCTTCTCGAAAGTTTCCGGGCATCCTGGTTCAACTCCTGCATACATATTGGGACTGCTAATAGATTGTCAATTAATCTTACAGATAAGATATCTGGTGTTCGATGATACTTCCCCATATTTAATAATTAGACATTCCGGAAACAAACCATTTTTTTCGAACTGCCTTTTTGAGTGCGTCTAAATCGCACAAATATTAATCGTATAAATACTGGGGATCAACTTATGAAGTCAGAGAAGTTGGTTAAGCCCGGAACCTCACGAACCGGGCAGAGTTACTTTTGTTACTTACAAATTTCTCCTTCTGTGTTATATTAGACTTGGAATCGACTAATGAATATCGAGGTGTACTTTTATGACCACCAGGCGCGAAAGACTTGTTAAGTTCGGCAAAACCTTGCTGGCTAAGCTTTTTTCAAGTTTGCAGCGTTTTCCGGAAACCCTGCTCTTCTGTGCCGCCACCGTTACAGTACTCATATTTTTGGTTCATGGAAAACCCGGCACAGGTGTGGAATTCGAAGAATCACTGGGCCGGCTGGCCGCGGTGCTGGCCCTGGGTATCCCTCTCTCCCTCTCCATCAAGGTTTTCTTTGAAAGAGCCAAATTTCTGAAAATACCTCTCAAGATACTTATTTACGCTGCCGCAGCCGCCGGGCTGACGCTCTACTATTTCTTCCTGCTGCAGGATTTCAGCATGGTTTCCCTGTCGCGGTATGTGGCTATCAGCCTCGCCCTTTATCTGGCCTTTACCTTCATCCCTTATTTTTACCGCAGGCAAAACTACGAGCTCTATGTGATCAGACTGTTCATCAGCTTTTTGATCACCTACCTCTTTGCCGCCATCCTTTTCGGCGGTCTTTCCGCGATCCTGGCGACAATCAACCACCTCTTTTCAGCCGGCATCTCTGAAAAGATCTATATCGATATATGGCTCATCGTCGCCGGAATCTTCGCGCCGGCCTTCTTCCTGGCAGACATTCCCAAGGGGGACCGGGAAGTTGAGCCTGAAAGCTATCCCAGGGTGATCAGCGTCCTTCTAAGCTACATCGTTATGCCGCTGATCCTGGCATACTGTGCCATCCTCTATGTTTACTTTGTCAAAATACTGGTGACGCGGCAGTGGCCCGAGGTGATGGTCTCTCACCTGGTCCTCTGGTATGCCATCACCAGCACGCTGGTGATCTTCTGCATCCATCCCCTGCGCCGGGCCAACCGGTGGATTAAAACTTTTATCTCTTACTTCCCCATACTGATCCTGCCGCTGCTGGGGATGATGTTCGCGGCAATGGGCATACGGGTCACAGCTTACGGCATCACCGAAAACAGGTACTTTGTGCTGGCAACGGGGCTATGGGTTACCGGCTCCATGCTCTATTTGATCTTTGCCAGGAAACCCAGAAATGTTTTCCTGCCCGCCTCGCTGGCCCTGGTGGCGGTTCTGGCGGTTTGCGGGCCCTGGAGCAGCTATTCCGTTTCGGCGCTCAGCCAGAACCGCAGGTTTGAAAAAATCGCGGCGGAGTATAACCTGATTCAGGATGGCAAAATTACGAAATCCGCTGCAGATTTACCCAGAACCGCACAAAGTGAAATAAGCTCGATCATCCTTTATTTTGACCGCCACCACGGGCTGGATCGTCTCCGGGCGCTGCCGGACGGGTTTGAAACTGACCGGATGGAGGCCCTGTTCGGGTTTCCCCTCTATCCGGAATACGAGTTCCCCAGCGACGGGGAAATATATTTTCATTATACCCTTGATGATAAGGAAGCTTACTGGGATATTTCAGACTTTGATTATTTCATGCAATTTTCCCCGGCCGGGCAGCGCTATCTGGCAGATAATTTTGAGGTGATCTATTCTCCGGAAGACCATGAGCTGAAGATCATGCTCCAGGATAAGGAGGTCTATTCCCAAAATGCCGCCGAGATTGCCATAAAACTGCACCGGGATAACGCCGGTAAGAGCAAAGAGCTGTTGCCAAAAGACGAGATGACCTTTATTGACCGCCGCGGGGATCTGAATCTGCTCTATATATTCAAGGTAATCGGAGGCTGGGAAAAGAGCGCCACGGGTGAAGTCCGTGTAGATTTCCTGGATTTTTATCTTTTTGTGAGCCCGGGGCCGGAAGAGGATCAATAAATTCTGCCACAGCTAAGGGCATCTTCGCAGGTTGAAAAGCAAAAAGCTTCTACCACTTTTTAAAAGAACGTTCTTTAGAGCCTCATGATGTTCCCGCCCAGCAGCTCTGCCGTGGCCGGATCGCAGGTGGTGATGATCAGCTGCTTCTTGCGGGCAAATTCTTGCAGCACTGCGGCGGCCTGCGCTTTTCTTTCCGGATCCAGGTAGACGAGAGGATCGTCCATGATCATGAAGCCGGCGGCCTCCTCGAGCACGGCGGACTCCTCCTCGACGGCCTCGATCAGCAGGATCGTGCCGTGGTGGCGCCGCCGTCGTCCTTCATCGGACTGCAGACGACCCTGCATCTGAACTCCCGGCCACGCCGGTCCCTCGCGTCGACGGTGACCTCGGCGAACTCACTCGCCGAATTCATGCACTCGCGGATCGTTGGCGCGAGCGCGTCAACCGGAAGCC
>CAYFRE010000114.1:0-5835 GCA_964345455.1 uncultured Syntrophomonadaceae bacterium | reverse complement strand
CTGACCTTCCCGACAACTTATTTTGTTCTCCGCGCCGAGGCGGTGCTGCAGGAGACAACTCTAAGCTTTAAGCTGGTTCCCGTACCCCGCAGCATCAGCTCAAGCTGCGGCACCGCCCTGCGCTGCTCCTGTGCCGACCTGGACGCAATTAAAAGCGCCCTGGAGAAAGCGGCGGTGGAGATAGAAGGCTGCTTTGAGCTTGCTGAAAAGGAGCGGCCCAACGGGTTGGCTGTTCGAAGAAAGAAGATGAAATCATGAAGGAAAATAACCGCAATCTTTACTTTGACAATGCGGCGACCAGCTGGCCGAAACCGGAGCCGGTCTACGGAGCCGCTGAAATCTGCCTGCGCCGCATGAACGGGAACCCGGGACGGACCGGTTCAACCCGGACCATCGAAGCCGAGCGGCTGGTCTACCGGGCCCGCGCCGCCGTAGCTCGCCTTTTTCACACCGCCGATCCTTCCCGGATTATCTTTGCCCTCAACGCTACCGATGCCTTGAATATGGCCATTAAAGGGCTCATCGAGCCGGGGGATCACGTTCTCTTCACAGCCATGGAACATAACTCGGTGCTGCGCCCCCTAGGAGGTCTGAAGAGAGCCGGGCTGATCAGCGCCACGATGATTCCCTGCCCGGATGGAGGGGCGCCCGATCTTGCTTTCCTGGAGCGATCTTTTCAGCCACGCACCCGCCTGCTGATCGTAAACCAGGCCTCCAATGTCTGCGGCACAATCGCCCCCATTGACGAGATAATCGAAATCGCCCACCTCCACGGCGCTTATGTCCTCGTGGACGCGGCACAGAGTGCCGGGGTTCTCCCCATCGATGTCCAGGCCTCGCAGATCGATCTGCTGGCCTTTACCGGCCACAAAGGTCTCCTGGGACCGGCGGGAACCGGAGGCCTCTATGTTCGACCCGATATCGATCTGAAACCGTGGCGGGAAGGCGGTACCGGCAGTTATTCTGAGATGGAGCTCCAACCCGAGTCCATGCCCGAGCGCCTCGAAGCGGGAACTTTAAACAGCCCCGGCCTAGCCGGGCTGATCGAAGGAGTTAAGTTTATCGAAGAAACCGGCCTGCAACAGATCCGGAACCGTGAAATGACCCTCTACGCTTACCTGCGGGGCAAACTGGCCCGGATTCCCGGTATAGAGCTCTACGGCCCCGAGAATCCTTCACGCTGCACCGCGGTTCTTTCCCTGACCATGAAAGGGGTCGACTGCGGAGAACTCGGTTACATCCTGGATAGTGCTTACGGGATCCTCTGCCGGACCGGGTTGCACTGCGCTCCCCTGGCTCACCGGGCTTTGGGAACCTTCCCTGAAGGGACGGTTCGCTTGAGCCCCGGCTTCTTCACCGGGGAAGCAGATATCGATTATCTCTCCGGCGCCCTGGCAGAGATCGCTTCACTGAAGACCTGAAAAAACAGCATGATACTATATCATGCATGAACGGAAGGAGACTTACAAATGAAAGAAATTGACAATCGTGGCCTGAACTGTCCCGAACCGGTTCTCCGGACAAAGAGAGCGCTATCTGAAAACCCCGAAGGGCTGATCTCGATCGTCAATCATGAAGCCGCCCGGGAAAACGTGATCCGCATGGCCAAAAAAGAAGGTTTTGCTGCGCGCTGGGAAGAGAAAGAGGGTGCTTTCCATATTTATATCACCGCCGGAAAAAATATTCCGGAAGAGGAGCTGGCACCGGCTTCCACCCGCGCCGGTGTTCTACATGATCAGATTATCCTGATCGGCACGGAGCAGTTGGGCCGGGGCAGCGAAGAACTGGGAAAGCTGTTGATGCGTAACTATCTCTACACTCTAACCGCACGTTCAGACTTTCCCAAAACAATTATTTTTATTAACAGCGGAGTTAAACTGTGCGTGAAAGGTTCGCCGGTGATCGAAGAGCTGCAGGTACTGCAGGATAAGGGCACAGAGGTACTTGTCTGCGGCACCTGCCTTGACTATTACCGGCTGAAAGAGGATCTTGCTGCCGGAAGCGTCTCCAACATGTATGAGATCGCCGACTGCCTTGCGGCGGCGGCACGGATCCTGTCATTGTAGAGATGTTTCCGGGTGCGATCTTTGACATGACGCCGGCGGCAAAAAGCTGCTTATTGAAACATGAGCAGCGGATCGAGCTTGCCTGTCGTTAGTAAATAGAACGCCAGAAACATATTTAGAGCGGTCAGACCCAGGCCGAGTCCGTTCAAGAAAATTCCAGCCCTGGCCAGATCCCGGCGTGCTGAAGACAGACCGGTAATACCCATGGTCAGGCCGGCAATGCCCAGGGGTATACCCAGCAGCGGTAAAATCCATCCCATCAGCATGATGATCCCGCAAATAATCGAATTGCGTGCCGTCCTCTGAATGCCCGGGGTAGTACCGCTCCTGTTCTGTTCACCGTACACAAAATCACCTCATTTCGTGATAATTCTACCATAATTGTTTACACCGGACAACGCAGGATTGAAACCGGATGCAGGACTTTGCAATTTCCAGGCGAAAAATACGTTAATGTATATCACTAAGGAGCAAACAATATGCCCAACAACAAGCTTATCTATCTTCTCATGGTCCTGGTTGCTTTCTTTTGGGGCGGCACCTTCAACGCCGCAGGTTTTGCCCTGGTCAACTTCCACCCGTTAGCCGTTGCTTTTCTTCGCTTCGCCATTGCCACCATCATTCTCCTGTTAATCGGCCGCCGCGAAATATTCAGCACGCCTGTCAAAAAAAGAGACTGGTTGAATTTCTTTCTGCTCGGGCTCACCGGTATTTTCGCTTATAACGCTTTTTTCTTGTACGCCATGAAGTATACTTCTCCGGTAAACGGTTCTTTGATTGTGGCCATCAACCCCATTGTTACCGCCATTCTGGCATCGCTGCTTTTAAAAGAAAAATTTACCGCGCGCCTCGCAGGAGGCGCCTTGATCTCCATTTTCGGGGTCATGCTGGTAATCAGCGAAGGTTCCTGGCAGATAATCAGCTCTCTCGAATTTAATTTCGGGGATATCCTCACGCTGGGGTCTGTAATCAGTTGGTCCCTTTACGCAATCGTCGGCAAAACTGTTAGCGACAGCTTTTCACCGGTAATAACTACATTTTACGGCTTTCTCACAGGTGCCTTGCTCCTGTTTCCTTTTGGTTTGTTCTGCAAACCCGGACTGGCTGCATTTCCGGATGCCGGGTGGCCGGGAATTGCCGCTGTTCTCTACCTGGCCCTGATCGGTTCGGTGCTGGCTTTTATCTGGTGGAATAAAGGCGTGGCCATTCTCGGAGCAAGCCACTCCTCAATTTTCATTAATCTGATCCCGGTAGCCACTATCATTATTTCGCTATTCTTTCACGAGTCCGTCACCCCTGTCCAGATAGCCGGCTGTGTCCTGGTCATCGGCGCAGTCATGCTGACTACCGATCGCACCCGGCACATTGGCTGAGCCGGCATGCCCGAACCGGGAAACTGCAAATAAGGCGCTACCGCGTTAAAAGAAGGCGGCAGGGCTGTGTGATATATCTTCGAAACCCCGCGTAAAGGATGCTATAAAGAGCGGGCGGACATGGTTGCCTCTGCAACGGAACCTATACATTTAAAAAATGTGCCATAATTACCGTGAAGACGGACTGCGTCCGCCTGTACCGGAGTGGTCAGCTGCATCCCTTTTCCGGGGAACCTTTTCTTCCCGTAAGAGGTCTATCAATAGAGAACCCTTTGAAAGTGAGGGATTACCTGTGACCGGATTACCGTTCAAGGGAGCAGCACTGATTGCCCTGCTGCTGATCCTTACCGCGTTGTTACAGCTGGCGGGAGCCTGCCGGCCGGGTGGAGAGCCCGCCTATGCCGAACCCGCGGATCATGTCGATCCCCGCCTGGTCGAGGCGAACACGGATTTTGCCTTCAACCTGTTTCATATTCTTTTGAAAGAAACACCCGGGCAGAATCTCTTCATCTCTCCTGCCGGCGTCTCCCTGGCCCTGGCGATGACTTACAACGGGGCCGCCGGAGATACCGCCGCGGCCATGGCGGAAGTACTCCGGTTTGGAGAAATGGAACTTGAAGAGATCAACGCGGCCTTCGCCGATCTACGCACCATCCTGCAGAATCCCGACCCAAAAGTAGAGCTGGCCCTGGCCAACTCTCTCTGGGCACGGCAGGGGAAAGAGTTTTACGAGGACTTCCTGCAACGCAATCACGATTACTTCGGAGCGGAGGTGACGGAGCTTGATTTTGACCTGCCCGACGCCGCCGCGACGATCAACCGGTGGGTGGTGCAACAAACCGCGGGCAAGATCAAAGACCTTATTGAAGCTCCCATCCACCCGCTGACGGTTCTCTTTTTGATCAACGCCATCTACTTCAAGGCCGTCTGGACGGAACCTTTCGATCCTGTTCAAACCCGGGAAATCCCCTTTACACTGCCGGACGGGAGCAGCAAGGAACATCCGGTGATGTTCCGGGAAGGGCAGTTCCGGTGCCTGGAGCAGGAGGGTTTCCAGGCAACATCCATACCCTACGGCAAGACGCAGCGGATCGGCATCTACGTCTTTCTACCCGAATCCGGACAGAATTTGGAGAGCTTCTATGAACGGCTTACCCCCGAAGCGTGGAACTCTTGGATGGATCAGTTTCAGGAAACAGAGGCCTATATAGGATTGCCCCGCTTCAAGTTTGAATATGAAGCGTCGCTCAACGAGCCCCTCAAGGCTATGGGCATGGAGATCGCCTTTAACGACAGCGCGGCGGATTTTTCAAGGATGAAACCCGTGCCTCCCAGGATGTTTATCGCTGAAGTGAAGCATAAAACTTTCGTGGAGGTAAATGAAAAGGGCACAGAGGCCGCTGCAGCCACCTCTGTAGAGATCACGGAAGAATCTTCTCCTACATTCTGTATGATCGTGGACCGGCCCTTCTTCGTCAGCATCGTGGATCACAAGACCGGCTCACTTCTCTTCATGGGCTCGGTGACCGATCCGCTGCCATAGGCGCTTATACCTGCCAGGGCGAGGATGCCTCGCCCTGGCAAAGCAGCTCGTTTACGGTCATACAGTCTGCCGTCCCCCTGCTTCCCATTGTTTCACTAGTAATTCTCAGCTCTGAGTTCGTAATATGCCTGCGGGTGCTTGCAAGCCGGACACACTTCGGGGGCTTTCCGGCCGGTATGGATGTACCCGCAGTTGCGGCATTTCCAGACCACCTCTTCATCCCTCTTGAACACCTTGCCTTCTTGAAGGTTTTTCAGCAAGCCCCGGAAGCGTTTCTCATGCTGTTCTTCCACCTTTGCAATAGATTCAAAAACAGCAGCGATTTCTTCAAAGCCTTCCTCGTGCGCCTCGCCGGCGAACTTTTTGTACATGTCGGTCCACTCATAGTTCTCCCCGGCAGCTGCAGTTTCCAGGTTCTCCTCTGTGCTGCCAATCCCGTTCAGGAACTTTACCATCATCTCGGCATGTTCTTTTTCATTCTCGGCTGTCTCCAGAAATATGGCGGAAATCTGCTCGTAACCCTCTTTTTTGGCGGCGCTGGCGAAGTATGTATAGTTGTTCCGAGCCATTGATTCGCCGGCAAAAGCCTCCTTCAGGTTATTTTCGGTCTTGGTCCCACTTAATTTTTTCATTTTTATCCCCTTTCCTTGATGATCTTTTTGTTTCATCAACATAATCTTACCAGATCAAGATTAATATAACCATTATTAATATGATGAAGAGGGACAGGCCTTTTCCAAAGGACTGTCCCGCTTTATAAAAGGTTCTCCGGCGGTGACCTACTCTCCCGGGGGCTTACGCCCCGAGTACCATCGGCGCTGGAGGGCTTAACGGCCGTGTTCGGGATGGGAAC
>CAYFRE010000113.1:5590-5855 GCA_964345455.1 uncultured Syntrophomonadaceae bacterium | reverse complement strand
CTTGGACACTGCCCGTACCGCCGCCCTTTTTCATGCTCCCCCAGGTTAAGGCACACGCATACTGTACCGGGCAGCGCTTCACCCTGGGCCGGCTCATGGAACTGGGAAAACGGGTCGTGACCATGGACCGCATCTTCAATCTGCGGGAAGGCCTGACCGCCGCAGACGATACCCTGCCCGCACGACTGACCGACGAACTGCAGCGCGCCGAAGAGCCCAATTCTAAGGTGCCCCTGGCGAAGATGCTCCCGAAATATTACAGCTT
>CAYFRE010000113.1:0-5580 GCA_964345455.1 uncultured Syntrophomonadaceae bacterium | reverse complement strand
GGGATGGAGCAGCGCCGGGGTTCCCCGGCTGAGAACAC
The DNA here is from genome assembly GCA_964345455.1 of uncultured Syntrophomonadaceae bacterium. Lineage (GTDB taxonomy): Bacteria > Bacillota > Dethiobacteria > DTU022 > DTU022 > JAAZIN01. Next base: position 5,542 of record CAYFRE010000113.1, on the reverse strand, counting down.
TGAAGGCCCTTAAGATCGAACAGGATCCGGTCCTCCCGGGTGGCGCGGTTGATCCTGCCTGAACCGCTGCAACCTGGGTCTGAAACTGTTTAAAGTAAGAAAGGAAACCAGGCAATGGTTGAAGTAAAACTTTATGCTTCGCTGCGCGCCGCCGCCGGAGAAAAAGGCTTTACCACGGAAGCGGCCTCCGTAAAAGCGCTGCTCCGGCAGGTCTCAGGGCGCTACGGTAATGAATTTTCCGCCAGGCTGAAGGTGGCCACGATTCTCGTAAACGGCAAAAATATCGCCCACCTTAAGTGGAAAAACACCAGGCTGCAGGACGGTGACGTGGTTTCACTCTTTCCGCCCCTCGCCGGCGGCTGATAATTAGAGGTCGGAAAGCCTTGACCCGAACAAAAACGAAGTTATAGCCTTTAACGGCGGGTGAACACACTTCACCCGCCGTTCACCAGGTATAAAATGGCCTACACCCTCTTAAAAGTAGGACAAAAAGGTACTTCCCCTGTGTCCCATTTATTGAACAGGCGGTTAATCGAGGAAGGCTTCCAGGGGGATATCGAGATAGGGCGTAGGAGTACCCGCGATATCGCTGAAATGCCACCATTCGTTCGGGGGGGTTCTGAAACCGGCGCTCTCCATAACCGAGATAAGGTATTGCACGTTCCGGCGCGCCTCTTCAGACATCCCGGGGTAATCTGGAGCCGCTTTTTCGCTGAAATCATCAAATCCTGTAGGCATCACCAGCTCGTTGCCGCCGGCATCGACCAGGGTCAGGTCTACCGCCATGCCGTTGTTATGCCTCGCTTTCCAGCCTCCGGCGGCGGGCAAGGCATCGGGGTTGATCACGAAGCTGCTGTCAGGATAGGCTTCCCAGAGAATTCGCTGCGCCGAAAGAGGGCGGTAAGCGTCCCAGACCTTGATCCTGTAACCGTCGGCCTGGAAGATGGCGTTGGCCTGAAGCAGCCGTTCGGCTGTCTCCTTTTTCAGGACCGCCACCGCCACCGGGTAAACAGGCTTCCCCACAAAATTATCAGCCGTGGCATACTTTAGATCGAAGATGAAGCCGGCGTCAAGGTCAGCCAGGCGGACCAGCCCTTCTATTTCTTTAACGATTCTTTCCGGCGGCGCTACTTCTTCACCGGGAACTTCGTCCGGTGAGGGCTGTTCCAGGACCGGCTCCCCACCAGCCGGATCACCGTCCGGCAGAGTTACGCCCGGGGAGCATCCAACGGGGCCCAGGAGAAACATCCCTAAAATAACCAGGATATACTTTCTCATTATCGCCCCTCATCTCCTCTCTCTTATCTGAGTATCACCGGGAGCAAAAAGTTCCGCCTGCTTTATATATCATAAATGATCATTCCTCGCCTCCGTTATTGCTATGAAGGCCCCCCATTGTTGTCATCCTGAGGGCGGTAAATATGCAGGAGCAAAACCGGGGTGGCCGGAAAAAGATAATGCAGGAGCGCGATAAAAAACCCCTGTATTTGGGAAGACGGCATGCAATCCCGAGCACTTCATACTTCAACCGCTGCATCCGGCTTTGCTGTTCTCTTTTCCTCTGCGTGTGATTCTGCCCAGAGGCGATCGGCGGTCTTGGCCCACCGCTTTGCCGCTGTCTGACACTTGGCGGTCAGGTCATCGACCGGCTCCAGGTCTCCGGTCTGTGTCGGGAGCGCTCCGGCCCGGTGAACCATTTTCCGAAGCTGTTCGGGATTGTCTAGCAACGGACAGGGCCGCAGATGGTTTTGATTGAAAGGCTGGTTCTGTTTGTACTGGGTGAAAAGTGGGTTCTTTAAAGCTTCCAGCAGGCTCATCTCTTTGACATTCGCATTGGCGTAATGGATGAATGCGCAGGGCTCGACATCGCCGTTGGCGTTGATGTGCAGGTAATTGCGGCCCCCGGCAATACAGCCGCCGGTATATTCGCCGTCATTCCAGAAGTCCAGCAAAAAGATATCTTTTCGCTCCCGGAAATCGCGGACCTGATGATACATGAATTCACGCTGCTCCGGAGTAGCCAGCAGCTCCAGGACTGCGTTCTTGCCAAGAGGCATATAGGTAAAGTACCAGCCGAAGAGACAGCCTTTTTCAATCATCAGATCGACAAATTCTTCGGAACCGACTCCGTAAACATTTTTGCTGTGATAGCAGGCCGAGAAGCCGAACCCGCAGCGGTGAGCTTTAAGCAGATCCATGGCCTGGATTACTTTCCGATAGGTCCCCTTCCCCCGGCGCAGATCGGTCTCCTCTTCAGAGCCTTCAATACTGATGGCCAGCATCAGGTTCCCGACCCTGACCAGCTCTTTGCAGAAAGCTTCGTCCACCAGGGTGGCGTTGGTAAAAGATAAAAACATGCAGTCATCATGTTTTTCCGCCAGCCTGATCAGATCGGATTTGCGTACCAGCGGTTCGCCACCGGAGTAGATATACATGTAGATCCCCAGCTGTTTCCCTTCCCGGATGATCCGGTCAATAGTCTCATAGCTTAACGAATCGCCCTTCTCGTATTCTGCCGCCCAGCAACCGGTGCATTTCAGGTTGCAGGCAGCGGTCGGGTCCATCAGTATCGCCCAGGGAATATTGATCCCGTTCTTTCGGGCAATCTTCTCTTTGGCCGGCAGGCCGGCTATGGCGGAGTTCACAAAGAAGTTCACCAGAAACTTTCTCTGAATGTTGGGGTCAACATTCTGCACCGTCCTGGCATATAACTGGAACCAGTTATTGTTGCCTTCGCCGATCTCCCTGAAGGTCTTCGCCATCTCCTTGTGATCCGGTTTTACGGCAAGTTTCTCGGCCCAACTGACCAGCCTGGTATAATTGCTTACAGGATCTTTTTCCAGATACCGTAGACCTTCCCTGATTGCCATCGCCGAAATTATTTGCTTGAATGTTCGCATCCGGATAAACCTCCTTTTTCTTAATATATGCCCCACTTTAATCGACATGAGTGTCTATAAAAACAAAATTTTTTTAGGCGTCCAACCCGTCTATTATCAAATGGAGATTCTGCAAATGACCGTCCATCTCGCCCGGTTCAGTGAAGGGAAGATATAACATCAATGATTCCATGAAGGTCTCCAGGGTGAAAGCCATGCTTTTCATATTATGCAGCGGTTTAATCTGTTTAAACCTGACACCTTCTTCCAGCAAATTATAAAAAACATCCTGCAGCTCCAGTGATTTCTTGACCTGCTCTAGAAGCTCGTGATTGTCTCTTTTCAAGATCAGCGCAAGTTCGAGCAGCAGGGAGATTTCGTTATTATTTTTGCAGCAGCGAAGTAGAAATCTGGAATATATTCTCTTGATTTTCTCCAGGACACCGAGCGCAGGATCCTCAAGAATACTCCGGTATTCGGCTTCGAAGACCTGGTTGATATTTTTGACCGCATACATGAAGATTTCATCTTTGTTCCTGAAGTACTGATATATCGTGGTCCGGCCAATAGAGCATCTCCGGGCAATCTCGGCAAAGGTAGTTTTGTGATATCCGCGCCGGATGAACACATGGACCGCTTCAGTCATGATCAGATGCTTCATCTCTTCGACATTTACTATCTTGGGCATTTCGTCTCTCTTTCATTGACGCTAGTGTCTATAAAAGATTATATCAATATTCCTGACCCTGTCAAGAACTATTTGTCAGTTCTTTCCTGAAGGCATAAATTATCCCATGAAGCGCCCTGGACACTCCAGTGTTTTCCGATTAACCCGCGCCTGATCCGCCGGTCAGCTGCAGCAGCTTCTGCCAGTCCCGGTCCACCTGCCACTGCATCTCCTTGATCTGCTCCTTCTCCAGGCTGCGAAAACGGCGCTGCAGTTGCAGGTATTCATCCAGCGGCTTTTTCTGCACCGGGCGGTGGGTCAGCGTGAATTTTTCGCCGTGCCGCACCTCGTAGAGAGGAAAGAGACAGCTCTCCACCGCCAGGCGCGACAGGTGAATCGTCTGATCGGGTTCGGCGCCCCACCCCGGCGGGCAGGGGCTCAGCAGGTGAAAGAAGCGGAAACCGCGGATCTGCCGGGCGGCGGCAAACTTTTTTTCCAGGTCATCGATAAAAGCTACCGTGGCCGTGGCCGCATAAGGGATACCGTGAGCGGCCATGATCTTGATCATTTCTTTCTTGGGCCGGTCCTGGTAAAGAGGAAACGGCGCCGTGGCCGTGCGGGTGCCGTAAGGGGTGGCCGAGCTGGTCTGTCCCCCCGTGTTCATGTAAGCCTCATTGTCATAGCAGACAAAGATAAAATCTTCGTTGCGCTGCGCCGCGCCCGAGAGCGCCTGAAGCCCGATGTCGAAGGTGCCGCCGTCGCCGGAAAGCACGAGAACCGTGGTTTCGCTGTCTCCTTTTTGGACCAGCCCCTTTTTCACGCCGCTTCCCACCGCGGCCGCGCTGGGAAAGGGGCAGTGCAGAATGGGGCATTTCAGGCTGGTCAGGGGCGGCAGCCCGGCAATGATGCTCCAGCAGGAGGCGGTAATGACAAAGGCGGTTTTCTCCCCTAGAGCGCGCGTCAGGTAACGCACCGAGAGGGCCGCCCCGCAGCCGGGACAGGCCGGATGACCCGCATAAAGCAGGCCGCCGTTCTGGGCTTGTTCAGGTGTGATCATCTTAAATCGACCCCCCAATGTTCCATGATCAGATTGCCCGTGCCGTCCCCGGGAGGCTCTTTCACTACCTGCCGCAGCATCTGCGGGCTGAGGTCGATGCCCCCGGCCAGAACCAGGTTTTGCACCACCGGACCGGATCCGTCACCGTATAGAGCCGACCTGAGCTCCTGGGCCAGGATCCCGCCCGCCCCCGGGGAGCAGTTCCGATCGATGACGATGATTCGCTGCGCTGCGCTTCTTATGAGCAAGGCCCGCAGCTCCTCCGCCGGGAAAGGTCGGAAAGCCTTCAGCCGGATCATCCCTGTTTTCTGCAGGTCTGGCAGCGCGCTCTCGACCGTTTCGGAGATGCTGCCCGCCGTCACCACCACCGTCTCCGCTCCCTCCAGCGCTTTCCCTTCGGCCGGGGCGTAGCGGCGGCCGAAGATGGCGGCGAAGCGATCATTGATTTCGTCCATGACCGCGGGAACGAGTTGCTGGTCGCGGTGGCGCTCGCGCACCAGGCGCGAAACCTCTTCGCCGCCAGTGAGGCCGTGCATATTCGCCGGCTGCAGGGGATCGACCTGGGCCGCGAACCGCGGCGGCTCGACAAATCGTTTAACCTGTTCCGGTTCGGGCAGCTCCACCGCTTCATAAGTATGCGACAGGTAAAATCCGTCCAGTACGACCATGCACGGTAAGAGCAGGCTTTCACTCAAGGGATAGGCCTGCAGAATCGTGTCGAAGATCTCCTGGGCGCTGGCGCAGTAAAGCTGGATCCAGCCGGTGTCCCTCTGCGAGAGGCTGTCGCCCTGATCCGGGTCGAGGCACCAGGGCGCCCCCAGGGCCCGGTTAACCACGGCCATGTCCACCGGCAGGCGCGCGCCGGCAATCCAGTGAGTCATCTCGTGCATGAAGGCGAGGCCGTGCGAAGAGGTGGCCGTAAATGTTCTCGCCCCGGCT
>CAYFRE010000112.1:2628-5873 GCA_964345455.1 uncultured Syntrophomonadaceae bacterium | reverse complement strand
CTACAAAAAACGCCGCCATTGTTTTATTGTCCATTAATATCGGCAGTTAAAAGAATGCGGGTGGTCTCACCTGAAAAGAGATCGATTAACAGCAGGGTGTCCTCCAGCGTGGCGTCCATCCCGGCCAGCAGCTTTACCGCTTCCGCCGCCTGCCAGGCCGCAACTACCGCAGGAGTGAAGGAAGGATTGCCGAAATGTGTTTCCACTCCCCGGCCGGATCCTTGCTCATTCTGCCGGCCATAGATCGCGGTAAGAAGGGGACGCCCCGGCCGGATAACCGCCACCTGGCCCATAAATCCGGCAATGGCGCCGTGCACCAGGGGTATCTTCAACTTCCGGCAGGCCTCTTCAAGGGAAAACCGGGTCTGCAGGTTATCAAGGCAGTCAAGAACAAGAGCGCAGCCCTGCAGCAACCGGGGCAAATTATCGGAATCGCCGCGGCAGCGGTGGGCGGTTACCTCCACGGCGCCGTTGACCTTCTCCACCCGCTGTGCCGCCGCAGCGGCCTTGCCCAATGATAGCCCGCCTTCAAGTGCATAAAGCTGGCGGTTAAGGTTGGTTGAGTCAAAACTGTCGCTGTCGATCACTGTAAGTTTGCCTACCCCGCAGCGGGCCAGCAGCTCAACGGCGAAGCCGCCCAATCCGCCGGCGCCTACTACGCCGGCCTGCGCCCGGAGCAGTTTGATCTGACCGGCGATGCCTATTGTGCCCAGGTTGCGCTGGTACCTCTCGGGAACTATTCCGGCCTCGAGAGCGGCGATCTCCAGTTGACGGCGGGTCAGGCCGAGCCGTCCGGCCAGGGAGACGGTATCTTCCAGCAAAAGGTAGCGGTAGTCTTCACCGGCGGGGTTAACTCCACGGCGGGAAGACTCCAGTAACATTTCCACTACTTTCTGTGAAGTCATAATGTATCCTCCAAAACGGGGCAGGGAGCTAACAGACCCGGCGGGCGAGGTATGCCTAGCTGATATCTCCACATAACGGCCACGTTCCCATGTCCATTTAAAAGTGGGACAGAAAGGTACGTCCCCGGTGTCCCACTGGGTTTTGTTAGATGTCAATCAGGGGGGCCCTGCTCCAGAGCCTTTCCAGATTGTAAAATTCCCTGGCTTCGGGCTGAAAAAGATGGACCACCAGGTCACCGTAGTCGAGCACGGCCCACCATCCCTCCCGGTAGCCTTCCATCCGCAGCAGGGGCCGGCCCTGTTCCTTTATCTTCTCACGCAGGTAATCGCAAATTGTCTGAACCTGAATCCGTGTTGCCCCGGTAGCAATCAAGAAGTAGTCGGCGACAATAGAAACCTTGCCCACTTCCAGCAAGGTGAGATCTTGCGCTTTTTTCTCCGCAGCCAGTTCCGCCGCCCACAAAGCCAACTTTCGGGAGCCGCTTGCCGGTTCCGACAAGCAGTTCACCTCCTTAAGAGAGAGCTAAGAGTTGTTTTGATATTCAGTGTAGCTGTTGCCGATAATAACGGCCACATCAACTTCTGCCTCAGGGTTATACTGGTGCAGCATCGATGAACCCGGAATGTAAAGGGCCACCGCCCGGGCCTTGTCGACAATCTCGCCCAGAGCGATCACCTGCGACTCTGTATAGTCGAAATGATCGGCGTTTCCTTTTCTAACCACCTGGAAACCCTCCTCCTGAAGGAGAGCGGCGACCTTCGAGGCCAGGCCGTCGATACCACTGCCGTTAAGTACCTCCACGGTAACTTCGGAGGGGATCACCAGGTAACCCTCATTTACCAGGCGTACTATATCCTCGAGCGATTTCTGATCAGGCACCCAGTAGAGACAGCCGTCGATGACCTCTTCTTTTCCCGGCAGGATCAACGCCTTCATCCCGGCATACTCGTATTCGCCAAATTGATCGCGCAAGGCCGTCAGTTCACGCCACGAAAGGTCGGTTTCCAGAAACGGTGATAGTATTTTGATCATCTTTGGCCAGTGCCATATTTTATTATTCTCCATCTTGCTCCATAATTGTGCCAGCACCTGCTGCTGCCTGTTCAGCTGTTCCCAGGGCGGTTCCCGATAATCCGCTGTTATAAAGTAGCGGTAGAGCTCAAATCCGCTCAAGCGCCCGCTCTCCCGGGGCAGCAGGGAGCTGCCGCTTCCCTCTCCACCCGGAAAAGCGCTGCTTTCCACGCCGCCCAGATAATCCCCCAGGCCGGCTATCCCTTGGTAATTGAAAGCCACATAGTGGTGCACCGGAATGCCGGTAAGCTCCTGCACCAGTTCGATAAAAACTGGGTGATCAAGGTACCGGTAAGCCTGGCCCAGAGGTTCCGGACCGCGCTCTTCGGTTTCAATCAGAGTATTTCCGGGAATGTAAAGCAGGCTGATAGACTGGTTGAGAGTATCGTGGTGAATTAGAAGCAGCCTCTCCACATAGGGGTTTGCGCCCCAGTAATCGATCCCGTAAAGAAGGTAAACCCGCTCATCGCCGCCTCTCTGCAGGCGCAGAGCCTGGGCCCAATCGGTATCGTTATGAATAGAATGAAAGATTGTGATGAGGTTGACTGAGAAAACTACCGCCAGGATAAGCAGCATCAACGCAATCAGAAAAAATAGCATTTTGCGCTTGCGATTCGATGTCTTTTTTGGCTTCTGCAGCAGGTAAGACCTGCTGTAGCGCATCTTTTAGCCTCCGTTCTCTCTTAAGCTGGCCAGCAGACTGTTGCGAAACTGAACAGAACGGGGATGGAGCAGCATGCCCCTCCTGATTACCGACTGGATCGTCTGATCCACTGCGGCCAAAAGAGCAGGCTCAAGACCTGTAAAGGCTATCTCCCTCAGCAACTCCACCCCGTCAAAATCCCGTTCCGGCTCAATTAAATCAGCCAGATAAAGAACCTTCTCCAGCAACGACATTTTTTCGCGACCGGTGGTATGATAGGCCACTGCTTTAAGGACCGCGGTATCGGTCAGTCCCAGCTCAAACTTCAGCAGGGCGGCCCCCACCGGAGCATGCAGCAACCGCTTTCCCGACAGGGTGATCCGGTCCAGGCGCAAACCGAGCAGATCTGCTTTTTGACACAGCTCCTTACGGCTGTACGCTTTTCCGTAGTCGTGAAGCAACCCGGCCAGGTAGGCCCGGTGCCTGTCCGCCTGGTAGCGGCCCGCAAGGTCAGCGGCCGTTTCAGCCACCCCCACGGAATGCCGGTAGAGCCTATCGCCGAGATGCTCTTTCATTAATCTTCGATACGGTTCTCTTTCCATGCAGTAGTTCCTGCATAAGCACA
>CAYFRE010000112.1:0-2613 GCA_964345455.1 uncultured Syntrophomonadaceae bacterium | reverse complement strand
GCTACACCTCAGGAATCTTCTCGGGGTGTCTCCTCGTTCACCACAATTTTTCTACCGTCGAGTTCAGCACCGTTTGTTTTTTCCATGATCTCTTCCATCTCGTCTTCATTAACCTCGATAAACCCGTACCCCCTGGACCTACCTGTGGATCTTTCGGTGATAATCCGGCATCCCAGCACCTGGCCGTACTGTGCAAAAAATTCCTCCAGTTGGCTTTCAGTGGTGCTCCAGGGGATATTCCCCACATATAACGTTTTTTCCATCAAGCTGTCACCTCCAAGAGTATTATAACCTATTTCCGCAGTTAACAAACTATTTTTTATAAAGACCGTGTTTTTTGATGTACTGTTCCACCGGTTCCGGAGTAAGATACTTGATCGTCTTTCCCAGGGCCGCCCGCTTGCGGATGAATGTAGATGATATTGCCAGGGCCGGTATCTCGAGCAGGTGAATTTTTGTGCGCAGCTCCGAAGAAAGCTTCCCCGTTATTTCACCGAGCTTTTCCAGGGGATATTCGGGGCGCGAAACGGCGATAAATGTACACAGCCTGATCAGGTCGGTATAATCTTTCCACGTGAGGATCTCCATGATGGCATCGGCCCCGGTAATGAAGAAGAGGTTGGTACCGGGAGCGCCGCGGGTGGAAAAATAGCGAAGCGTATCGATCGTATAGGAGGGCTCTTCTTTATCCACCTCCACCCGGGAAACGACAAACGAGGGGTTGGACATTACCGCAAGAGTGGTCATCAGGTAACGATGCTCTGCCGGCGACACCTGCTTTTTCTCTTTGTGCGGCGGCAGACCGGCGGGGATAAATATTACGTGATCCAGGGAAAACTGCTGTCTAGCTTCTTCGGCTGTAACCAGGTGCCCGATATGTATCGGGTCAAAAGTGCCTCCCATGAGGCCGATTTTAAGCGGGCCGTGTTTACGGTTGGGTGGTAACGGCAAAGGCGCAAGCTCCTCTTCATATATCATGTATCATAGTAAAATTCTTCTTCGCCGATGCAGACCGTATCTCCTGCTTTGGCGCCCATTCTTTTTAATTCGGCCTCCAATCCACAACGCCGGCAGTACCGCTGAAACCTCTGCAAAGACTCCTCATTTTCAAAATCAGTTTGCGCCGCCGCCCTTTCAATGCGGGCGCCGCGAACCCGATAGAGATCACCTTTCTTCTCGACAACAAAAGCGCTCTCCTGCTCCGGGAATGCCGGGCTGATAATCTTTTCCTCTATCCCCGGTGTGGTCCGCGGTAACACGGCAAGACGCGTCACCTCCGCGGCGAGCCGGTGGACCAGCTCCTTTACACCAGCGCCGGTTGCCGCGGAAATTGCGAATACCTCTGCCGGCTCCCCATCCTCGTTTTCAACTACACGCCGTAAACGGTCCAGGTTTTCATCCGTTCCGGGCAGATCGATCTTGTTGCCGGCGATAATGCGAGGATAACCCGGCAGCCGGTCACTGTAAAGCTCAAGTTCCCTGATGAGTTGGGTATAGGCCTCGGCCGGTTCGGGCTCTGCTCCGGGAGACAGATCAATAACCAGCAGCAGCAGCAGGTTCCGCTCCACATGCCTCAAGAAGCGGTGGCCCAGACCCGCACCGCGATGCGCTCCGGCAATCAGGCCCGGCAGGTCGGCAATGACAATGCTCTTCCCGTCCCCTGTTTCCACCAGGCCGAGCTGCGGCGTCAGGGTGGTAAAGGGATAATCGGCCACCTTCGGACGGGCGGAGGAGATGCGCGCCAGCAGAGTTGATTTGCCGGCGTTCGGAAAACCGACCAGACCGACCTGGGCAAGCAGCTTCAACTCAAGATAAATTTTACGCTCCTCACCAGGCAGCCCTTTCTCGGCATGGCGGGGCGCCTGATGCCTCGAGGTGGTAAAACGGCTGTTTCCGCGGCCGCCGGTTCCTCCCGCAGCCACCCTTACTTTCTGCTCCGGGAGAGTGAGATCGGCCAGTAAACGACCCTGCTCGTCGCGGACAAGAGTGCCCAGGGGAACCGGGATCAGCAGGTCGGCGCCGCGCCGGCCGTGCCGGTTCTTCGTTCCCCCGTTTGCCCCGCTGGAGGCCCGCTGGCGGCGCCGGTAGCGCAGGTCTAGAAAGCTCTGTTTTGAGGGATCGGCAACCAGGATGACACTCCCCCCGTCACCACCATCACCGCCGTCGGGACCGCCCCTGGGAACATACTTTTCGCGGCGGAAAGAGACCGCACCGCTGCCCCCTCTGCCGCCGCTAACTTCAAGCCAGATTTCATCGACAAATATAGGTCACGGCCCCCCCAGCATTTCCAGTCTTTAATTCTTCCCAAAAGAAAACCCGGGGAGTTCCCCGGGTCTTTTAAACAACCGCTTCGCTTTCCAGCGGATAAACGCTGACCTGTTTTTTTGCGCGGTGGTCGTATTCATAAACAACTTTACCATCGGCCATGGCAAAAAGTGTGTCATCCTTGCCCTTGCCAACATTGACCCCGGGATGAATACGGCATCCCCGCTGGCGAATCAGAATACTGCCCGCCTTGACCAACTGGCCGCCGTATCTTTTTATACCGAGACGCTTTGCGTTGCTGTCACGGCAGTTGCGTGAACTGCCTCCACCCTTCTTATCCGCCATTTT